>JAFTWL010000189.1 GCA_017465305.1 Ruminococcus sp. | reverse complement strand
GAATTATCATAATATAGGTTAGCACCATAAAAATCTACAGGCTGTGAAATAATTTCCATGTCACCTGGATAAACTTCAGGCATATCATTTCCAAAAACAGCCTCAGCTTCTTCAGGGTATCTGCCGAATACAATAGGGTCTGCCCACCATGAAGCACTAAAAATAAAGTTTTCTTTTGTTATAATGAAACTTTGCTTTTTTGCTTTTTGAATTTCTTTTTCTGTATTATCATCAGGTGTAAAGCATGGTGTTGCAAAAGCGAATCCAATAACAGGTTTCTTCTTTGCATAAGTTCTGATTACTTTTACGGCTTTACCATGTGATAGTAGTACATTATGTGCCATTGTGGTGAGTTCTTTTGTACTTGCTTTTTGAAAAGGAGCAAATTTTCCTATTTGATATCCACATCCAATAAAAACTTGTGGTTCATTTATTGTCATCCAATATGAAACTCTATCGGATAATGCTTCAACAACTACTTTAGCATATTCAGCAAACCAATTAGAAGAATCTCTGTTAAGCCATCCTCCTAATTTGTGCAATGCGAATGGATAGTCCCAGTGAAACAGTGTAATCATAGGTTCAATTTCATTTTCTAAAAGAGCATCTACTAAATCGGAATAAAATTTAATACCTTTTTCATTTACTTTTCCAATACCTTTAGGAAGAATTCTTGTCCAGTTTATAGAAAAGCGATAGTATCGTATGCCCATTTCTTTCATGATTTTTATATCATCTAAGTAGAGATGATAATGGTCACAAGCTTCATTTCCGTTTTCATTATGGGCAATATGACCGCCTTCTTGACATATAGCATCCCAGATATTTAAACCTTTTCCATCTTCATTCCAAGCTCCTTCTACCTGATAGGCAGCTGAAGCAGCACCCCACATAAAATCTTTTGAAAATTGCATAGTTTACAACTCCTTTATTTTAAAAATTTAATATTTATTTGCTTTTATACTATGTTTATTATATGCACTTTTAGATTGAAAATATATAAAATTTATTGTATTTTTATCAAATTTATGATATAATTAGTTTGGAGGTTATTAGAAATGAAAGAATTAAAAGAAGAACAAATTTTAGATAAAATTGTAGATTCAAATAAATTTGAATTAAAGCATAATCCTGTAGAACATGAATTTTGGTTTTATCGACTTGTACAGGATGGAAATGTAAATAAAGTAAAAGAATTTTTATATAAAGAAAATCCATTACATAGTGTATCTAAAAAAAATATTTTATCAAAGCACTCACTATATAATCATATATATCATTTTATAATAACAACTGCAATGCTTGCAAGATTTTGCATAGAAAAAGGAATGACTCAGGAAGAGGCTTTTCAATTAAGTGATTATTATATACAGAAAGCAGATGTTTGTCAGTCAGAAACGCAAATAGAGGACTTGCATGTTAAAGTATGTCTTGAATATGCTAATCGAATGCAAATGTTAAGAAAGCAGTCTATTTGTTCAAAACCAATTATACTATGTGTTAATTATATTTATAGTCATTTGCACAGCAGAATATCACTTTTAGAGTTGTCAGAGGTAACACATCTTCACCCTAATTATCTTTCACGTTTATTTCATGAACAAATGGGAATCTCAATCCATGAATACATAAAAAAAGAAAAAATAAAAGAAGCTAAAAATATGCTTAGATTTTCAGATAAAAGTTGTGCTGAAATTGCAAATATACTTTGTTTTTCATCTCAGAGTCATTTTATTAAAGTTTTCAAAGAAGAAGAAAATATTACACCTAAAAAATATAGAAGCATTATGTTCAGAACTAATTTATTGACAGAGTATACTAAATAAATTTAATAATCAACAAATAAATAAAAAAGTTATGCTTGACAAACATAATAATAAACTGCTAAAATAAAGTTATCATATTTTTAATAATATAACGGGTGATATAAAATGATTGAATTTTTAGTAAAACACTTAATAGTTGATTATACTCAGGTTGAAAATCCATCAGTAAGAAAAGCATATGGTACACTCAGCAGTATTATAGGAATTATTTGTAATATTTTTCTTTTTATTTTAAAATATAGTATGGGAATTTTATCAGGCTCAATTGCAATTTTATCAGATGCTTTTAATAATTTATCTGATTGTGCAAATTGTGGAATCACATTTCTTGGTTATAAATTCGCATCTAAACCAGCAGATAAAAATCATCCGTTTGGGCATGGAAGAATAGAGTATTTGACTGCTTTATTGATAGCAGTAGTAATAGCTTTGATGGGATTTTCTCTTTTCAAGGAGTCAATTGATAAGATAAGAAATCCAGAAGAAATAACATTTAAATGGATTATTTTAATATCACTTTTATTTTCAATATGTGTTAAATTGTTTATGGCATATTTTAATAAAAAACTTGGGAAGTCTGTTAAGTCATCTGTTATTTTAGCAGCTGCTAAAGATAGCTTTAATGATGTAATTGCAACAATATCAACAATTATAGCATTAATAGCATCTTTATTTATTGATTTTCCTATAGACGGAATAATAGGGTTAGCTGTATCATTTTTGATATTAAAATCAAGTTATGATATTATAAAGGATACGATAGATGACCTATTAGGAAAACCTGCTGATAGTGTTCTTGTAGATTCTGTATGTAAACTTATTTGTAGTTATGATAAAATTATTGATGTGCATGATTTTGTAATTCATAATTATGGACCTTCTAATATGATAGGAAGTTGTCATGTAGAAGTAAGTAGTAATGAAAACTTTGTTACTATACATGATATTGTAGATAGAATAGAACATCAGATTCAATCTCAGTTTCACATTCATATGACAATTCATATGGACCCTATAGAAACTGATAATGAACAAGTGAATTCATCTAAAAAAGTAATTGAAATGATTATAAAAAATATAGATATACGTCTTAAGATACATGATTTTAGGATGGTTACAGGTGATACTCATAACAATTTAATTTTTGATTTAGTAGTACCATGTGATTGTATGTATACAAATCATCAGCTTAAGACAATTATTGATACTGATTTAAAAAAAGAATATGGCTTATACTATACTATAATTACTTTTGACAGAGAATATATTGCAACAGAAGATGTATAAATAAGAATATGTGGAGGTTTAAAATAATTATGTGGCTTAGACTTGATAATGAAGGTTTAGATTTTCAATTCAGAATAGACGGATATATTTCAAATTTGAAAGCAGATATAGACTATGAATCTTGCTATGTAAGATTACATATTGGCGGTTTCTATGAAATGAACCTTGATATATCAGGCTATGATTTATATTGTGATGAAGTTGAACATTTAAGTATAAAATTATCAGCCCTCCTGAAAGGAGAGCTGATAGAACTAGAATATATAGAATCACTTGATTCTGTTTATAGATTTAAATTATGTCCAGCTGGAACAGAAATAGCAACTTATTCAGGTGTTGATAAAATTTCTGATATTATGTTAGAGTTTATATTGGTTTTATGGGCAAATGGAGCTCCTACAGATAACGAATTTCATTTGCGTTTTAAGAGAGATGATATTGAAGTAATGTATACATATCTGCAATATGTACAAGGACATTTAAATAAAAATGATAAAAAGATAAAAGATTTTATTTCAGAAGGTCATCTTCTTCCTGATTATTTATAATAAGTGAGCATATAAATTCAATAGTTTCTTCTGGTGTAGGTGTTTCTCCATTTTTACTAATCTGGCTCCATAAATTTTTAGCTATAGGGTCATCTGAACGCATAGCTTCTTCTATTGCGTATGTTATTTCTTTGCGTACTTCTTCTAAAGATATGTTATTTTCCATTGCTATTTGGTTTAAAATATTTTTAATAATCATAATATTTAACTCCTATCTATAATAAACATTTTAGTTGTTTGATTAACTAATGTAATTATTATATCATTTTAATTTGTCGAAAAAGGCTAAAAGCGGTCGTGAAATGAAAAAAATTTTTAAACAATAAGAAACCGTGTAAAAAAATTTTATTTATTCGAATGTTTTAAAATTTTATTAGTTTTTTCAAAGATAGGATAGTAATTATAATTAAAAATAAATTATAGTTAAATATTTTAATTTTCACTTGTATTTGGAGTTGTCTGAGCAGGTGTTTCATCTGGAATGTCAATTAAAATAGAAGAATCAGATGAAACTACATTTGGATATTCTCCGTTCCACTTGTCAATTTGTAAGTATTTTAATACATTTTGGCTAAGAGATGCATTTATTTTTTCATTTGCTTTTGCTTCAGCCTCAGCCTTTTTTAATGTAGCTTCAGCCTCAGCTTCAGCAGCGATTGTTTTTTGTTTTGCAGCAGCTTCAGCTTCAATAATTTTCTGTTGTTTTTCAGTTTCTGCACGCAGTTTATTTTGTTCTGCTACTTGTTTTTGTTCAATAGCCTGATTAAATTCATCAGAAAAATCAAAATTAACAATATTGAATTTATCAATTACAATACCATATTCAGTGACCTTGTTTGATAATGTTTTTCTTATCTCATCTCCAACAGCAGAACGTTTTGTAATAAGTTCTTCGGCTGTATATTGGGCAGTAACAGATTTTACAGATTCCTGAATAGCTGGTTGTAGTACAGTATCAGAATATTGTTCTCCAATTGTTTTATAAATAGAAGCAGAAGAATCTTTAGTTACATGATAGTTTACCGCAACACTGTTTGAAACTGTCTGTAAATCTTTTGAAACACTATTTGATGTAATTTCTGATTTTTGAATCTTATTGTTTATAATTACAATATTTTGTATGAAAGGTGCTTTAAAGTGCAAGCCTTCATCCCAGACAGTAGAATTAACGCTTCCTAAAGTTACTACAACGCCTGAATTTCCTGCTGGAACAATTGAAACAGAACAAACCCCTAAAATCAATATTAAAAGTATAATTACACTTAATGTAATCCATGTTTTCGCTTTTTTCATATTATCAAATCACTTTCTTTCATAAGATTATAATAAAACACTGCTACATCATAATATGCAACAGTGTTTTTTGTGTTATATATTGATTAAGATTAAAAGATTAAATATAATCAAAAATATAAATTAGTAAGCAATGCCCTGCCACTTCATAGCATCAGCAACCTTCAGGAAGCCTGCAATGTTAGCACCTGCAACAAGGTTGCCTTCTTCGCTGTATTCCTTAGAAGCATTGTATGCATTGTGGAAGATATTAACCATGATGTTCTTCAGCTTAGCATCTACTTCTTCGAAAGTCCATGAGAGACGTTCGCTGTTCTGAGACATTTCAAGACCAGAAGTAGCAACACCGCCAGCATTAGCAGCTTTAGCTGGACCAAAGAGGAGACCAGCAGCCTGGAACTTAGCAATAGCTTCAGGAGTAGAAGGCATGTTAGCACCTTCAGCAACAACCTTTGTACCATTCTTAATCAAGATTTCAGCAGATTCTGCATCAATTTCGTTCTGTGTAGCACAAGGAAGTGCAATATCACAAGGAATTGTCCAGATACCCTTGCAACCTTCTGTGTAAGTAGCACCGTCAACACGGTCAACATATTCCTTAATTCTCTTACGTTCAACTTCCTTAATCTGCTTAACAACATCAAGATTGATACCATTAGGGTCATAGATGTAGCCATTAGAGTCAGAAAGAGCAACAACCTTACCACCAAGCTGTGTAGCCTTTTCAGTAGCATAGATTGCAACGTTACCAGAACCAGAAACAACAATTGTCTTGCCTGCAACAGAGTCATTCTTCATAACGTTCATCATTTCTTCAGTGAAGTAAAGAAGACCATAACCTGTAGCTTCTGTTCTTGCAAGAGAACCGCCATAAGACAGACCCTTACCAGTAAGAACGCCTGTAAATTCGTTTCTGAGTCTCTTGTACTGACCGAACATATAACCGATTTCACGAGCACCTGTACCGATATCACCAGCTGGAACGTCAGTATCAGCACCGATATGTTTGCTCAGTTCTGTCATGAAGCTCTGGCAGAAACGCATGATTTCTCCATCAGACTTGCCCTTAGGGTCAAAGTTGGAACCGCCCTTACCGCCGCCCATTGGGAGACTAGTTAAGCTGTTCTTGAAAATCTGTTCGAAGCCCAGGAATTTGATAACAGATGGGCAAACAGAAGGGTGAAGACGTAAGCCGCCCTTGTAAGGACCAATTGCAGAGTTAAACTGGCAACGGTAACCACGGTTTACCTGAACCTTGCCATTATCGTCTACCCAAGATACACGGAAGCTAATCATACGCTCAGGTTCTACAATACGGTCAATAATACCGTTTTCTTCATAAGAAGAATCCTTAGCTACAACTGGTTCCAAAGATTCCAATACTTCGCCTACAGCCTGAATGAATTCTGGTTCACCAGGATTAGTTTTTACAACCTTGTCGTATACGCGCTGTAAATATTCACTCTTAAATTCCATTGGTAAGAGCCTCCTATAATAAAAATTAAATCAATTATGTGAGATAATCAATGTGAGTTCTCAACATGATAATTATTATACTACTTTTTTTAATTTTTTTCAAGTAGAAATTATATTATCACATAATTTTTTTGATTTTACAAGCTTAAACGCCAAAAAAAGTTAAAATATTAAGGCGTTTAACTATTATTTTTAAAAAAATAATATTTGTTGATTTAATTCTGAAATAGAAAAGTTATTTTAAAAGACATTTATAAGAAAATTATTTTATAAAATTAGATAAAAAATATTGGTGTATATAGGTATTGTTTGTTAATTCTGGGTGAAAGGCTGTTACAAGTTGATTATCCTGACTTGCAGCTACTATTTTATCATTTACAGTTGATAAAATTTTTACATCTTTTGAAACAGATGATATATAAGGTGCACGGATGAACACCATCGGAATATTATCATCATTATCAAATTTAGCATTAGTTGAAAAACTTCCCAACTGGCGACCGTAAGCATTTCGTTGAGCAGTAATATTCATAGTGCCGAGTTGTACTTCGCCACCATTGACTTTGTTTGCTAATAAAATCAACCCTGCACAAGTTCCGAATACAGGAAGACCATCTTGTATCATTTTTTGTATAGGTGAAAACAAATCAAGTTCTCTTAAAAGTTTTCCCATTACTGTGCTTTCACCACCCGGAATAATAAGACCATCAAATGATTTGGAAATATCATCTTTCTGACGTATCTCAAAAGTTTCTGCACCAAGTTTTTTTAAAATATTATTATGCTCAGCAAAAGCACCTTGAAGAGCAAGAATACCAATACGCATTATTTGCCTCTTTCTGCCATAAGAAGAGAAATTTCATCTTCATTGATACCAACCATAGCTTCTCCTAAATCTTCAGAGAGTTCAGCAAGCATTGAAGCATCATTGTAATTTGTAACAGCTTTTACAATAGCAGCAGCACGTTTTTCAGGGTTGCCTGATTTAAATATACCTGAGCCAACAAAAACGCCTTCTGCACCAAGTTGCATCATTAAAGCAGCATCGGCTGGAGTTGCAACACCACCAGCAGCAAAATTAACAACAGGAATTCTGCCATTAGTATGTACATACTGAACTAAATCATAAGGCACACGAAGTTCTTTTGCAGCGTCAAAAAGTTCATCTTCAGACATAGATTGTAATCTGCGTATTTCGGCATTCATCATACGCATATGGCGTACAGCCTGTACAATATCGCCTGTACCAGGTTCACCTTTAGT
>JAFTWL010000188.1 GCA_017465305.1 Ruminococcus sp. | reverse complement strand
TAGGCAAATCACGCATTGCTTCATAACATATAAGCATAGCTGTTTCTGATGTCAGTTCTCTGAATTCTTTTACACCCGTTGTTTTATTTCTCATAAGTGAAATTTTATGCTGAACTAATGGGTGTGATACAATATGTAATGCCATTTTAATACCTCCTAAAATATAAAAAATATTATTAAAATTCTTGTTCCATTTCTTGAATCATAGCAACACGATTAGCATGACGTCCACCCTCAAAAGGTGTATCTATAAATACAGAAACTAATTCAAGTGCTAAACCTGCTCCAAGAGTTCTTGCTCCCATACACATAACATTAGCATCATTATGTAAACGAGTATATTTAGCAGAAAAATAATCTGCACATAATGCAGCACGTACGCCACGAACTTTATTTGCAGCAATGGACATTCCTATACCAGTTCCGCAAATTAAAATGCCAAGGTCTCCTTTATTTGCTGAAACAGCTTTTCCGACAGCTTTCGCAATTTCAGGATAATCAGCTCGACTTCCGTCACAGCCTAAATCTGTAACATTGATGCCCTTTTCTTTTAAGAATGCTATTACTTCCAACTTTAAAGCATAACCTGCATGGTCACAACCAATCCAGATATTCATACTATTCTCCTTTATCACAAATATATTTTTATATCTTGATTTTACAAGAATATTTTCAAAATTATTATATCATATAAATCATAAAAAATCAAGCTCTATAATTTTTATGAAATACCTTTGCGGTCTTTTTCTGCCTTTACAGCCTGCAAATATTTAGCCTCTAAAGAATTCGGACTCTGAGATTCTTTATGAACTGCTGCCATACAAAGACCTATACCATTCTGTAATCTTATTGAAGATGGTGCAATTATAAATTGCTCTCCTGCTAAATCACCTGAAGCATCGCCAATAAGTAATACAGGCTCTTTTAATTCCAAGAGATATTTGCATAACTCATCTTTATCAATTATTCTATCAGACAAAATAGAAATAATTTGATTATTTTCATTCTTATAAACACCTGCATAAACAAGATTTTGCCTTGCCTTCATTACTGAACATACAAATCCAGAAAAAATACTTCCCTGATATGCAAGTGCTTCAAGTGTTGAAATTCCACAACAGGAAATTTTCAAAGCAAATGTCATTGCTTTAACTGCTGCTATGCCTATTCTAAGTCCTGTATAAGACCCCGGACCTACTGCAACAGCAATTTTGTCAATGTCATTAAGGGATAATGAAACATCTTTAAGCATCCTTTCAACTAAAGGAAGTATTACTTGTGAATGTGTCTTTTTAGTATAGATACACTGCTGTGCAAGCATTAAATCTTCATCAGAATCATAAACAGAAGCCGCTGCTACAGTTCCTGATGTATCAATACTTAAAATTTTCAAAACGCTCACCACCTTCAATTGTAATTCTTCTTGTGTCATCATCTATATGCTCTAATGTAATTTTAATCTTATTTTCAGGCAGAAAATCAATAACATTTTCTGCCCATTCAATTGCAAAAATACTTTCATCAAGAGGATAATCATAGAAACCTGTTGTTTCAAGTGCATCTTCATTACATATACGATACATATCAAAATGATAAAGTGAAAGACCTTTTCCATGATACTCATTAACAATTGAAAAAGTAGGAGAAGAAACTTCATCAGGAAGTCCTAATCCCTGTGCCAATCCTCTTGTAAAAGTTGTTTTTCCTACGCCCAAATCTCCGAAATATGCAATGCAATCCCCTGCTTTTAATACACTTCCGATTTTTTTTGCAAGTTCAATCGTTTCTTCTGGAGAATGCGTCAAAATTACAAGTTTTTTCATACTTCCTCCATAATCGTCGCTTTGCGACGATTTGGGGCTCTTCGCCCCAAACCCTCAGCAACATTTTCTGAAGAAATTGTTGCATCAAAAAGACTTTATATTTTTATAATTTATATTAAAATAAGCCTGTAATGTTACCCTCATTATCACAATCAATTCTAAGTGCTGCTGGTGCTTTTGGAAGTCCTGGCATTGTCATAATATCACCAGTTAAAACAACAATAAAGCCTGCTCCAGCTGAAAGAGTTACATCACGTACAGTAATTTTAAAGTTTTCAGGTTTGCCTAATTTTGTAGGGTCATCAGAAAGGGAATACTGAGTCTTAGCAATACATACAGGTAAATTTGCACATCCAAGAGCTTCTATTTGCGCTATTGCCTTTTCAGCTTGAGATGTAACGGCTATACCATCAGCACGATAAATTTCTTTAGCAATAATCTCAACTTTTTCTTTTATTGATAAATCAGCATCATAAAGTATATGAAAATCAGATTTCTTTGTTTCTATTGTCTTGCATACTTTTTCTGCAAGTTCAATGCCACCTTTGCCACCCTTTGCGAATACTTCAGCCATAGCACACTCAGCATTAAGACTTTCACAAAATTCTTTAATAAAATTAAGTTCAGCATCTGTATCAGTCATAAATCTATTGATAGCTACAACAACAGGAACTCCATACTTTTGCATATTTTCAATATGAACTTGTAAATTTACTATTCCCTTTTTCAATGCCTCTACATTTTCTGATGTTAATTCTGTTTTAGGAACTCCACCATTGTATTTTAATGCACGAACAGTAGCAACTACAACTACACAATCAGGCTTTAAGTTTCCATAACGACACTTAATATCAAAGAACTTTTCTGCACCTAAATCAGAGCCGAAACCGGCTTCAGTAATGCAGTAATCACCTAACTTCATTGCTAATTTTGTCGCACGAATTGAATTACATCCATGTGCAATATTTGCAAATGGCCCGCCATGAATAAACGCTGGTGTATTTTCAAGAGTCTGTACAAGATTTGGCTTTAAAGCATCTTTTAATAATGCTGTCATTGCACCATTTGCACCTAAATCTCTTGCATAGACAGGCTCTCCATCAAGATTATATGCAACAAGAATATTTCCAAGACGTTTTTTCATATCTGCTAAATCAGCTGATAAACATAAAATCGCCATAACTTCGGAAGCAACTGTAATCTGAAATCTGTCTGAACGAGGAATACCATCTATTTTTCCACCAAGTCCTATTACAATATTTCTCAACGCTCTGTCATTCATATCCATAACACGTTTAATCATAACACGTCTCTGGTCAATTCTCAGTTCGTTCCCCTGCTGCATATGATTATCAAGCATTGCACAAAGTAAATTGTTAGCAGCTGTAATAGCGTGCATATCTCCAGTAAAATGCAAATTGATATCTTCCATCGGCACAACTTGTGCATAACCACCGCCTGCTGCACCGCCTTTTATGCCAAAAACAGGTCCTAATGATGGTTCTCTTAATGCTAAAACAGCATTTTTATTAAGTTGTCCCATAGCTTCAGCAAGCCCTACGCTTACTGTTGTTTTTCCCTCTCCAGCAGGTGTTGGATTGATTGCTGTTACAAGAATCAATTTTCCATCAGGTTTATTTTCTAACTTTTGAAATAAAGCTTCTGAAAGCTTTGCTTTATAATGTCCATAATATTCAATGTCATCTTCTTCTATAGAAAGATTTGAAGCAATTTCACCTATATTTTTCATATTAGCACGCTGTGCAATTTCAATATCAGATAACATAAAAAACCTCCTGTAGCATACAAGTCACACAAGATTAAGAAAATAGATTTATATACTATTTCAACCCTGAATTTATGATAAAATACTTTTTTATTATATCATTTTCAAAGCAAAAAAGCAAGTTATTCTTTATTATTTGGCATTTATACCGAAAATAATACTTTCCCAATAGCTTCTTTGTACAGCTTGAAAAAATACATAATAGGGATTCGACTTTCATATAATATATTGATTTTTATAAATTACATTATTTAAAAGTAAAGGAGCTAATATTATTTTGAAATCTGCATTATGTATTATTACGATTATTCTTACAATTCCATTTTGCTTTGGATGTACTAAAAAGTCTCCATCTGATTCACAGCCATCAGGAGCACTTTTTTGCAAAAATATAAGTGAAAATGTACAAACTATTCAACAGTTAAATTTGCCTAAAACAAGCAATAGCAACAATAATGATAATGTTAACGATGATAATACAAATACTACTAATAAAATTGAAAATACTGATGATATTCAATATGGTATGTGGTTTCCTGCGATGGATTATAGTGAAACACTTTCAGGAAAAACAAAAGATGAATTTCAAAATGAAATGTCAGAACGATTTAAAAATGCTGCTGATATCGGAATAAATACAGTTTACCTTCATGTACGAGCTTTTGGAGATGCTTACTATAATTCTGATTTATTTTCACCAGGTTTATACGAAGAAAGTAATATTGACTTTGACCCACTGGAATGTATGATTGAAACTGCACATAAATTAAATCTCTCTGTTCATGCTTGGATAAATCCTCTCAGATGTCAGACAGAAAAACAAATGCAAAGTATGGACAACTCTTTTTTAATTAAACAATGGTATGATGATAGTGAAAAAAACGGAACTGTAATTGTAAATGTTAATGGTCAATATTGGTTAAACCCTGCATATCCTGAAGTAAGACAACTTATATCTGATGGCGTTTCAGAAATTGTTAATAATTATGATGTTGATGGAATTCATATTGATGATTATTTTTATCCTACAAAAGAAACTTACTTTGATGAAGAAGCCTTTGAAAAAAGCGGTGAAACAGATTTAAACAAATGGAGAAAATCAAATTGCAGTGAAATGGTCAAAGCTATGTACGATGCCACAAAAACAGAAAATAAAAATGTGTTATTTGGAATAAGCCCTCAGGGAACACTTGATGGAAATGAAAATCAATATTCTGATGTTCAAATGTGGTGCAGTCAATCGGGATATTGTGATTATATAGTCCCACAAATTTATTTTGGATTTGAGAATGATACTGCTCCATTTCAAGAAACTGTTGACATGTGGGAAAATATGATAACATGTGAAGATGTAAAATTATCAATAGGAATTTGTACATATAAAATCGGAAAAATTGATACATGGGCAGGAGAAGGAAAAAATGAATGGATTGAAAATACAAATATTCCTACAGAAGAAATAGAATTCATCACTTCCAAAGAAAAACCCATTGGAATATCTATCTATGATTATTCTTCAACTTTTCTACCAGAAGATAATGTGAAAGAAGCTATGGCTACTCAAGTAGAAAATTTTTCTGAACTTTTGTCAAAAAAATAAACTATACAAGAAAATTCTCTTGTATAGTTTACTTTATAATTTTAAGCTAAAGCTTTCTTTAATTCCTCTACCTTGTCACACTTTTCCCATGCAACATTGAGTTCTTCTCTTCCCATATGTCCATAAGCTGCAAGCTTTCTATACTGTGGCTTACGCAAATTAAGCATATCAATTATACCACTTGGCGTCAAGGAAAATACATCCTTTACTGCTTCAGAAATTTTTTCTTCTTCCACTACACCAGTTCCAAATGTATCAACTAATACAGAAACAGGATTTGCTACACCTATCGCATATGCAAGCTGTACTTCACATTTTTCAGCTAATCCAGCTGCAACAATATTCTTTGCAATATATCTTGCTGCATAAGCTGCTGAACGGTCAACCTTAGTTGGGTCTTTTCCACTGAATGCTCCACCGCCATGACGTGCATATCCACCATATGTATCTACTATAATTTTTCTTCCTGTTAAACCACTATCACCTTGTGGTCCACCCACTACAAATCTTCCTGTAGGATTGATAAAATATTTTGTATTTTCATCAAGCAACTCCTCTGGAAGTACTTCCTTAATTACATAATTCATCATATCAGAACGAATTTGTTCAGTTGGAATTTCAGGAGCATGCTGTGTAGAAAGAACAACAGTATCAATTCTAAAAGGCCTTCCATCTTTATATTCAACTGTAACTTGTGCCTTGCCATCAGGACGTAAATATTTTAATATCTTTTCTTTTCTTACATCTGTAAGCTTCATTGCAAGCTTATGAGCCAACGAAATCGGCAATGGCATAAGCTCTTTTGTTTCATTACAAGCATAACCAAACATCATACCTTGGTCACCTGCACCTGTTTCATGTGCTTCAGTGTTACGTGTTTCTATGGCATCATTTACGCCCATTGCAATGTCTGGTGACTGCTTATCAATTGCTGTCAATACAGAACAAGTATAACCATCAAATCCAAACTTTGCACGGTCATATCCAATATCAACAATAACATCTCTTGCAATTTGTGGAATATCTACTTTTGCGGTTGTTGATATTTCACCCATACACATGACCATTCCAGTTGTTGTAACAGTTTCGCAGGCAACTCTTGCTGTTGGGTCTTGTTCTAAAATCGCATCTAAAACAGCATCAGAAATCTGGTCACATATTTTATCCGGATGTCCTTCTGTAACAGATTCTGAAGTAAATAAAAATTCATTCATATTAAAAAATTTCCTTTCAAATTTATTTGAGATAGAAAAAAGCACCCGTATTCCGAGTGCCTGATTTCGTATCTTATTTGCGAAATCCTCATCTCTCGGTTAATACCGCAGGATTTGGCACCTTTTTTGTATCCAATGCACAATCAGGTTGCCGGGCTTCATAGGACCTGTCCCTCCACCACTCTTGATAAGGTTAAATATTATAAATTTATAATAACACATAATTCGTCATATGTCAAGAGATTTTTATATAAAATAAAAAATAACAGTGCAACATAGCATTTAAAACTATGTTGCACTGTTTAACGCAATTTAAAGTAATACTTTTATCCTATATAAATATAGTTGTTAAAAACAATTATTTAACAGGAAGTTCAACTACCTTAATCAAATATTTCAGAAGAGCTAATGTGTCATCCAAATCAATATCAGAATTTGTCTGATCACAAGCTGCATTCAACATGCCCTGTGGAGATGGTGTATAAGAACCAGCAATAAACTTATTTAAATAAATAACATCAGTAAGGTTGATTTTGCCATCACAGTTTACATCGCCTATTAAAGTATCATCATCTGGATCCTTTGTAGTTGTTGTTGTTTCGCCCTGCTTTGTTGTAGTTGTTGTAGTAGTTGATGTTGCTTCTTGCTTCTTTGTTGTAGTTGTGCCGTCTGAAACCTTTGGAGCTTCATCTTCGAGGAAGGAAGCAACCCATACAAGTGGAGCATTCCAGTTGATTGTACATTCGTTTACAGACCAAGCTTCTACGTTATCAAGGTAGCACTTCATAGGAGCAATTGTACCAGCCTTATAACCCTTACCCTGAACCATTGGGTCCTGCATTTCAGAGTTAGGACCACCAGAAAGAACACCAGCAGGAGCTGCAGGATATTCGCTGTTCAACTGATTTGACCACCATCTGTGGTGTGGGTTCTTCAGACCATGTGTACCATAACCTGTTACATAAGTGAATTCCATTGGGTTTCTACCAAGTAAATAGTCAAATGATGTAGATACACCGTTGATATACTGAGGTTCTTTATCGATGTCATAAGCAATACCCATAACCATAGCGTTGTTAATCATAAAGGAGTTTGAACCCCATTCATAACCATTTACAAGGTTAACAGGCTTTACACCTTCGCCAACTGACCAAACATTTGCTGTGTAGTCATGACCTCTGTAAGGAACGCCCCAGTCTGATGAATCT
>JAFTWL010000187.1 GCA_017465305.1 Ruminococcus sp. | reverse complement strand
TTTAATTCAATATATGAACAAATAATGAATGAGAATTTAAATGAGCTAAAGAAACAACGTATAATAAGAGCTTTGAAAAACATTGCATTTACAATAATTATGATTCTTACTTTGATACATTTCAAAAATTATATGCATATATAAAGATTTTTTTATTACATCATAATTCCTACAGAAATTCAAAAAATTATTTGTTAGCTGTCCTGCTTAGTTTGCACAGAAATTGACTGGACAGCTGATAACCGAAAAATATAAAATGACAATGAAAAAACGTACAAGTTATTTTCATTGTCATACATAATAAAACCGGTATCTTTTTATTTAAAGGATGCCGGTTTTATTATGTATTTGACAAATAAATTTATAAGTGATATAATTATATTAAATAATACTATAAAAATATTTTATAAAGGAGAATTCATTATGTCAAAAAATGAAATAATAAAAAGATATGTATTATTTATTATAAGCTTGTTTTTTTCAGCTATTGGTGTTGCTCTTACTAAACATGGTGAACTTGGTGTATCTCCAATATCATCTGTTGCAAATGTTATGAGTTGTAAGTTTACTTCTGTATCTCTTGGAATGTGGCTTATAATATGGAACTGTGTTTTAATTGTTGGTCAAATCTTAATATTAAGAAGGAAATTTCAAATTATTCAATTACTTCAGATACCTCTTTCAATATTATTCGGATATTTTACCGACTTCGGAATGTGGCTTGTTTCATTTATACCTGTAAATACATATCCTGTAAAACTTATTATGCTTATCCTTGGAATAGTCGTTCTCAGTTTTGGAATATCACTCTCTGTTATTGCAAATGTTATAATGAACTCAGGAGAAGCTTTTGTAAAAGCTATTTCAGATACTATAAATAAAAACTTTGGCAATGTAAAAATTGCATTTGATGTAAGCTGTGTAATTTTAGCTGTAGTTTTATCTATAATATTTTTTAATTTTTCAATTGTTGGAACAAGAGAAGGAACTATTATATCAGCCCTTTGTACTGGTATCGTAGTTAAATTCTTTAATAAAAAACTAAAAGGTCCATTAGATAAAATTATAATTGCAAGTAAATAAATATTATAAATAAAAACCTGTATCAAGCGAAAATCTGATAATATTCAGATTATTTCTTTTAATACAGGTTTTTATATTTTTATTTCTTTCTTTTTCTGACAGCTTCATGGAGTATATATTCAATTTGTCCGTTGATTGAACGAAAGTCCTCTTCTGCCCATGCAACTATATCTCCCCATAAACTGGGAGATAATCTCAAAAGAACTTGTTTTTTAGCATTCTCTTTATTTTTAATTGCTTTTTCACGCTTTATAATTTCCTGCTCCATGGCTTTTATTTTTTCAAGTTTTGCTTCAAGCTGTTTTTCTTTATTTTCAAGTTCTCCCAAATCTTAAATATCACCTCTTTCAAATAGAAAGAACTAATTTTTAATAAATACTTCCGCTATTTACAATCGGCTGTGCATCTTTATTGCCACAAAGAACTACTAACAAATTAGATACCATTGCTGCTTTTCTTTCTTCATCTAAAACAACAATTTCATCTTCTCCTAATTTATCAATCGCCATTTTTACCATACCAACTGCACCATCTACAATTTTCTGACGTGCCGCAATAATGGCTGCTGCCTGCTGACGCTGCAACATAGCTGCTGCTATCTCTTCCGAATATGCAAGATGCGTTATGCGTACTTCTTCGATTTCAAGCCCTGCTTCTGATACTCTTTTTTGCAACTCTGTCTGCATTTGTTCAGCAATTTCAATTGCACTTCCACGCAATGATTTCTCATTTAAATTATCATCTTCAACATCATCAAAAACATCATAAGGATATAAACGTGCAATATTTCTAATTGTAGAATCAGTTTGTATACTCAGATATTCTTTATAATCTTCAACTGAAAATACAGCCTGTGTCGCATTTTTAACATGCCATATAACCACCGCACCAATTACAATAGGATTTCCTAATACATCATTTACTTTCTGACATCCATTATTTAATGTCTGTGTCTTTAATGAAATAGCTTTTGTTAAATTATTACCCTGTAATGCTGTAGAAGATACTGAACCTTTTTTTAAATTAGCAGATGCTTCTTGTATTGCCTGTAATCTTTCCTTTTGATAAGTTGGACTAAATGATGTACAAAATGGATTTACAAAAAAGAACCCTGGTTTTTGAATTGTTCCGTAATACACACCAAAAAGCGTAAATATTCTTGCTTCATTAGGAGAAACAACTTTTAGTCCACCTAATAAAATTGTAAGAAAAATCCACGAAATAGCACTTAAAATAATTAAAATAACTCCACCCACTAAAAATACTTTGCTTGTTGCAAGTATAATTCCAAACATAAATATTGCTATTGA
The DNA here is from genome assembly GCA_017465305.1 of Ruminococcus sp. Classification (GTDB taxonomy): domain Bacteria; phylum Bacillota; class Clostridia; order Oscillospirales; family Ruminococcaceae; genus Ruminococcus_C. The sequence goes on along the minus strand of JAFTWL010000187.1, from coordinate 21,842 downwards.
TAATAAATAACTCAATATTGTAAGAGCTAAAACTACAAAGCCATTTTTAGGATTTAATATTTTCTCTTCAACATATTTTTTATCACTCATTGCAAAAACCTCCTTCATTATTATTTTTTATATTGCAATGTGATATTATTATGATATCATACAAATATCAATTTGTCAAGATAATTTCAAAAAAATAAGCAATAAAGCTTTTAATGAATATATTAGTTAAACTAATAATATATCAAAAAGCTTTATTGCTATTAAAAAACTTATTTACTGCTCAAAAATTCATCAAAACTATCTACAAGTCCTGCCGCATGCTTTGCATAAAACTCCAATATTATAGAAGCATCATCTACACTTATTTCACCATTTTTATCAACATCACAAGCAAATCGTGCCAATACATTAAGTACATCGCCATTCCCTGCAGCATGATTAGCATATTGTGTTAATACACCGCTTGCATCATCTACACTTATGTAGCCATCTCCGTCAACATCTCCTAATGGATATATTGATTTCACAAGAGCATCTGCCTTTGCATCTTGTTCAGCAAGCGTATTAACAGCTCCACTATTTTCATAAGCTTTTGCAAAAGCCTCTCCGTTTCCCCTTGGCAGACATCCACTGTTTACAATAGAAGCTGCTATAACCATGTGACCTATTGCGTTTGGATGCACATCCATATCTTTTAAATTAGTATAATACCAAGCATTACATAAAAGATTTTCATAAATATCTACTGTCTGTATGTTTTCATTATCTTTTATATTTGAGTTAAGACCTATAGGAATAAGTGTTCCATTTTCTCCACTTCCATTAAGATATTGGTACACCATTGATGAAGACATAATATTTATTTTAGATATAGCATTCTCTGATAATGTAGTTGTATCATTTGTTATGCTTAAAGGGTCATACACTGTCTGAAAAATTAAATCAGCATCAGAATTCAATGATTTAATTTCCGCTGCAATTGCTGTTATATTTTCATTTGCTGTTGCTACAGCTATTGGCATTGCCTTTGTAATCTCCCTTTGAAACTTTACTCTTGTTTTTGCATCTAATGAATTCAGCATTTCTTCAGGATTATTAAAATTAAGTACTTTGAAAACTTTAGTTGGATTTCCATCTGCATCTGTTTCCTGAACTATCTCTGTTTCTAAAATCGGAGACATTATATCATTTGCTCCTATAGACACAAGAATAACTTCGGCATTCTGTATTGAATCACGAACTGATGAGTCACTTTGAACCATTGAAAGAAGTTCTCCGCTTTTCATGCCACTCTCAGCACGATTATCAATAGGATTCTCTAAATATTCACTTAAAATTGAAACGTAGCTCTCAGAATAATCATTTACACCTACACCTGCGGTGATACTATCCCCTAATGCTAATATATTATAATTTTTATCAACCTCTTCTGCTGACACAGCAATAGCACCTGAATTAGCACATATTACAGCTGCTGCAAAACAAGCTATCCACTTCTTTTTCATAATTTTAAATCCTTTCTCTTATAAATGTTTAATCAGCATATTTTGCTGAAAACTTTCTATTTATATTTTAACAATTTACATACCTTATGTGATTGTTTTTAGTATATCATGAATCATTTGCTTTGTCAAGTGAAAACACTATTCGAGATTGGCCAATAGCGTTGTTAAAAAGCGAACAAAGAAATATTTCACTTTGATGTTATTATGATATAGTGACATTATAAAGCTCTGTAAGATTTTTTATTTCATTATAAACAACGCATTTAGTCCACTCCCTTTTTAAAATTAAATTTGATATATTTAGTTTATATATGGATATTTTCTCTTTTTATTTTCTGTTAGAGGATGGTTTTACGCTTTTGTAACAACAACATTTTCATATTCTCCTTTAGGGGAATATGAAAATGTAATTGGGTTTCCAAAGGGTGTTATCACCCTTTGGCAGAGGGTTCAGGGGGACAGCGTCCCCTTGCATAAACTTAATAAAATCAAATTCTATTGTCTTATTTAAAAATTCAATTTAAAAAACGGGTATATGAATTAAATTTTTTACATATGTTTTATAAAAGATTATAAGAAATCACAGAGGAGTGAAATTCATGCAGGGATTAACCGAAAAAGAGGCGATTCAACGCCGAAAAAAGGAAGGAGAAAATATATTAGCACAAGCAAAAAAAACTAATCCTATGAAACTTTTTTTAGGGCAGTTTCGTGATGTAATGGTAATGATTTTGCTTGCAGCTACAGCAGTTTCAGCATTTCTTGGAGAGTTTACAGATGCAATAACAATCATTTTAATTGTGTTGCTTAATGCTGTACTTGGATTTATACAGGAATTTCGAACAGAAAAAACTCTTGAGACATTAAGAGAGCTTACAGCACCATTTGCACGTGTTTTAAGAGATGGTACATGGAAGACAATACCTGCAAAAGAATTAGTCAGCGGAGACATAGTTCAGGTTGAAGCAGGTGACAGCATACCAGCGGATTGTGTTATTCAGGAGTGTTCAGGTCTTTCAGTAAATGAATCTGTTCTTACAGGAGAATCAACAGCAGTTTCAAAATTAAAAGGAAATACAGAAGACAATATAAATGCACTGAATAAGAAAAATATTTTATATTCAGGTACAGCAGTATTACGAGGAAATGCAACAGCGAAAGTTATAGCTACAGGTACAAAAACACAAGTCGGACAAATTTCGACCATGCTCAGTGAAATTGATAATGGTATGACACCATTGCAAAAAAGACTTGCAAGCTTAGGAAAGGTTGTAGCAATAATTTGTGTGGCTGTATGTATAGTAGTATTTCTTGCAGGAGTTTTACGTGGAGAGCCATTTTTTGATATGCTCATGACAGGAATAACTATTGCAATTGCAGCTATACCGGAGGGGCTTCCTGCAACAGTTACAATTGCATTAGCACTGGCAGTAAACAGAATGATGAAACATAAAGCACTTGTAAATCGATTACATAGTGTAGAAACATTAGGTTGTGCAGGTGTAATATGTTCAGATAAAACAGGAACAATCACTGAAAATAAGATGACAGTTACTAATATTGTAGCTGATGGAAACAATTTTACAATATCAGGTACAGGCTTACAGTCAAAAGGTTCTGTATTACAAGATGGGAAAGCTATAAATATAAATAGGCTTCCTGTATTAAAATCATTATTTGATTGTTGTGTATTATGTACAACAGCAGAGATTTCTTCTCAAATTTCAGCTGGAGAATATAAAGTTTCAGGTGACCCTACAGAAACAGCATTATTAGTAGCAGCTGCAAAGGGTGGAATACATCAGAATAGTTATAAACATTCGCATAAGATAATATCAACAGAACCATTTGACAGTGAAACAAGAAGAATGATTGTAACAGTACAAGAAAATGGAAATAAAATAAAATATGCAAAAGGCTCAACAGATAAGATATTAGATATGTGTGACCGTATTTTTATAAATGGTTCATGTGTTGCATTGACAGATGTGTACAGAAGAGAAATTGATAAATCTTCAGAAACGTTATCAGATAAAGCACTCAGAGTGCTGGCATTTGCTAAAACTGATGGAAATTCAGAATCATTTATTTTTCTTGGCCTTACAGGAATGCTTGACCCGCCAAGAGAGTCAGCAAAAATTGCAATAAGAACTTGTACGCAAGCAAAAATAAATACTGTAATGATTACAGGAGACCATAAAAACACAGCTCTTGCAATTGCTGAGCAAGCAGGATTATTGCATGGACGAAAGGCGATGACAGGAGATGAACTGGATGCACTTACAGAAGAAAAACTTGCTCAGTGTATAAACGAGTATGGTGTTTTTGCAAGAGTTAATCCAGCACATAAACTTAGATTAGTAAGAGCATATAAAAAATCCGGAGCAATCGTAGCCATGACAGGTGATGGCGTAAATGATGCACCGGCTATAAAAGAAGCTGATGTTGGTGTAGCAATGGGCAAATCAGGTACAGATGTTGCACGACAAGCAGCTGATGTTATTTTATTAGATGATAATTTTGCAACATTAGTATATGCAGTTGAGCAGGGACGTTGCATATATTCAAATATCAGAAAATTTGTAAGGTATTTACTTTCATGTAATATAGGAGAGGTTATTACAATGTTTTTAGGTATTCTTATGGGAATGCCTGTAGTTTTACTTCCAACTCAACTTTTGCTTGTAAATTTAATTACAGATGGGCTTCCTGCGATAGCCTTAGGAATGGAGCCACCTGATAATAATGCTATGAAGAAGCCACCAAGAAAACCGGATGAAAGCTTTTTTTCAGATGGTTTATTACATAGAATTTTATTCAGAGGTGTTTTAATAGGATTATGTACATTGGGAACATTTTCAACTGTTTTGCGTCTGGGCGGAACATTAGAGGCAGCACGGACAACAGCATTATGTACATTGATTTTATCTCAGCTTATTCATGTATTTGAATGTAAATCAGAGACTGAAGGATTATTTTCAATTTCATGGTTTAATAATAAGAAACTTTTACTTGCAGCTTTTGTTTCTTTAATTGTACTTGTTTTGACATTGAAAGTGCCAGCACTTCAGTTAATATTCTCCACAGTAAATCTTAATATTGTTCAGATTTTGGTTATGCTTTTATTTTCATTTGCAATACCTGTAATTTCTTCATTTTCAATGAAGAAAAAAATTAAATCAAATTAAGTTAAATAAAATAAAAGGCTCTCAAATTAGATTATGTTTGAGAGCCGTTATATTGAATTGATAAATATTATTTATTTATTTTAAGTGTAGCAAGGATTTTAGGAAGAAATTCACGTGTTTCAGTTGATTCTATATCATTATCTACACAACTTATAGCATACATATAATCGCCAATCTGGAAGAGAACAGAGTCAGCAACTTTCTCCAAATCTCCATATGGTTTAGAATATTGAATATCATAAACTCTTGTATTTTGGATGGTATAATAATTTTCAGATAAAAAAGTAGGAGTGCCAGAACCCGGAATTGCACTGATATCATATATAAATTCATAGTCATTTGTCTTATACTGAACAACATCACTATAAAGATAACGTTCTACCATAAAATATCCATCAACATCATTTAGATACCATAATACACTATCTTCTGAAACCTCTTCTTTTTTCCAATCATTATTGATTGAAAATGAAATATCATGAAATACTAATTCGCTGTTTAACATGGAAGTATCAGTATTATCAAAATTTATTTCAGAAAAGTAACTTTCATCTAAATGTGATAAAAAATCAGCAGGGGGTAAATCTTCTACAGGAGTAGTTGAACCAATAATTAAACTTGTGCTTGAAGTTTCTTCGTCATCAGCGCAACCAACAGATGATAAAAACATTGTTGTGGCTAAAATCATTATACAAATTTTTTTAACTTTCATGTTTAATTGCTCCTTTTGTTTATATTTTAGTATAGTATAATTATGATTTTATTATAACTTGAAATCATTCGTTTGTCAAGATAAATAATATTTTGTAAAGATGTTACTCTAAAATATTTTTTAAAAAATTCTTGTTTTGTGGCATTATAAATCTTTCAGTGTTGTCTGTTCTGCTAATAATAAGCCCTGTTTAATAACCAATAAAATTTCGTATAAACGGAATTTCGTCAGTTACTGAACAGGTTTTTATAAAAACATTATTTATTTCGTATTTTTTAATATGTAAAAAACGCTAAATTTCATTAAGGAAGCCAAGAAATAGATGCTTCTTTGAGCTGGTCTGTATTTTTGTTAAATTCGAAGTGGTAACCGCTTGTTCCCATATATACTTCGGAATCAATGTAGTAGTTTACACAATTGTTTTCAGTTATTTCAGTAGTATCACTATTGTTTTCTAAAAGCTGTTCTTTAGTAAGAGTAAGAGGGAATGAGAAACAAACATAGTTTGCTGCATCGTTGATATTATTGGTAATTTCCTCATTCAAGCTGTCTTCATAATCAGGCTGTGGAACATAGATAGAGTACCATCTTACATATTGAAGTAAACATTCTGCTTCTGTAATATTGGTTTCTGTAGTGTTTATAAATTCAAATTGCATATTGACAAAATCATTGATTTCTACAGTATATGTGCCAGATGAATAGTTCTTATTTACATTGTTTCCAGTATTATTTAATTCACTTTCTTTGAATGGAATTCCGCCATCAATGAGGTCTTGTAAAGTATTTTTTCCAAGAGTAAAAACTTTACCATTATAAGCAAAGCTCCTATTTTCAAGGTCTGCATAATTTTCGCTTAATCCTTCAACAGGAGTAAATTCCTGTGGTTCAGTAGCTGCTGTAGTATCTTCTTCAGTATTCTCTTCGTCAGCTTCGGTTACAGCTTCAGTTATAGCTTCAGTTTCTGCTATTGTTGTTTCAGCTTCTGTGTTCTGTAAAGTTTCATTTTCACTTTCACTTTCAGATGGTTCACTGTTTTCAGTTGTGCCACAAGCTGTAAAACTTAGTAACACTGCAATCGCAGCAGCTAATGCTGTTTTCTTTATTTTCATAAAAATTCTCCTTTATTATAATTTTTCTATTGTGTTATTATAGCATGGAATATTATATTTGTAAATAAAAAAATTATAAATATTATTTTTTTGTTTATTTTTACAATTATTATATGCAATTTAAAATAACTTTTTATTATAAATTAAATGACATATTTTCCAACCGTAGTTAAATGTAGATTTTATAATGAATAGAGGAGTGGACTAAATGCGTTATTTATAATGAAATAAAAAATCTTACAGAGCTTTATAATGTCACTATATCATGATAACATCAAAGTGAAATATTTCTGTGTTCGCTTTTTAACAACGCTATTGGCCAATCCCTTTAAAAAATAATACTTGACAAATATATCGAAGTGTGATATACTTATATTGTACTTCGATATATCGGAATGCGATATAAATAAAATATAATAGGTATAACAATATGAAAGATAAAATCAAAAAAATATATAATCCAATGACTGAAAGCTGTTTCTATATTCTATTCTGCTTACAGGAAGAAATGCACGGATACAGCATAAGTACAAAAGTTAAAGAAATGACAAACGGAGAAGTTACAATAAGTCCTGGTACTATGTATGGTACTCTGTCTAAAATAGAAAAAGATGGGCTTATATCTCTTGTACATGAAGAAAATAAAAGAAAAATATACCTTATCACGGAACTTGGAAAAGAAGTTCTAAACACAGAAATTAACAGAATTAAAAGAGTATACAAAAATATAAATGAAGGTGGTAAATGCTATGAAAGATAAAAAGAAAGTCATAAAATTCTTCCTGCTCCCTGATTACGAAAAAGAAGAAAAATATTTATCTCAGATGCACAAAAAGGGCTGGAAAATTAAAAAAATCTTACCCTATTATTATATATTTGAAAAATGCAAACCTGAGGATGTAGTATATAAACTTGACTTTATTGAAGAAAAAGATTTTGTTTCTTATATTCAACTATTTAAAGATTATGGTTGGGAATATATACAGGATTTAAACCAATTCAGCTATTTCAGAAAAAATACTTCTGTTACTGAAGAAGATAACGAAATATTCAGTGATAACAAATCCAAAATCAATATGATGAAAAAAATTATTTCAAGAAGACTTATACCATTGTTTGTGCTTTATCTTCTGATAGTAATTCCAAACTTATTGGAGTTGCATACTGTCAGTGATTCTATTGTACTGAAAATTTTATGGATAACTTTATTTATAATATATACATCCATGCTTACCCACTGCGTTATTGGATTTATTAAACTAAATAAAAAATATAAAGAACTTTAACATTTTTTCACATATAAATTTTTAATAAAAAAATATTGACAAATCTCAAATGTTATGATAGAATAAATAATGCAAACTAATTTAACGGTGTACAGTCGAATGTTTGTAGAAAATCCCGATTTTTTTATATATTTTAATACAATTCAATAAATTAAGAAAATGTTGAAGAGAACCGCCAATTCCATCAGGGTTTCTGTCAGAGAGCGTTTGCCGTAGGCTGAAAGCAACGTAGTAACCGGAAGACGGCACACCATCTCCGAGTCTGCCTAATCAGCGGCGGGAGCTCCCGTTACAGAGCCATTCAAGGCATGAAGTATATTTTTTATATATACATATCATGCAAATAAGGGTGGAACAGCGGTATTTTTGTATTTTATCGCCCCTTGTGCAAATTACATGCACAAGGGGTATTTTTTTATGAAAGGAAGTCTATTATTATGTTAAAACTCACACTGAAAGATGGTAGCATCAGAGAAATTGAATCTGCTCAGTCTGCTGCCGAAATCGTAAAAGGCATCGGCATGGGCTTATATAAAGCTGCCTGCTGCGTTAAAATTGACGGAGCTGTAAAAGACCTTCGTACTATTGTTGACAAGGATTGTGAATTTGAAGTTCTCACTTTCGACAGCCTTGATGGCAAAAAAACTTTCTGGCATACTGCTTCCCATATTCTTGCTCAAGCTGTAAAACGTTTGTACCCAACAGCAAAACTTGCTATTGGCCCTGCCATTGACAACGGTTTTTACTATGATTTTGATTTGGAAAAACCATTCACTACAGACGATTTAAAGAAAATCGAATCTGAAATGAAAAAAATTGTAAAAGAAAATCTGCCTCTTGAACAGTTTGAACTTGAACCTGAAAAAGCTATTGCTATGCTGAATGAAATGCAGGAACCTTATAAAGTAGAACTCTGTGAGGAACACGCTGGAAAAGGTGAGCCAATTTCTTTCTATCGTCAGGGCGATTTTACTGATTTATGTGCTGGCCCTCATCTTATGTCTACTGGTACAATAAAGGCATTCAAACTTTTATCATGTACAGGTGCTTACTGGAGAGGCTCAGAAAAAAATAAGATGCTCTCCCGTGTTTATGCTGTTGCTTTTCCTAAAGCTGCACAGCTTGAAGAACATCTCAAGAAACTTGAAGAAGCAAAAATGCGTGACCATAATAAACTTGGAAGAGAACTTGAATACTTTACAACAGTAGATGTTGTTGGTCAGGGTCTGCCTATACTCCTTCCAAAGGGAGCAAGAGTTATTCAGCTCTTACAGCGTTGGGTTGAAGATACTGAACAAAAGAATGGTTATCTCCTGACAAAAACTCCTCTTATGGCTAAACGTGAACTCTATAAAATTTCAGGTCACTGGGACCACTATCTTGATGGTATGTTTATTCTTGGTGACCCTCATGATGAAGAAAAAGAATGTTTTGCACTTCGTCCTATGACTTGTCCGTTCCAATATCAAGTATATCTCAACCGTGCACGTTCTTATCGTGATTTGCCTATGCGTTTAGGTGAAACTTCTACACTTTTCCGTAATGAAGACAGCGGTGAAATGCATGGTCTTATCCGTGTACGTCAATTTACAATTTCTGAAGGTCACCTTGTACTCCGCCCTGACCAGCTGGAAGAAGAATTTAAAAACTGTTTATCACTTGCAAAATATATGCTTGACACTGTAGGACTTCTGGAAGACTGTACTTTCCGTTTCTCACAGTGGGACCCTGAAAACAAAGGTAATAAGTATGAGGGTACTCCTGAACAATGGGAAGAAGCTCAGAGAATTATGGGTAATATTCTTGACCATCTCGGCGTAAATTATGAAATAGGAATTGATGAAGCTGCTTTCTATGGTCCTAAACTTGATATTCAGTATAAAAATGTATTTGGAAAAGAAGATACAATAATTACTATTCAAATTGATATGTTACTTGCTGAACGTTTTGGTATGTATTATACAGATACAGATGGTCAAAAGAAACTTCCTTATATTATTCATAGAACTTCTCTTGGATGTTATGAACGTACTCTTGCTTATATGATTGAAAAATTTGCTGGTGCATTGCCTTTGTGGCTTGCTCCTGAGCAGGTACGCCTTATTCCAATCGCTGACAGACATCTTGATTATACTTATGATGTACTTCATAAACTTCAGGCTGCTGGTCTTCGTTGTGAAGTCGACAACCGTGCTGAAAAAGTCGGATATAAAATCCGTCAGGCTACACTTGAAAAAATCCCTTATATGATTACTATTGGTGATAATGAGGTAGAAGCTGCTACTGTCGCTGTACGTTCAAGAAAAGATGGAGATTTAGGCAGTATGTCTGCTGATGCACTTGTAGAACGTCTTATTGAAGAAGTAGAAACAAAGAAAAAATAAGGACAAAAAAATAATATTATTTATCAGGGGCGTGTTCAAATGAGCTATTTGTGCAAATCAAGCGTATTTCTACGCTAATAATACAAAATGCTTTTATTGGACACGCTCTAAAGTATATCAATGAAAGGACTGTATGAATTATGCCAATAAAAGTGGGCATGATTTCTTTAGGATGTTCTAAAAATCTCGTGGACTCCGAAAGAATGTTATCTAAATTACGTGCAAGAGGCTATAAATTAGTTGTAGAACCTGGGGAAGCTGACGTTGTAATAGTAAATACCTGCGGATTTATTCAATCTGCTAAAGAAGAAGCTATTGAAACAATTCTGGAACTCATTCAGTTAAAAAATGAGGGTACTATTCAGAAGATTATTCTGACAGGATGCCTTACTGAAAGATATAAACAAGAAGTTGCAGACTCTTTTCAGGAAGTTGATGCTGTTATTGGTATTGGTGATAATCGTGATATTATCAGTATTTTAGATAAAGTACTTGCCAAGGAACGAGTTATACATTTCGCTCCTAAGGAAGACGCAGAACTTACAGGTGACCGCATAATAACAACATTGCCTTTCTTTGCTTATTTAAAAATTGCTGAAGGATGTAGCAATAATTGCAGTTATTGTGCTATTCCTAAAATTCGTGGACCTTATAGAAGCGTCCCTATGGAAGATGTTTTGAAAGAAGCCAACTGGCTTGCTGATAATGGCGTTACTGAATTAGTTGTAATTGCACAAGATACAACAAGATACGGTTGCGATTTATATGGTGAGTCACGACTACCTGAGCTTCTCCGTGCATTATGTGCCATTGAAAAAATAAAATGGGTTCGTGTGCTTTATTGTTATCCTGAACGCATTACTGAAGAACTCATTGATGTTGTTGCTGAAGAAAATAAAATGGTTAAATATCTTGACTTACCAATCCAACACTGTGATAAAGAAATTTTACGCAGAATGCACCGTCCAGGTGATGAAACAACTCTGAGAAATTTAATTAACCACTTACGTGAACGTATTCCAAATATAACTTTGCGTACAACTTTAATAACTGGTTTCCCTGGAGAAACAAAAGAACAATTCAATGCTTTGGGTGATTTCATATATGATATGAAATTTGACCGCCTTGGATGCTTCGCATACTCAGAGGAAGAAGGAACTGCTGCCGCTGAATTTGAAGACCAGATTGACAAGGATGTACGTGAACACCGTGCTGAAATTCTTATGCAGCAACAGGCTGATATTAGTGCTGAAAAAAATGCTGAAAAAATCGGTTCTAAGCTTACAGCTGTAATTGAGGGATTCGATAAATGGGCTGAATGCTACTTCGGAAGAACGGAAGCTGATGCTCCTGACATTGACGGAAAAATTTTTATACACAGTGAACGTAAACTAAAAATAGGTGAATATATTCAAGTAGAGGTATTCGACACAATGGATTATGATTTACTTGCAGAGGAGATTATAGAATGAATTTGCCAAATTGCTTGACATTGCTTCGTGTGTTTTTAATTCCTGTATTTCTGGTGTTTATCTATGTAGATTCAATACCATTTCACTATTTGTTAGCATTAATTATATTTGCTGCTGCATCTGTTACTGATGCACTTGATGGACATATTGCACGTTCAAGAAATCTTGTAACTAATTTCGGAAAATTCCTTGACCCTTTAGCTGATAAAGTACTTGTCATTACAGCTTTAACAGTATTCGTAGAACTTGATGAAATAAAAATGAGTGCTATTCCTTTAATTATTATTACTGCAAGAGAGTTTATGGTATCAGGTCTAAGACTACTTGCGGCAGAAGATGGCGTTGTCATTGCTGCCGGAATCTGGGGAAAACTGAAAACTGCATTTACTATGGTCACAATTGTAGCTGTTTTAATATATTTAAGTGTAACAGGTGATTTCTCTGTTGATTTGCCTGAATCAATTAAAACATGGGGCTTGAACAGCCTGATTTGGATTTCAACAATATTGACTATAATTTCAGGTGGAATTTATCTTAAAGGATGCTGGAAATATATAAATACATCTAAATAAATAATAAAAGAGGCTTTTACAGCCTCTTTTTTATTATATATTGCATATACCACAGCATTTTATTAACCAACAGTTTTTGTTATCTCAAAATATCTGCTATCCTGAACCCAAGCGTTACTTTGCCCTGCTTCACGTATTACCAAATGCATTGATGAAATTGTTCCGCTGATTGTAACTTGTCCAGCTGTTGCTTGCGAGACATTGATTCCAATTAAATTATCACAATGAAAAGTTCTTCCCACAGATTCTGTACTTGCATATGCAGAACCATTGCTACATGAAATTCCACTTACTTCATAAACATCAAATTCACTACGCATTACACCTGAGGCTGCGATAATCTCACTTGCAGAAAAATAAACATCATATGTTTTTAATTTTTCACCAGTTGTTTCACCACAACGACGACAAGTCTTCGGTGCAGAAACTGTAGCTGCTGCCCAATCATGACCTAATTCCTTACCATCAGTTTCTTTGCAAACAGAACATGTCTTTGGTTTATCACATGTTGCTTCCTGCCATTTATGTCCATTAGCTTTTCCTTCTGTTTTACCACAATTTGTGCAGGTTTTAGGTTCAAGACAAGTAGCGTTTTTCCAGCTGTGCCCTATTGCTTTATCACCATGTTCCCCACAAGTTTTACATATAGCATCTTCTGTACAAGTTGCTTCTGACCAGTCATGCCCAAGTGCTTTTGCTCCAATCTCACCACAGAGACTACAAACAGAATCTTTTGTACATGTTGCTTCAGAAAAATCATGTCCTAAAGGTAAACCCTCCGTTTTTCCACAAATACTACAAGTTTTTGGTGCTATACAATTTGCATCAACCCAATCATGAAAACAAATTACATGAGTAACAAACAATACAACAAATACAGCACATGCTAAAATTATAGCACTTCCTCCAATTATGAATGGAAACAACTTCTTTTTCTTATTTTGGACGCTATTGATTTCACAATTTTCAATTTTGGTATCCTGCTCATCATTTTGTACTGTTTCAGTATTGGAAATTTCGTTTAATTTTTCTTCGGAAATATCTTCAGAAATATTATCTGCTTCAATCTTTTCACCACACTGTGAACAGAATTTTGCATTATCCGATATTGTTTTTCCGCATTTTTTACAAATCATGCTGAGTCCTCCTCTATTACAAATCCGTATATCTTTTGAAATTATATATATTATACATGAAAACCTTACATTTGTCAAGTCTGACAAATATATTAATCATAAAAGTCAAATTTTAAAAAACTAATTTCAATGATATATTTAAATATATCCGCATTATTGCATATATTAACTCTACTGAACGCAGGTTGTAAATATCTTAATTATCTGATATACTACTAATAACAAATAACAGAAAAGGAGTTTTTATATGAATACTTACGTTACAGGAAATACAATTAAAGCATTAAGAGAGAAAAAAGGATACACCCAAAAACAATTAGCAGATATTTTGCTTGTCAGCGATAAAACCATTTCTAAATGGGAAACGCAAAAGGGGCTTCCCGATATTTCACTGTTAGAGCCACTTTCAAAAGCTCTTGGAGTTTCTCTTACAGAATTATTCTCTGGTGAACATATCACTAACAAAAATCAATCTGCAAATATAATAAAAACTAATTTTTATGTATGCCCTATATGCGGAAATATAATACATTCCACTGGTGAAGGCGTATTTAGTTGCTGTGGCATTTTTCTTCCACCACTTCAAGTAGAAGAAAATGATGACTCTCATATAATACAAATACAACAAATAGAATATGATTACTACATAACAATAAATCATGATATGCAGAAAAACCACTACATTTCATTCTTTGCTTATCTCACTACAAACCGTTTGCAAATGATAAAATTATACCCAGAACAAAATCCTGAAGCAAGATTTCCTATATGTGGTCATGGTATTATTTATGCCTATTGCAATAAACATGGTCTTTTCAAAAAACGAGTTTGAAAATATAAAAATGCTGTTCTATATTTTTTAGAACAGCATTTTTGTTTTTATTCTACACGTTCACATCGAACTGTAACACGACTTTTACCGCTTAAAGTACAAGTAAATAATGTCAGGTCATATTCACCTATAGTAGTCAGCTCTTCAAGACTTGTATCTGGAAGTACTTCTGTGTACATTACTTCATAAGTATATATCTTTCCTGTGGCATCCATAAAATATATTTTATCTCCAGAATTTAAATTACCTAAAGTGCCAAAATGCGAACTGTAATTATGTCCGGCTATAATAAAATCATCTGTTTCAGGTAAACCCTGGTAACGAACTGGTGCTACTCTTAATCCATCATAGTTCCATTCTCCAAGTATAGGCAGCTCTAAATTTAATGATGGTATAGTTAAAATTCCAGCATAATAATTACCATCTACTTGTATAAAATCTTCTTCTGGAATAATTGCCCTTGTTGTTACTGTTGTAGAAGATACATATTCCTGAAATAAATCACCATCTACAGGCAATGTATTCGATGCGTTAAATTCTGTTGGATATTCTTCTGATGGTAAAGTTCCTTGTTGATGAAAAACATCTGTATAATCATAATTATCATTATATATATGAGTATCTGTGGCTGATGGAGGGTTATCTTCTGAAATCGGATTTTCTTGTTGTTCTTCCATAGCTTCTTTCAGAGCTTCCAGTCTTTCTCTTGCAGATTCGCCACTTCTTACATCATCTTTCCAGTTCCATAAAGCAAGGGACAATGCCGCAAGCATCAGCACTGCCCCTGCAATTATGAAACACAATCCTGATTTGCGTTTCATTATTTTTTAATCATCCTTTTTAGATTTGCTTCTTATACAGCATCCTATGCTGAATGTTATCAATCCGCCTGCTCCCATAACAGGAACTGGCCACCAAAGCTGTCCTGTGCTTGGGATTCTTTGAGTAGTTTTTGTTGTAGTTGTCGTTGCTCTTGTAGTGGATGTTGATGTCATTGTTGTACTTGTTGATGTTGCTGTAGTTGTTGTTTCTGTTGTTGTAGATGTTGTTGTCGCTTTTTCTGTTGTTGTAATTATTACAGGGGCTGTAGTTGTTGTAGTAGTCGTTGTTGTGGTTGTCGTACTTGTTGATGTAGTAGTTGTTGTTGTCGTGGTAGAGGTTGTAGTTGTCGTTGCAGGGGTAAGACTGGAGGAACCAACATCGTCGTGTGTATTCTGTATTACAAACTGTGTTTCATTACCCTGATAAATTACCTTGTAATCTACAGGAACTGTTTCTTCTATAACACGCCATTCTGCATTCGGGTCGCCTTCCCATGTGTAAGTCCAGTCTTTATCTTTACTAAGTGTAACTATATCCTGTAAAATGTCATCCTTATAAAGACCAACTTTAATGCTGTCAGGTCTGTCCTGATATTGATTATCTCTATCATTCCAGAACTTTCTCAAAGTGAACATCTCACTTGTGGAAGTATTCAATGGACGTATTTTATATTTTGCAAGTGCTGTTATATCAAAAGTTGTAGTTCCTGGTTCAACTGTAAGTTCCATAAGTGCCGGTGTTGGAATGTAACGTGTATTACCTTTAAGTATCTGTTTACCTGAGAGCAAATATAATCCTGGTTCAAGATTATCAAATTTAACTGTACCAGTTGAATCTGTTTTGCCTGCGGAAGCAGGTGGAATTTTATCAATTACTGCATAGTTATTCAATGTTTCTGCGGCTGCAAGAAGTGCTGATGTTGACTGGTCTTCAAGTGAAACTGCATAATCCTCAAAATCACCTGTCAAAACAAGTTTTCCCGATTTACGCTGTCCGACACGGTAAACACTCCAGTTCATATCACTTAATGCCTCTGTTTCTGTCTTACAAACAAGCGTAAGAGAACCACTTGCACTATCTGCTGAAACAGGAATTCCCAAAGCCAACAGCATACAAATAATCATACTTATTGCACATAACATCGCACTGCGACGAGAAAGTTTGTGCATTATGAATCACCATCCTTTTTAGATTTAGCCTTATTATCATCAAATATAGAAAGTGGATTATCCCAAGGAATTCTACGTTTTCTTCTATGGCTGCTAATTGCCCAGAAGATAAGCAGAGCAAGCAAAAATGGTGCTGCTATGTATGGTACTACTTTTAAAGAGTCCATTAAAACTGCGTCTGCTGTAACTCTTACATTTGCAGGGAATATAGTTTCAACTCTATGTGAACGTATCAATAATCTGTGTGAGTTGATACCATAAGGCGTACAAGTCATAAGTGTTACTAAATCTTTGTCCTTTTCAATTGCAAGATTCTCAATTTCATTAGGAAGTACAATTCTGATTTCTTCCACTTCATAAGTCAAAACTTCATTTAAAACTGTAATGGTAAAGGTATCCCCAACATAAACTTGGTCAAGGTCACTGAATAACTTCGCTGACGGCAAGCCTCTGTGTGCAGAAATTACGGCATGAGTGCCGATACCTCCGACAGGAAGAGTAGACCCCTCCAGATGTCCGGCTGCGATATTCAATACGCCCTCGCTTGTGCCGTGATAAATAGGCAAATGTACATTAATGGTGGGAATATCAATATATCCGATAATGCCAGTACCAGAGATATTCAAAACATCTTCATAGTTTTGTATCTTTTCATACTCTGCCATAGGAAACGAAAGACTTGAAAGAGCATTATTATACTCATAAGCCTGAGCAAGAAGCTCTCCTGTCTGGTCTTCGTCCATTTCCTCAACGATTTTATCATAGTTTGCAATCGCACGAGTCTGGTGCTTGGAATTCCACCAGTCACTAATTGTCGGGTACAGCATTACGGAGAGCCCCACCAGTAATATTAGAATTAAAATAATTGTAGAAATTACACTTCTTTTTTTCTTTCTCATGGAACTCTCCCTAATGCCTGCAATACCCCCTCATAAGAAGGGGCATGCAGACGAATGTTAGGTTTTATCAAAAAGGTTTATTTGCGTGTGAATGTATATAGGAGAAAATTAGTCTTTCTTTGTACGCTTCTTAGTGATAAGGAGAACGCCAGCACCAGCAGCGAGAACGCCACCACCTATGTAGAACAATGTTGTACCCATACCACCTGTTGATGGAAGTGTAGCACCAGAGTTATTGGCAATCTTAACTTGACCACCACCATTTGCACCACGGTTTAAAGTTGAATCTTCTGCTAATACTGTACCAGCTACATCACCAACTTTAACTGCCATAGCAGTTAAAGCATCTGCTGCTGTTTTATTTGTCCATGTCTGGTCATTTACTGTAGATGCTGTAAGTGTAACTGTAAATGGATCTGTCGGAGTATTATAACCAGCAGGAGCTTCTGTTTCCTTTAACTGATATTCACCAGAGTCAAGACCAATAACCTTAAATAGACCATTTGCATCTGATACAAGTTCAGTAGCTTTATCTTCAGTTGTCCATTCAACAAACTTATCATTTTCTACCTTTGCCCACTGAGTACCATTACCAAGTTTGAACTTTGCACCTGGAAGAGGAGCCTCTGTAGAACCATCAACCTTTAAAGTATCTAATTCATAAGTAAATACGATTACTTTATCTTTTGGTGTTTCACCGTGTTCATCTTTTTCGTCTGTATCGCCTTCACCTTTAAAGTTAGGGTTTGTAGAATAGATAAGTTTTACTTCATTTTCTTGACCATCAAGACCAATTACAGCATCTGCTGTTAATTTCGCCTGATATTCTACTGTTATAACGCTATTTGCTGTAACTCCATCAACCTTTTTAATATCTGCACATTTTACAGATAATGAACCACCAGATAATGATACTTCAAAATTAGATGTTATATCATTAGCACCATTAAATACCTTAATTGTACTTTCATCTATAGCAAGGGTAGCTGCTGATGTATCGCTAAACTCATAATAGTAAACTGTATAATCATCATAAGTAGATGGAAGTGTACCATAAAGTTTGAAATCAATAGGTTCACCAATGCAATAGTCAGCTACGTCATTGAATTTTTCACCTACATCATAGTTATCTTCACCTGCAAATGCCTGACCTTCAGCATTAACTGTTTTATCATCTTCTTTAACTTTCTTAATTACTTCTGGTGCAGAATTTTTTAAAGTAATATCTAAAGCTTCTGTTGCATCAGCATCAATAACAGCTAAAAGATATAAAGATGTTGCATCTTTTGAATCTGTTGTACCCTTATAACCATCAACAAAGAGATAATAACCATCTTCTGTAATTGTAGAACTATCAGATACAGCCTTTAAGCTAGTTTTAACTTTTGCTAAAGCTTTTGCAACTGCATTAGCATCTAAACTTGTATCAGATAAAGCTTTTGCAACTTCAGCAGCTGAAGCTGTTGATGCAAGTTGTTTTTCTGAAGACAATACAGTATTTACTGCTGTAATTACATCAGCAGAAGTAACGCCATCTGCCCATTGTGTGTCTTTTACTTCTGCAGAAGCACCTCTACCTGTAGCTGATTTTGCAACTGTACCTTTAAAAATCTGATAAGCTGACATTGCGTGAGCAGTATCACTTGCACTATTAGTAAATTTAACACTAACTGCGGAAGCCTGAATTGCTGTTATAGGTGCAGCCATGCAAGCTGCCATTAATGCTGCTGTTGCTAAACTTGCAACTTTTTTAAATCTTCTTGAGTTTTTCATAATAATACGCTCCTTTAAAATAAATATATTAAAAATTTAATTTTTAGCACGTTTTATTTTACTGTGCCAATTTTGCCCGCCGGCCAGATTCGCATGATTACTCTTCCGACTACATACTCATCTGCTACACAGCCTACTGTTGTCGAACGGCTGTCTATTGAAGTGGAACGATGGTCACCCATTACAAATATTCGATTATCCGGTACTTGATAAGGTAACTCTATGTCACATTCCCCAAGGGCTTTTTCCTCCAGATATGGCTCATCAATTGCTTCGCCATTAACATATACTGTTCCATCCTCTGTTATGTCTATCACATCTCCGGCAACGCCTATTACACGCTTGAGCAAAATTTTGTTGTTGAAATAAAAAGCAACTATATCGCCACTTTTAAAATTACTTCGCTTGCTACAAATTACAAGTTCATCATTCATAAGCGTTGGCGTCATGCTTGTTCCTGTTACTCTCAATACTGGTAAGAACAGCATTGATATAAGAACCGCAATCGCTGCAACTACTAATAACGATGATATTGTATTCCATAGCATTTTGCTATACTCTTTTCGATATCGAATCCGCTTTAACTCCTTGGAGAGTTGGTCAGTCGTCGGCAGATTCTTTTCTGGATAACTTGCCATAAGCGTTTTATTGCCCCGTTTCTTTTTCATTTGACTGGGATGCGGTATACATCTCCTGAATTTGCATTAGCTGACGGTCTGCAACTTGCTGAAACACTTTTGTTATGTCCTGTAAAGCTGTTTCTGAAAGAGAAGCTTTAGCCTGCAAAGCTGTTTGTGTGAAAACCCCGATTTGATTTTTGAGTAGAGTATTTTCATTTCTGAGGTTGTCGATTTCCTTTTGCAGATTAAACATAAGTTCCAGAAGCTCTTCACGTTTGAGCTTGTGCAATTCCTTATCTGTCATGCCTTTTCCCTGCCTTCCGAATAAAACCAAAGCTTTTTTTAACGCTCTGGAGTTCTGCGGTATTTGTGATAAAATTATTATAATACTTTTAATCGCTGTTGTCAAGTGAGTTTATTAAATTTTAATTGGCTACATCACTTTTTTGGTTATCATAACAAAGTATTTATAAGCCGTTTGTGCAACTTACACATATTATTTGTGACTTCGTTGACATAAATACCGCATTTTCTCCAAATGATTCTTTTTTAACTGTCCCGAATCCAGTTTTCAGCTGGATTCAGGATGTTTTTATATAGCCACTGCATATTAAAATCACGCAGCTTTCTTTTTACGTCTTCTTAGGCGTAATGTTCCTATAGCACCACTGCTAATTACAAGAATTGCTCCTGTAATGTAGTACCATGTCGTACCTGTGCCACCTGTTGATGGCATTGTAACGCCTTCGGATACATTTTTGATGTTTTTGATTGTTATTAAGCCTTCACCAATGCTGGATGCATTGAGGCAGTTAGATGTTTTTTCATCACTGTCAGTGAAGCTGTATACTGCTGTGTATCCGCCTACTTCTTCTTCGACTGCCCAGTAGTAATAAGGTTTGCCATTTGAATCGTATACGTCAAGACCTTCTTTTGTCCATGTCCAGCTATCTGTATACTTGATGTCCTTTGTATCTACTAATTCGCCTGTGAGAGCTGGCTGTTCGCCTTCAGATAATAACATTGTGTCTTCTGATGCACTTTGCGCGGAAAGTTGATATGGAGCTACGGAATAGGTGGAAGTGGAAGCGTAATGTATTATAATTTTGTTTCCATTACGCAAATTTTGATATTGACTTATTGATATTGAATTTGGTTGATAACTATCTTTAAAAGTAATTTCTATTATTCCTTTTGCTCTATCAGTTATCTTATACTCTATATTTGTCAATTTAGAACTATTACTAGGTTGACTTATGCCATCCTCAACTCCAAATCCAGGGTCATTACCCATAGAATAATATCCAAATTTAATGTAGTTGCTTTCATCAAATTTAAATGTAATATACTCCCAGTTGCCTTGAACACTACCATTTTCTCCAGCAAGTTGTACTTCAATTTTTTTAAGAGGTTTTGATTTATCATAGTCAATTGTTGGTGGCTTATCATCAAAAGTTATTTCTTTTGCACCCATTAAAACTGTTATTTCCTTTTCTGCAATTCCAGCAATTTCACCATTACAATCCTTACGAGTTGCTGTAATAGTAACTGTGCCGGCTGCTACGCCTGTTACTTCACCAGTATTTTCATCTACAGTAGCTATATCTTCATCAGAAGATGACCATGTAAATGTACCGAAAGCAGGATTTGCACTTAATTGAATTGTATCTCCTTCTGCAACTTCGCTTTCGCCAATTATTTCAAATGTGCTTGGAAGTGTAACAGTAATTGTTTGTTCTACTGTAACACCGTTAGCAGTAGCTGAAATTACAGCTGTACCATCTTTCTTTGCAGTCAATGTAGTTCCGTTTATACCTACAACATCACCACCAGAAACTACTCTGAATGTTGCTCCGTCCTTTGTTGCAGACAATTCTCCTGTCTGTCCTGCCTCAATAGTAAAATTCTCTGTACTATTATTTAAGAGAATTTCAAGTGATGAAACTGTTACATTGATTGTAGCTTCTTCTGAACCGTCAGAAACTTTAATTGTAGCTTTACATTCAGTGTCATTACTCTTAATAATAATCTTAGTTGCATCATTAGCATCAATTTCTACTGTAACATTTTCATTATCTGATACAGCAGATGTAATTGCCTTGTTAGCTGTTACTGTAGTTTCGCTATTTGTTCCAAATGAAACAGCTGAAGGAACTTGAAGCATTAAATTATCTTTAATTACATCAGGTACATCATTTATATTTGTTGAACGATAAAGTTTTACTGTGATGTGTTTGTCTTCATGATTTTCACAATCAGACCATTGCTTTTGTACCTTTAAGGAAATCAGTCTTGTATTAGTGATATGCAATATGCCTGCACTTGCATTATCAACAGCTTCGAAACCATTACGTTCACCATCACAATAT
>JAFTWL010000186.1 GCA_017465305.1 Ruminococcus sp. | reverse complement strand
TTTTCTGTGCTTCCTGAATCAATTCTTTATTTTCCATTGTATTTTCTCCTTTCAGGTATAAAAAAGAGAGCCCTTCGACTCTCTTTAATCAATAACTTTTAAGATTGTCGCAGGCTCATTTGCAATAACCATTATATCTTCATACGGTTCTGCGATTATTGTTTCTACGCCTTCACGCTTTTTCAATTCTTCTACAAGCTGATATGTTGGTATTTCTTCTATTTTCATATTTTATTATAATCCAGGAATAAACTCTTTTGCTTCTTTTATAACATTCTTTGCTTTACTCATTAAAGAGTTTTCTTCAAGATATTCAAGCCCTTTTATTGTAATTGTTGTATTAGGCAAAATTTGAACTGATGGAAGTGTATCATCTACAAATTTTCTTATATAAACATTTTCTATATAACCATCTTGATGTAATTGTATTAAAATTCTATTTCTACGATTTTCTGAAATCTTTAAATGCTCTGCTGAAATAGTTTCAATATCAAATTCATCTAAATCCATTGATGATTCTAATGCTTTCAATATTTTATATATTATTGTAAAATTATTCATTTTATATCCTCCATTTTTTTGATTACATACTGAATAAAGTTATCATTGAGCTTTAAATTATATTTTTCAAAATAATAAATTTCTCTATCATCCCAATAATATTTTCCATCTTCATATGCGACCATAGGTATATCAGTTTCTTTATTTTTGACAAAATCAAAAACTCTTTCAGTTGTATAAGCAGTTCTAAAATTTAAATTTTTTAAGTATTCAAGTATTATTTGTTTATACTTACATTCTGTTTTAGAAAGATTATCTTTTAGTTCTTCTACATTAACTTTACTATATAACCAAACTGGTGTTATTCTTTCCATATCAAATTACTCCCTTGGATAAAAGATTTTCATATAACCATCAATTGAAAATTTATTACTGCTAACAAAAAAACTGCCATCTTCATTAACCCATAAAGTTTGAGTTGGTGCCTCAACTTCAACACCAAGTTCATTCGCTAAGATTTGAGCCATACAATTTCCGGTACTTTCAGTATTTCCAGTGCTGCACGACAACAGTCGTATTTTTCCACCTTTTACATAGTCTTTACGATTTCTAATAATATTTGCAAGTGTATAAGCATCTATTCTTTCTCCAAAAAATTCAGCTGATGTTGGAGCTCCATGCAGTGCAACATCATAAAAATCTTTCTTCTTTGGAATATTTTTAACATAAGAAGCAAATTTGTTTATTTCCGTATCGACTGCAAAAATTGGTTTTTCTTCAGAAATACCACGTGCTATAATTCGCTTTCTATCTTCTCTTGGTAATTTTATTTCGTATGGTCTTATTATACCACCTTTTGTTTCAAAAGTCAACTTATTATTAGCATAATTTTTTGCAGCATGAACAGCTCTCTGAGCTTCAGAATGACTAAAACCAAGAACCTGTTCCCTTGACTTTTCTCGGTCACGTCCTGTGGCTTTACAGAAATCTTTTAATCCTTGCTCTGCTCTTTTTAATCTCGCAGCTGTAGCCTGATAATTTGCCTGTGCAGTTGCTTTTAACTCAGGATTATCAGTAAAATCTACTATATCTTGTGCTTTAGCTGTCTGTCTTTTAAGCTCTCTAATATGTCGCTCTCTGTATCGTTGCATCTGACTGATTTGATATTCAGTATACATTTTACCTTTATACTCAATATTTGCAGCATTCATTTCGTCAAGCTCTTCTTTGGTATAATTCGGTGTCGATATACCCTCATAATACGGGTCCCAGTCATGATGACAATTTGCACCACAAAAACCATCAACCTCTCCATAACCTATTTCATGAAGTGTATAAACTTTCATTCCATCGATTATTTTTCCGGCATTTCTTCCTGTAAGAGTTGCAAGCTGTCCCTGCCATTTTTCATGCTCTGGTCTCGACCCTGAATGTGCTGTAATTTCCATCAAATAACATCCACATTCTACAGCATTTTCTCTGCTTATTTCTGTGCAAGTCTGTCTGACACCCGTTAAAACAGCTCTGCGAATTGCTACCTCAAGTTTAGCTACATTTCCAGACGGATATTTTACGTCAAGACCACCTACAGCGGCATTTTTTACAGCGTTTGTTATTGCATCGTTATAACTAAAAGCACCGCTTGAAATCTGCATATATGCATTATTACAAGCGTTTATGTACTCTTTTTGAGTGGTTATTGCAAGAGTTTTAGTGAGATTCCACATCTGCCCATATGTTTTTCTGCATCCAGCTTCAATGGTCTGCCTCATACTATCCGATTGCCTAATATCGACAGGTGATAAGCCAGCCTTTTTATGAGTTTTATTGTCAAATTCAACAACTTCAACACCTGAATCCTCAAATAAGGTTTTGACATGATTAGCAGTTGCATCAGTCTGATTTGCTATTAACTGCAAAATATCAGTATAAAGTAAACCGGCTTCTTGCAACATTTCTGCCTGATGTTTAGCCGACGATGTCATAAATCCATGTTTCAAAAGTTTTTGTATCATGGAGGATATAATGGCATCTTCAAGGGCTGCATATTGTTCTAAAATAACATCTGCACATTGGTCATAGTATTCAGGTGATAACACTAATTATCACCGCCGTACATACTGAAATCGATGTTTTCAGGTTCATTTGGTTCATATGGTATCATTTCTTTAGCTTCTTCTAATGAGCAATGAAAATACCATGATATAAGATATTCCTTTTTTAATGCTCCCGAAGTAACCAGCTGTGAACGCCTTACAAATTCTTTGTCAGTATCTTCAAGTACACTGTCACCAAATGTACAAGTAAGTTCTACAGATATATTTGAATTATTGTAATAATTATGATAATACTGCATTGCATAAATTAAATCCTGCAATGCACATTCAAGATTTACTTGTATATCACTAACTCTTGCAAAACTTCTTTGCTTTGATGACCTAATTTCTTCAGCTGTTTTAGGATTATCAGCTACTTCTGAAATTGTGCCATATGAAAGGCCAACACAACACTCAATACGTCTTAACATCTGATTTAAGGCGTTAAAATATGAACTGTCACGTACTTCAGGAGAAAATGTGTTATAAATGGTATTTCCATCATTTCCAGTCCTTTCAAGAGTATGATACATACGCTCTCTACCTTTTGGCAGGTCTGGTTTTTGAGTTTGAGTATTAAATCTGAACAAATCTTCACTTGCATCGATGGCACGTTCTGAAGATTCAAGCTCCCAAAGAATACGCTCCCAATGTACATCTGCAT
>JAFTWL010000185.1 GCA_017465305.1 Ruminococcus sp. | reverse complement strand
TTTTTACAGAAGTCTTCTACACTTTCAATTATTATAAATGAATTATAACTTTCTGGTTCAATTTCACGATATGAATTCATACCACAATAAAATTGTTTTTCATCTGGAATATAACTGAAAACTTTTCTTCCTAAAAATAAAAAATCAAAAGCAAAAGATGAAATATCTGTAACTAACATCTCATATTGTTCTATATTCTCAGTCATATCAACTATATGGATATTTTCATATTGACTTACAAACATATCTTTATACACATCAAAAATAGGATGAAGTTTAAAATCAAGCGTGTAGCCATTATCTGTAAGCCAATTATGCAAATAATCTGAATGCAAAAATTCACATATATTTTTATAATAATCAGATGTTTCAAATAATTTTTTGCGTGGCTGCCACTTTCCGTTTATATTTGCACCAATAAGATACTCACGCCAGCTTGGTGCAAATAAGATTCTTTTTTGTGGCTTTAAAGACTTATCAAGCTTATCCCAACGTGGCATTGGCTTTATAATTAAATCTTCTTTCCTAAAATGATATTTCTCTATAAATAACTTTTTTTCGTATTCAGTAGAAATATAAATTTTATCAGCCATAACAGCTTCAGGAGTATATTTCCACGGTACACTTGCATGAAGAATACCATGCTGAAGATATTCAACTGTGAAACCTAAAAAATCTGAAATCATAGGATATTGCCATGGCTCAAATGGAAGTATATTATTATCTTCTACAAATGCTGTAATAATTTTTTTAGCAGCAAGAGTATATATTTTATGCTTTCTGCTTCCAAATGGAATCAGATACTTTTTATACTCTTTAGAAAAATTTTTAAAATAAGATTTATATTCAGGGTCATAAATATAATAACGCTCTATTCCATCATTTTTTGAAAAATCCTCAATAAAACGATAATATCCATTATCTTTCTCTACACCACGACAATCATAATACAGATATATTTGCTTTAACTGTCTGAGTTTTACTGCTCTCTTACGAATATGTACAAGTTCACTTGCAATTATGGGGTTTCTTGTGTTTTGCTCAAAAATCTCTTGAGAAGTATAACTACTCAATGAAAACATTTCATCCTTTGGCGAAAAATGCAATCCAGTTGTTCCGATAACAGAATCATATATATGAACCTGTTTTGAAAATGGAGCCTTCTGATGAAAATCAAAAATACAATCAAAAAAAAACTCACCCATTTTCATTTGAAATTTTAGATTACTTAAATGCTGCTTAGGAATTTCTAAACAAAATGCATAAAATTTATTCGTCTGCGTATGACATAAATAATAGCTGTGAGAAGAAACATATAAATCTAATTTTCGCTTTTCATCTCCATTTATAAAATATAATTCTGGTTTTTCACAAAAAGAAAATACACTGGATTTTAAAAATCCCCTGAAAACCATAGTATCGCCATCCATGCGAATCCTTGTTATAACAATAAGTGCCTTGTGTTCTTCTAAAATAATATTAGAATCACATTTCAAACCAAATTTATCTTTCTTAAAAAAAGAAGTTATTCCTGAATTAATTTTTTTTGAAAGCCAGTAAAATTTATGATATTCATCTATTTCAGGATGATTCAATATTACATCATTATCAACACGATTCAATAAACTTATAATACGACTTTCTGCTTCTTCAAACTCTGCTTTATTATAATGCCATGGATAAAGAATATTACATCGCATTTTCCATTCAAGGTCATTTATATATAATCCCTGAATAGCTAATGGCACAGTATCAGAATACCTTGAAAATAATTCTTCGAACATTTTCATAGCCTGCTCAAAAATATAACATGAACCATTAAGTCGTCCAGAAGAACTATTCTCACTGCGATGATAAATATATAAAGCTTCTTTACAAAAACCCATCTTCATCTTTCTTTGAAGAACATCACAACAATATTTCTGGTCTTCTTCAAAGTCCATGGAAGTATCAAATAATATATTATCTTCACCAAGGTTCTTAACAACAATATTCATAGTTGTTTGTCCAATATAGGGAAAATTATACAAATCATAAATGCCGGTATATGTCATTGTTTTATATCGAAAATGAGGTGGTAAAATAAATCCATGATAATTAGTCTCAAGCGGATATGTCACCAGGTCAACAACATCATAACAACTATCAAAGAATTTCACTAATGCTTCAATTGAACCAGCCTTAATATCATCATCTGCATCAAGAAACATTATATATTTACCCTTTGCAGCACGAATACCAGCATTTCTTGTATCAGAAACGCCTGTATGAGATTTGTTTATAAATTTTACTTCATTATAATTTTCTGCGTATTCAGCACATAATTTTGCTGAATCATCAGTTGAACCATCATTTATAAGTATAATTTCTTTATCCACTTCTGCATCTAATACAGCTGAACTAAGAGAATGAAACCCATTATAGATAGGAATTACAATTGAAATCATTTTTCCTCCCAGTATAATTTATATATTATAAATTATTATATGAACAGGCGACAATTTCGTCGCCTATTCAAAATATAACCTAAATACATAAATTAAAAAATATTAAACTTATAATATAAGAATTAATCTGTAGAATTCACTATCTTTGATTTAAGTTCCTGAATTAAATCCTGCATCTTAATAATTTGCTCACTAAGGTCTTTAATTTTATCATTTTGGTTATCAAAATGTTTCATAATAATATCCATAT
>JAFTWL010000184.1 GCA_017465305.1 Ruminococcus sp. | reverse complement strand
GTATTTATATTCATTAGATGTTATAATAAATAAGTATATTATTATACATAAACATAAAAATTTGTATTGGAAGGTGGAAAAATTGGCTAAAAGAGATAATTTAAAAATTTTTATTTCTTATTCTCATAAAGATATGAAATATAAAAAAGAATTATTATCACACTTAGAATCTTTAAATCTTACTCATAATATAGATGTGTGGCACGATGGTAAGATTTTAGCTGGTGATTCTATTGACTCAGAGGTTTTAATCCAATTAAGCAAATCCGACATTGTTTTACTTTTAGTTTCTACAAACTTTTTGGCTTCTTGTTATTGTATTAATACAGAACTTCAAAAGGCTATAGAAAGACATAATAAAAATGAATGTATAGTTGTACCAGTAATACTATCAGAATCAATTATTGATAATTCACTTTCTTTTGCAGGATTGCTTAGAGTGCCAGAAGACGGAAAACCAATACAAAAATTCAAGCCACAAAATAACGGTTATGTAAATGCAGTAGCTAAAATTAAACAAATGATTGATGCCAAATTCATTGATACACGAAAATCATCAGTTCAAGAACCTGCATCGCCAATTTATATTAATTTATATCAACATGGTAAAGAACTTCCATATGTAATAGATGATAATACTTGGAATGTTATACAAACTCTTAGAGATAGAATATTGGACTTTCAACGAATTATGAATGAAAAAACAATTGATTTTATTTTACAGTATAAAAATGAATTTACAAAGAATAAAAAATCTTTAAATTTAACTACTTTTAGACAAAATCAATTAAAATCATTTTTATTAGATATAAGTCTTTCTACAAGAGAGTGGCTTTTTAAAGATACTGGTGTGAGAGTACATTTTCGAGTGTTAAATAAATCTAAAGAAAGTTATGTTGGTTTTGTTGTAGTTGATGGTAAAGCTAAAAGTGATGTAAAAATTAATTGGGCAAGAAAAATTACAGCTATGTCAACAACGAGTGGAATGATATATTATTCTGGAGAATTAAATGCCCCATTAATTAAATCTAAGAATGAAGAATTTCACGAAACAGGAAAACATGACGACATCTATGTGGATTATATTACGGCTGCTTTAAAATTCAAAGGTAAATATGATACTGCAAATCCATTAATGAGTATGGGCATTTCTATTGAGAAAGAATTTAATAAAAAATATGCACCTTATTTGGTGGCATTATCTTTTTATAGATTTGACATAATAGTTGAAAATTTAATTACTTTAGTATGCACAAAAATAAGTGCCATAGATAAAGATTTTGAATTATCTACTATCATTGAGTAATATCTATAATACATTTGACATATAATACATAGGAGGAATTAATTAGAAATGGTAGGTAATTCTGTGAGAATAATTGGGAATCAAGCATATATATCACGATATGAAGTTATGGAAGCTTTTTTTCGTACAGAAGAAGAAGAGAACGAGGATATGGCTGTTAAATTAAACGAAATGATTAATATATTTTGTGACGAAGAAAGAAAAACAAAACGAAATGTTCTTAGTTTGCCCTTTGAAGTTAATTTATACGAAAATATTATTGAATATATTAATTCAACAATCCAAAATTAATAATATCAATCAAAAAAAACTCCCCTATCATCAGATAGAGGAGTTTTTGTTTTATATCTACTATTCTAACTCATCTTGGACTTCCATTAAAAACTCTACATCATCGTGGCACTTTTCGCAGAACAGTTTATTTTCCATACCCAACATTCAACAAATATTATCTAATAAACTTGCTATTTAGAATTTGTATCCGCAATTTTTACATTCCATTGTTTTACCAAAATTAGAACTGAATATACCGACAGCAGCAAATCCAAATGCCTTTTTGGCTGTAGAGATTTTAGCCACGTTAGTTGAATTACAGGTTGGACATTTAGGTGTGTTCTTAATTACTGGTTTTGGGATTGCTAATGTTTCTTTTCCATCTTCATATCTCTTGTACATTTCCGTTTCAGCCAATGATTCATTGACTTCAAACCATTTATTTTTTAATTCAACATATTCTTCATCTGATAATTGTAAAGCTTCTTTAATAAGTTCATCTTTTTGTTTTTGGGTGTATCTATTAAAATAATTAATAGGATTTGCATCAATAAGAACAAAATTTGGGCTACCACAATCACAATCGTTACCGTCTAAACCATCATTTGATTCTGTTCCACAATTTTTACAAATCTTTACAAACAAAACATTGCTGTCATTCAATCGTTCTGTTGTAATATAATTATCTCCCATAAAATCAACTCCTTTGTTATTGGTTTAATTATACATTGTTTTATACTGTTTGTCAATAAGTAACATATCAAAACTATATTACTTATTATTGGTGTTTAAAAAAGCATTTCAAGACTTTGTTCAATTAGGCAGGATAATAAATGGAGTAAAAAACATAGATACTGGCAGTCAAGCTGGAATAAATATTTTAGCAAAATCAATAGCTAATTTATCCGCACAACAGCAGGTGCTTATTTTATCAACTAAAAACTTGTCAAAAGAACAGATTGAGCAGATTTTAATTTCTAATAAAATTTCAAAAGAAAATATTGAACAAGCATTGTCTACATCTGCCCTAACAAATGAATATAGAGTATTAACAACAGAAACAGCTAAAGAAATACTGATGTCTAACGGACTAAGTAAATCGAAAGCAATGTCGATAATGCGAAGCACAGGATTAACAGCTGCAACTAAAAATGAAGCAATTGCTAAAGAAGAAGTGAGTATAGTAACATTACAAGCAAGATTAGCACAAGCTGGTTTAAATGATGAGCAAATTCAGGCTATAATGACAGAAATGGGACTTGCATCTTCTACTGCAACATTATCTGCTATGTTTAAAGGTCTCACTGCAACTATTTGGTCTTCTGTAAAAGCAATAGGTGCGTTTCTTATTTCTAACCCTGTTGGTTGGTGCATTCTTGCAGGAACAGCTATTACTGGTGTGGTTGCAATTATTAGTGGTTTAAACACATCATTAGAAGAGCAAAAAGAAATTTCTCAGGAATTAGAAGGGCAATATGCAGAATTGTCATCAGAAATCTCTAATCTTGAACAGAAATTAACAGACACTAAAGACCGCATTGACGAGTTAAATAAACTTGACACTTTAACTTTTATTGAACAAGAAGAACTGGACAATTTAGAAGCAGCCAATATAAAACTTGAACGACAGAATGAAATTCTAAAGGAAAATCAAGAAATAAAAGGCAAGGAAGTCCGTAAATCTATCGAAGAAGAATATCGAAAAGATTTTCAGTCTTCAAGTGATAACTCTAATCGTGAATGGTATATCCAACAATGGAGCAAACAATATAAAGACCTTAAAGCAATTGAACAAAAAATTGTTAATGGTGATTTTATATTATCCGAAGAACAAAATATTTACGACAAAAACAAAGACAAAATTGATGAATATAGACAATATTTAGTTGAATCAGCACAAGATATATCAGATTATATTGCTCGACTTCAAGAAAACGGTGCATCTGATGACGACCCATTTCTTCAAGAGTTGCAAAAAGATTTTGAAGAAATTGATAGGGTGTTAAATCCCTCTGCGTATAAGACTATTGATTTTAGCAATATAATTAATGCAGATGAATTTAGCAATGATGTTAGTGAAATTAACAATCTTGTTTCATCACACGCTTTAACCATTACAGAGTTGCAAGAAAAATATCCTGCATTAACACAAGCACTGCTTGATGGT
The DNA here is from genome assembly GCA_017465305.1 of Ruminococcus sp. GTDB lineage: Bacteria > Bacillota > Clostridia > Oscillospirales > Ruminococcaceae > Ruminococcus_C. The sequence goes on along the minus strand of JAFTWL010000184.1, from coordinate 1,979 downwards.
GGATTTACGGTAGAGGAATGTGTGTCTCAATTTTACGCTTTAAACAGAGCAACATCTAATACATCTAAAAACGCACAAAATGTAACGGCAGATATTAAAACATTATCTGATTCAATAGAATCTATAACCAAGAAAACATCTACCTTTGCAAGTGCCTTATCCGAAATAGAAGATAACGGTTATATTTCAGCAGAAACATATGCAAACCTGATTGAACTTAATACAGATTATGCAAAATGTTTTGATGTTGTAGATGGTAAAATCAAGTTAATTGATGGTTGGAGAGATAAACTTAAAGATATTGAAGCACAAGAATATTTTAATGCAAAGGCATCACAAATAGCAGCACGAGCAGAGTTGTCATTGGCAATGGCAAGAGAGCAAGCTGCTGGCAAGTTTGCAAACGGTGAGAGAATTGCAGAACTTCAAAAACTGATTAACGCTGTTGATTTAGAATTGGCTGCAATAGATTCTGCATATGCTGATTTGTTTAATGTTACTGCTGACGATGACGGTGGTAGCGGTGGCAAAGATGAAACTCCAACAGAAATTCAAAACTTCCTTGATGCTTATGCAAAATATCATCACGACATTAATATGGGTCTTAAAGAAGAAGATAGTGAATATTTTGATTGGCTTGAAAAAGCATCTGCTGAAGCCTATGCAAGCTATCCTGAATATCTTGAAGACCTTTGGAAATATGAAGAAGAAGTTTACGCTGGCAGAAAACAACTCATTCAAGACTATTTCGACACACAAAGAGAACTTATGGATGAGAACATCTCTGCTCTTGAAGAAAAGATTGATACATTTTCAAATGAAAGTGTTGGCAGTGATGGTAATTTCCTTAATCCAAAGGAAAAGTTCTCTGAAATCAGAAGTGCTTATACTGAAATTCTTACATATATCCAAACTCTTATTGATGAAATAGTTCAATCTGGTGTTGAAGGTCACGAAGAAGAACTTGCTGAGCTTGAAAAGCAGTATGAAGAATATTCTGACAAGTTAGGTGATGTCTTTAAGGACGAAATCAATAGCGAGATTGAATATCTTGAATGGTTACAAGAAGAACAGACTAAGGTCTATGATGAACGTATAGATGCACTCGAAAAAGAGAAGTCTGCTATTGAAGAACGTTATGATGCTGAAATCAAGAAGCTTCAAGATAAGAATGACGAGGAAAAACGTACCAATGATTTAATCAAGGCACGTCAAGACCTTGAAAAAGCTAAACGTAATAAGAGACTTGTATTTGATAGTAACGGCAATATGATTTATACTGCTGATACCGAAGCTGTTAATGAAGCGGAACAAAGCCTTAAAGACGTTGAAACTGAAATCAAGATTGAAGAACTTGAAAAGCAAAAAGAATCAGCAACGGCTACTATTGATGATGAAATTGAAGTGCTGAAAGAACAGAAAGCAGCACAGGAATCATATTACAGTGCATTGCTGAATATTCTTGAGGCATACTTAAATCCTAAGTCTACACAATCAATTGAGAGTGTATGGGAAAAGATTTTGTCTGACCCTAATGTTACTGTAAAGGACGGTTCTATTGATGTTAAGGGACAGAATGTTGATACTACTGCTGTTACCGATGGTAAGGTTAATGCTGGTACGGTATCAAAGGAACTTAACAAGAAGCCTAATCTTACGCAGAGCGAGCAGGATGTATTTGTTAAGTTGCTGAAATCCGCAGGTATGTCTCAGCAGGACATTACAGATGTCTTAAAGGGTAAAACCAAGATATATGATTTGCTTAAACAACCTGCACAGAATAATCTCAATAGTGTTGAAAGATATACGAATACCAAGAAGGAATTTGGTACAGTTAATAATACTGACAATGGTGTTAATATTACTATTGGTGATATTAAGATTGACAATCCTGTTGGCGATACTATGAATCTTGCTAAAGAAATTCAGAAGCAGTTACCTAATGCTATTGTACAGCAGATTTACAAGAACAGAAGATC
>JAFTWL010000183.1 GCA_017465305.1 Ruminococcus sp. | reverse complement strand
CTGAGTTTATGGATATTTGTGTTCAACCTGCAAAATTATCAGGTACAGTAAATATTCCTGCTTCTAAAAGTGTAGCACATCGTATGATTATATGTGCAGGTCTTTCAAAGGGCGTTTCAACTATAACAGGTGTAAACTTCTCTAATGATATTTATGCAACTATTCATGCCATGGAGGCTCTTGGAGCTTCATTCAAAATTGTTGACAGTACAATAACTGTAACAGGATTGGGTGACAGGCCTATCGAAAAAACTGCTGATATTGACTGCATGGAAAGTGGTTCAACTTTACGCTTTCTGATTCCTATTGCAGCAGCCCTTGGCGTAAATGCTACATTTTATGGACAAGGTAGGCTTCCACAACGCCCTATTACAACATATATAAGAGAACTTTCAAAAAAAGGAATTATTTTTGATTATAATAATACAATGCCATTTTCAATTTCAGGGCAGCTTAAAAGTGGTGATTTCTACTTAGAAGGTGATGTTTCTTCTCAGTATGTAACAGGATTACTTTTTGCTCTTCCATTTTTACAAGGTGATTCTCGTATTTTAATGATGTCACCTTTACAATCAAAACCGTATGTCACACTGACTATTGAATGCATGAAAAAATTTGGATTTAATATAAAAGAAATCGAAAATGGATATTTTATCTCAGGCAATCAAAAACCTATAAGCTGTAATGTTAAGGTAGAGGGAGATTATTCACAAGCTGCTTTTTTTGCTGTAGCTAATTTTTTGGGTAGTTCTATAAACATTGAAAACCTCAATCCTGAAAGTGTACAGGGAGATAAAAAAATCATTGAAATTGTACAGCAGATGTGTTATAATAAAGAACAGGGACAACCAGTGTGCTTTAATATAGATGCAACTGACATTCCTGACCTTGTTCCTATTCTTGCAGTTTTAGGAACATTCGGCAATGCTCCTTCAAGCATTACTGGCGCTCACCGCCTTAAAATTAAAGAAAGCGATAGGCTCATTGCAATTTCCGATATGTTGAATCGCCTTGGTGGAAATGTTATTCCTAATGATGATGGATTAGAAATATATCCGGTTACCACTCTAAATGGCGGAAAAATTGACAGCTATAATGACCATAGAATTGCAATGTGTGCAGCAATCGCAGCTACACATTGTAAAGAAGCTGTCATCATTCAAAATGGTGAATGTATTGAAAAATCCTATCCAAAATTTTATGAAGATTATAATTATTTAGGAGGAAATGCCCATGTCATCGTTTTGGAACAATAATATTTCTATTTCTATCTTCGGGGAATCTCATGGTCCGGCAATTGGTATTGTCATTGATAACCTTCCACCAGGAGAATATATAGATATGGAAAAGGTCTTGCAGTTTATGGCAAGACGTGCCCCAAAAAAAGACGGAACAACTACACCAAGAAGTGAAAAAGACTTACCTAAAATTATGTCTGGTGTTCTTAATAACAGAACCACAGGAGCTCCACTCTGTGCTATGATTGAAAATACAGATACACGCTCCAAAGATTACAGCAATTTACAGCGTCTTCCTCGTCCAGGTCATGCAGATTACACAGGTGCTGTTCGTTATCGTGGTTTTAACGATGTAAGAGGCGGAGGTCATTTCTCAGGTCGTTTAACAGCCCCATTATGTTTTGCAGGTGCAGTTTGTGGTCAGATATTAGAACGTCGTGGAATTTATACAGGTGCACATATTTATGCTATCCATGGAATTTATGATGATGCTTTCAGTCATACAAAAATAACCCGTGATGATATTCTTGCTGTACGTGAAAAAAGCTTTCCTGTAATAAATGACTCTCAGGGCGAAAAAATGCACGAAGATATTATAAATGCTCGTAAAGGTTGCGAATCTTTAGGTGGTATGATTGAGTGCGTAAGTATAAATGTACCTGCTGGTGTAGGTTCTCCTATGTTTAATGGTCTTGAAAATTCAATTGCACAATTGATTTTTGGCATTCCTGCTGTTAAGGGTCTTGAATTCGGAGCAGGATTTAAAGTTGCTGAAATGGTTGGAAGTCAGGATAATGATGCTTTTTACATTGACGAAAATGGACATGTAAAAACAAAAACAAATAATCATGGTGGTATATTAGGAGGTATTTCCTCTGGTATGCCTATTACATTGAATGTAGCGATAAAGCCAACTGCTTCAATTGCAAAGCCTCAGGAAACTGTAGACTTTCGTGAAAAAACAAATGAAATTTTACAAATTAAAGGTCGTCACGACCCTTGCATTGTTCCACGTGCTGTTCCATGCGTAGAAGCAGCTGTAAACATTGCTTTATTATCACATATGATGGATTATCCTCATTTTTAAGAGGTGATATGAGTGCAGGATAAAAAAAATAAAAATATTTCTCAAACACAAAAAACAGAAACACCAACTGTAATGGATTCTGATACAGCTAATATAATTATTTGTTATCTACTATATCAAATAGATATTCCTGTGCAAAAAGAACATCTATATGATATAGCTGTAGGAAGTAATGTTATAAATTATTTCTTTTATCAGGAGTCCATTGATTATCTTTTAAATAATGATATGATTCAGAAAAAACCTGTATCAGGTATAAAGGAAACTGTAGAATATAAACTTACTCAACAGGGAAAAGAATTTGCAAAACAAGCAAAAGACAAAGTCGGAAAAGAGTATTTAGATAAAATCGTTTCTGTTGCTTTTCAATACTTTGCACAGATAAAACGTCAAAGTGAATTAAAAGTTGATTATATTCCTCTTCATAAAGGATATTATGTGCATATAAGATGTCTGGATGAAGAAGCAGAAGATTTACTTGATATGAAATTATATGCTCCTGACATTGCACAGGCAAAATATTTAGGAGCTCAGATTATGCGAAATCCAAGCGGCTTTTATGGAAAAATTTTAAACGCTGCCTGGTCAAATGAAGATTATTAAAAAGTAAAAACTGCTGCATATGTTTTAATTATGCAGCAGTTTATTTATTAAAAATCGGTT
>JAFTWL010000182.1 GCA_017465305.1 Ruminococcus sp. | reverse complement strand
TTTTAAAAATCAACAGTACTTCAAATTAAAACTATGTTAAAGAATAAATAACAGATTATATCTGCGTTTATTCTGATGGTGTGTTAGTTGGAGGAATTGAGCCTGATGGTTCAACACCAAAAAAAGAAGAAACTACAAAACCAGATGTATTAGTGGGTGATTTTAATAAAGATGGACTTCTTAATATATTTGATTTATCACTTATGAAATATTTTGTATTTAAGAATAATGATGAATATAAAATTATAGGTGACTTTAATAGTGATAAAAGTTTTAATCTTTCAGATGTAGTTAAATTTTCAAGATTTATTTTAAATTGCGATAAATAAAAAATATAATAAAAATACTGTTACGCTTTTAATTTAGTGTAACAGCATTTTTATATTATTAAATAAACATATTTTATGATTATATTTTTTATATGATGTATCATAAAGAATTAAAAATAGTAGCTGATATAAATATTATGAGAGGAGATTTGAATATGAAAATGATTTTTATTGGTGCAGCTCATGAAGTAACTGGAAGTTGTACTTATATAGAAGCTTGTGGAAAGCGTTTTCTTGTTGATTATGGAATGGAACAAGGACGTGATACTTATGAAAATGCAAAGATTCCTTGTGCACCATCTCAGATTGACTTTGTGCATTTAACTCATGCTCATATTGACCATTCAGGACTTTTGCCATTGTTATATGCTGGTGGATTCACAGGAAAAATTCATGCTACTAAGGCAACAGTATCGCTTTGTAATATTATGTTGCGTGATAGTGCACATATTCAGGAGTTTGAAGCAGAGTGGCGTAACAGAAAAGCCAAAAGAAGCGGAAAAGATGAATATATACCATTGTATACAATGCAGGAAGCCTTAGGAGCTTTATCATGTTTTGAATCACATAATTATTGTGAGAAAATAAAAATTTCAGAGGGCATATATATTCGCTTTTTAGATGCTGGGCATTTGTTGGGTTCATCAAGCATTGAAATCTGGCTTGAAGAAAATAATATAAATCGCAAACTTATTTTTTCAGGTGACATTGGAAATTTCAATCAGCCTTTAATAAGAGACCCGCAATATGCCGATGAAGCCGATTTTGTTATAATGGAATCCACATATGGAAATCGCTTGCATGAGAAACCTAAAAATTATATTTATGATTTTGTAAATGTATTAAAGGAAACATTTCAGCGTGGTGGAAGTGTTATTATACCATCTTTTGCTGTAGGACGAACACAGGAACTTTTATATTTTTTAAAGAAAATTAAAGATTCTGACCTTTTATCTGAATATCGAACATTTCCTATTTATGTTGACAGCCCTCTTGCAATTGAAGCTACAGAAATTTTCAAAGAAAATAAAGAAAGTTGTTTTGATGAAGAAGCACTTGAATATGTCAATCGTGGAGAAAATCCTATAGGAGTATCAGGATTGATTACAGCAATTACAAGTGAGGAATCTTCTGCAATAAATGCTGATAAGAGAAGTAAAGTAATTATTTCTGCAAGTGGAATGTGTGATGCAGGACGAATCAAACATCATTTAAAGCATAACCTTTGGAAACCAGAAAATACAATTTTATTTGTAGGTTATCAGGCGGAAGGAAGTCTTGGAAGAAAAATTTTAGATGGTGCAAAATATGTTACATTATTCGGTGAGACAATACAGGTTTCAGCTCAGATTAAACGTTTATATGGAATGAGTGGTCATGCTGACCAAAAGGGTCTTTTAGCATGGGTAAATAATATTTCAGATAAGAAGAAAATATTTGTTATACATGGAGAAACAGTTTCTGCTGATACATTTACTGATTTATTATGTCATAAATATAATTTAGATGCTTATGCACCATATAGTGGAACGGAAGTTGATTTAGAGACAGGAAATATTATTTATGAGGCACAGCCAGTGATAATTAAAAAGACATCACATAAAACATCTGCAAGTTATGAACGTCTTCTTGTTGCTTTAAATCGTATTACTGCCTGCGTTCAAAATAGTAAGGAACTTTCTAATAAAGAGCTTGCAAAAATGGCTGACCAGCTTATTGCACTTTGTGATAAATGGGAATAAAAATGTTTAAGAAAAGTAAAAGGAAAACTATTACACTCATAGTTTTAATTGTTATTATTGTTGTTGCTATTTTTGCTTTTGATTCACGTTTAAAGATACAAAATTATGATATAGAATCAGATAATATTACTGAAAATATACGTATTGCTTTAATAACTGACCTTCATTCATGTAAATATGGTAAAGATGAAATTAAACTTATAGAAGCAATAGATTCTCAGAAGCCTGATATTATATTATTAGGTGGTGATATTTGTGATGATGTTATTCCTAATGATAATACAGAAGCTTTATTGAAAGGTATTACAGATAAATATCCATGTTATTATGTTACAGGTAATCATGAATACTGGAGTAATGATGTTGATGCAATATTGAAATTATTTGAATCTTATAATGTTACTATATTGAATGGAAATTATGTTACTACAGATATTAAAGGACAAAAAATTAATATTTGTGGAATTTCAGACCCTGATGTATCAAATAACGATGCAGATATAGTTGTAACAGAACAACTAGAAATGATAAAAAATGCAGGTGAAAACGGCAATTATACAATATTGCTTACACATCGACCAGAATATATTGACCTTTATTCTAAGTATGATTTTGACCTTGTTTTAGCAGGGCATGCTCATGGAGGGCAATTTCGTATACCATTTATTTTAAATGGATTATATGCTCCGAATCAAGGATTATTTCCTGAGTATGCTGGTGGTGAGTATTTGAAGAATAATACCAAAATGATTGTAAGCCGTGGACTTGCAAGAGAGTCTACAAGAGTACCAAGAATATTTAATCGCCCTGAGCTTGTTATCATTGAATTGACATAGTCGAGCATAATAAAATAAGCTTTTACACCAGTTGAACTCTGTAACAGCTTATTTATTAAAATTATTTTTAGTTATTATTTTTTGTCAGAAGAAACGGTTTCTTTAGTTTTTTCTTTTTGAGATTTATTTTCTTCTTCTGGTTTATGATAAAATACAGGAGAGGAACGTTTCCATACTTTTTGTTGATGTGTTTCCATGCGGATTGCCTGCGGAACTATTTTTATTGATTCTGTTTGAGCTTTTATTTTTTGTTTGCACTTATAAGCTGAAATTATACAAATTATAATATAAATTGCTAATAATGAAACAGCTACTAAACAGCTTATTTTAAAAACCGATGAAGAGGGAAAGCTTTTTAATATAGAAAGATTATATTTTGAAAAAGAACGATTTACATCATTTACAGAAACAAGATTTATAGTTGAAACTATATCACCTGAAAATCTAAGTTCAAGTGTTCCAAGAACATCTCCTTTTTTTACTGGTGCCTGTATATTTTCATTTAAATTTATTGATTTTTGTATTGCAGAAGAATCGACATCATTGCACCATAACATAATACAATTTTCTTCAGGTTTTACAAGCACATAACTATTTTCATCAGAGTTTTCAACATGTACTTCTGCGAGTTCTTCATCAGGTTCTATAAGTGTAATAAAAGAAAATTTTTCAAATGCCCAGTCAAATAGTTTTATTGCATCTTCCAAGTGATAAAACTGTAATTCATTTGCACTATCTGTGAAAGGAGCTTTTAATAAAACAACTAAGTAAGTCATATTATCTTTTGTCGCCATAGTTATTATATTTCTTCCGTATGTATTGAGGTTTCCTGTTTTTATTCCTTTTGCATATTCATAATAGTAATGGTCTGTGTCATCCATCATTACATTTGAGTGTGTCCATCTCCAGGCAGATGAAACAGTGTGATTTTTAGTGTTTAATGATGTAGGAGCAAAAGCTTTTGCAGTTGCAATTTCTTCAAATTCAGGTAAATTCAAAGCATATTGAGTTATTAAGAGCATATCCCTTGCAGTTGTAATCTGATACTGGTCATATAGTCCTGTAGGATTAATAAAATTAGTTGAGGTGCATCCGATTTCTTTAGCTTTTTCATTCATCTTTGCAACGAAATTCTGTGTTTTTCCATCGCCAAAATGTTCAGCCAGAAGTTCTGCACTTTCGCAAGAAGAAGTAAGAAGCATAGCATATAGATATTCTCTTACTGTAAGTGTATCACCTGTCATAATGTCAGCATATCTGATATCGTCAAGTTGCTGATAATCCATAAAATAATTTACAGGATTTCGTGTCATTGTAATTGTCGTTGCATCAATATTATTACAATTTTCTAATACAATGATAGCTGTCATAATTTGTGTAAGATGTGCTGGCATTTCTTGTTTGTCAGCATTTTTTTCATAAATAATAGATTGAGTATTGAGATTCATTACTATTCCAGCATCACTTTTTATTGTGAATGGTGGAGTAAATGAATATGCCTTTGCATGGATATTTAAACATGGCATAAGAGATATTATTACAAGAAAAAAAATTAAAAATTGTTTAGTTAACGTTTTGCATTTACCCATATAGGTAACTTCCTTTCTGATTTTTATAACTTGTCTTTTATAATATCATATATTTTATTATTTAAGCAAGTTCTTTTTATTATTTTTAAAATAAGTCCAGATGGGCTATATTATATTATATCAAAAAAAAATCGATTTGAAAAGACTTTTTTTCAAAATATATTTACCTTTTCACGAAAATATGATAAAATAACAATAAGGAGCATGAGAAAAAGAAAATTGCTCTCTAAAAATGTTTTTTTAAGTCGAAAATTGAACAAAAGTTATCTTGAATCTTATATCAAAATAATAAGAATTATTTATTTTTAATGTAGATAATAAATATTTAATATCTGAATTTTGATATATGAAACAATAAAGGAAGTGTTTTCATGGTTTATGTTACAGGAGATATGCATGGCGATTACAACAGATTTAAAGACCCTGCTTATAAACGTCTGAGAACAGGTGACGTTTTGATTGTCTGTGGAGATTTTGGATTTATATGGAATAATTCAAGGCAAGAAAAAGCTATATTGAAAAAACTTAGAGAAAAAAGGTTTACTATTGCATTTATTGATGGATGTCATGAAAATTTTGATTTACTTGAAAAAAATTATAAACTTGTTCGATGGCGTGGAGGCGTAGCAAGGCTTATAGCTCCAAATATTTTTCATATGCAAAGAGGAGAAGTTTATACTATTGACAATAAGAAATTTTTTACTTTTGGTGGTGGACACAGTCAGGACTTTGAATACAGGTATTCAACGGGGAACTGGTGGAAACAAGAACAGCCAACACATGCTGAAATTAAGAGAGCTATACATAATTTGAATTTAAATCATGCAAGAGTTGATTATATAATTACACATGAACCACCAGCTTCTTTAAAAGATTGTCT
>JAFTWL010000181.1 GCA_017465305.1 Ruminococcus sp. | reverse complement strand
TACTTTTATTTTAACTGTTTTTGCAGATACAGTTCACCCAAAACCGCCCCTGGGGGCTATGACAATATCATAAATATTTTAAATTTCAAATATTGGGGGAACTGCCTGCGGAGGCTCTCCGCCGAGCTAAATCAGCTTGACCATTGTCCGCCCCCGAGATTTACTCTACATTTATTTATTTTTCAATACTCACCCCCTCAAGGGGGCGGTTTTACTTTTATTTTAACTGTTTTTGCAGATACAGTTCACCCAAAACCGCCCCTGGGGGCTATGACAATATCATAAATATTTTAAATTTCAAATATTGGGGGAACTGCCTGCGGAGGCTCTCCGCTTATTTGCCAACGCAGAACTTTGAGAATACTTCATCAACTACAGCATCAGAAACTCTCTCACCTGTAAGCGTCATCAAAGCCTGTGCGGATTCGTCAAGCAATACAGTTATTGCATCAAGCAATATTCCACTTTGCAAAGCATTCAGAGCTTCCTCAACAAGTTCCTTTGCTCTTTCAACACACTGTACCTGACGTGCATTAGCTAAAATTCCAAGCTCCGGAGCTACTCCTGTATTATAAAACATCTTTTCAACTTCTTTTCTGAGCTGTTCCAGTCCGTCACCTTTTTTTGCTGACATAAAAATAACCTGAGAAAAATTATCATGTATATATTTAATATCAGCAAATTGTTCTTCATCTGATTTATTGACAATTGCAATTGCTTTCTTGCCTTTAATCAGCCTGAAAACCTCTGAATCTTCATCAGAAAGTTTCCTTGCACCATCAAATACAGCAAGTACAAGGTCAGCTTCTTCAAGTCGCTTTTCAGCAATCTGAACGCCTATCTGCTCTATAGCGTCGCTTGTCTCCCTGAGACCTGCTGTGTCCGAAAGCCTGAGTGTAACATTTCCAAGTCGTACACACTCTTCAACAACATCTCTTGTAGTACCTGCTATATCAGTTACAATACTTCGTTCAAAACCTGATAAGAGATTAAAGAGTGTTGATTTTCCTACATTAGGCTTACCTACGATAACAGCAGAAACGCCCTCACGCAAAATTCTTCCGTAATCACGTGTTGCAAGTGTCTCATCAAGCTTTTTGATTACATTACTCATACCACTAAGCAATGAATCTTCAGAAACTTCCGGAATATCATCATCAGGATAATCAGCCCATGCTGCTAAAGCTCCAAGCATTGACACAATGTCATCAGTAATATTTTTAATTCTTCTGAACATTGCACCTTCCTGCATAGCACGTGCAGCTTTTAAAGCCTGTTCTCCTGACGCTGATATAATATCCATAACGGCTTCAGCTTGCGTCAGTGTCATTTTTCCGTTTAAAAATGCACGCTTTGTAAATTCGCCAGCCTCAGCAAGTTCAGCACCTGCATCAAGAACAGCTTCAAGTACATTTTTAGTAACATATATACCGCCATGACATGAGAGTTCAGCAACATCCTCACCAGTGTAACTATGAGGCGAACGAAACACAGTCAAAATGCAATCATCAACAGGCTGATTATTATAAAAAGCTGTTCCATATGCACACGTATAGCCAGCCATAGAAGAAGCTGTTTTGTTTCCATGTGCCTTAAAAACACAGTCAGCTATTTTTAACGCATTTTCGCCTGATATACGTATAACTGATATTCCTCCTGCTGCCTGCGGTGTAGCTATTGCAGCTATAGTTGTCATAATAATCTCCTTTAGTTATATTATGCACCTACGGTGCATCTGGGGCTTCTCGCCCCAGACCCTCGGCAACATTTTCTGAAGAAATTGTTGCATCAAAAAGACTTTATTACAAATTTAATTTACTCAATATCAATAGTTTCAGTATTTTCACTTTCATCGTGCTCGGTACGGGTAAACGAAACAACATTATTATCACCGGATAGTCTCATAATTCTTACGCCTTTAGATACTCTTGAAATAACAGGAATATCACTACACTTAACTCTAATTACAATTCCATCACTTGAAATAATAATAATATCATCAGTTTCATCTACTATTTTTATTCCGCAGACATTACCACGTTCTTCATCAACTTTGTAATTTATCTTACCTAAACCGCCTCTGCTCTGCAAAGTGTAATCCTCAGGATTTGAACGTCTTCCGAATCCCTTTTCAGTAATTGTAAGCAGTTTAGCACCTTCACGCTCTCTTGCCATTGAAACAACATAATCGCCATCTCTCAACTTGATAGCCCTCACACCGTGTGAGCTTCTTCCGCTTGGTCTGACATCATTTTCAGAAATTCTTATAGCCATGCCGTTATGTGTTGCAACAAAAATATTAGCGTTTCCATCAGTGAGACGAACACCAGCTATTTCATCGTCATCATAAAGACCAACAGCAATAAGTCCGTTTTTGCGAACATTTTTGTATGCTGAAAGAGATGTTCTCTTTATCATGCCGTTCTTAGTTACCATGACAACATATTTGCCATCATCAAAATCAGAGGTTCTAAGCATAGCAGCAATTTTCTCTCCTTCGCTGAGAGGTAAGAGATTTATAATATTAGAACCTCTTGAAGTTCTTGTGCCCTCAGGAACTTCATAGCACTTTAAGCGATACATAATACCCTTATTGCTTATGAAAAGCATATGGTCATGAGAAGAACAAATCTGCATTTCGCTTACAAAGTCCTCTTCACGCTGTTTCATACCGCTTACACCTTTACCGCCCCTTTTCTGTGTTTTGTAAACATCTACAGGCATACGCTTGATGTATCCGTTGTTTGTGAATGTAAGAACGCATTCTTCAACAGGGATTAAGTCCTCAATATCAACTTCACCGTCAACAGCATGAATTTCCGTTCGACGTTTATCGTAATAACGTGACTTGATATTCTCCAAATCACTGCGTATAATTTCATATACACGTTTTTCGTCATTAAGAATATCAATATAGTCAGAAATTTTCTGCATAAGCGAGAAGAGTTCATCAGTAACCTTCTGGCGTTCCATACCTGTGAGACTTCCAAGACGCATCTGAACAATAGCTTCAGTCTGTTCATCAGAGAGTCCAACCTGATGTTCAAGGTGATAATTATCAATGTCATATTCTGTCCTGTCAAGGAGAGTAGACATATCAACATCCTTGAAACGCTCTGTAAGCTGTTGTTTAGCTTCCTGAATATTCTTGCTTCCTCTGAGTATAGAGATAACCTCATCAATATAATCAATTGCAAGAACAAATCCCTGTAAAAGATGAGCACGTTTCTTTGCTTTTTTCAGGTCAAATTTAGTTCTGTTAGTAATAACTTCAACCTGAAAATTAAGATAATGTTCAAGCAGTTCTTTAAGTGATAATGTTTTAGGTTCTCCGTTTACAAGTGCAAGCATAATAACGCCGACAGTATCTTGCAATTGAGTAAATGAGAAAAGTTTATTGAGAACAATCTGAGGATTTGCGTCCTTTTTAAGTTCAATAACAATACGCATACCCTCACGGCTTGATTCATCCTGAATATGATAAATTCCATCGATTTTTTTATCTTTAGCGTAATTAGCAATTGATTCAACAAGGCGGGCTTTATTGACCATATAAGGAATTTCAGTTATGACAATAGCATCTCTTCCATGGATTTTTTCAAAATCAGTTTTACCCCTGAGGGTGATTCTTCCACGTCCTGTGCCATAAGCAGCTCTTATTCCTGAATGACCCATAATCATACCGCCTGTAGGGAAATCAGGTCCTTTTATGCATGTCATAAGGTCATCCATAGTACAGTCAGGATTATCCATAAGCATACAAACGCCGTCTATAACCTCGCCAAGGTTATGAGGAGGTATATTTGTAGCCATACCTACAGCGATACCTGTAGAACCATTTACAAGCAAATTAGGATAACGTGATGGAAGTACAGCTGGTTCTTTAAGTCTATCATCGTAGTTAGTAACAAAAGGAACTGTTTCTTTGTTAATATCGGTGAGCATTTCTGTAGCTATTTTAGACATTCTTGCTTCCGTGTAACGGTAAGCAGCAGGAGGGTCGCCATCAACAGAACCGAAGTTACCCTGACCATCAACAAGTACATATCTCATAGAGAATGACTGTGCAAGTCTTACAAGTGCGTCGTATACGGAAGCATCACCATGTGGATGATAACGACCAAGAACAGAACCTACAGTATCAGCACATTTGTGATATGGTCTGTCAGGTGTCAGATTATTTTCAAACATTGTGTACAATATACGTCTGTGTACTGGTTTAAGACCATCACGCACATCAGGCAATGCACGTGCAACTATAACGGACATCGCATAATCAAGAAATGATTTTTGCATCTCATGTCCAATATCTACAGAGATAATTTTTCCGTCTCTGTTTTCTATCTGATTATTTTCATTCATATTATTTTACACCTTTAACTATAATTATGCACCTGCGGTGCATCTGGGGCTTCTCGCCCCAGACCCTCGCAAGCATTTTTTGAAAAAATTGCTTGACCAAAAAAACTTTATTGAAAAATTATTATTTTAAATATTTTTACAGATGCAGTTCACCCAAAACTGCCCCTGGGGGCTATGACAGTATCATAAATATTTTAAATTATATATATTGGGGGAACTGTCAGCGGGGACTCCCCGCTGAACTAATTTAGTTCAGATTTAAAATTTTTGCCTAATTCATCTGAAAAATGTTCTCTCATAGAAAGAACCTGTTCGTCATAAAAAGCCTTTTTAGGCAGGATATATATCATGCGATTACCCGAGCATACAAGAAAAAACTCATCTTTTTCCTCAACAAACAAATCATCATCATAATTCAGAATAGTAGGCTGTAATATTTCTTCATCATCGCTCTGAGGAATTGTACGTATAGCTATAACATTATCCTGCAAGGCACATGAATAATATATATCTTCATTTTCAGCAACTGCATCAATTATTTTTACACGTGCCTTATTAGGCGTATACCAGAGTATAAAAATACCTGCAAGGCAAATCATCAGAAGAACATAAGCAAGTGTATTACTTGAATCTCTTACAGCCGACACAATAAAATCAATGCTTAATAATAACAATATAAGCTGTAAGATTCTGTTTTTCCATAAAACAAATCTTTTCTGATATGCTCTGTAACCCTCCCTGTACATTTCCGTTGATATAGTGTACGGATGAGTTTCAGGTATATAAAAATTTTCCTGCATATATAAAACCACCTTTCCGAGCTGAGCCAGCTCGACCGCAAATCACCCCTGAGATTTACACTACATGTATTTATTTTTCAATACTGACCCCCTCAAGGGGGCGATTTTACTTGAATTTTAACTTTTTTTGTTTTATATGCTTACCCTCCACAAAGTAGCAGAGAAGTTTGAATTAGTAGACAGATACAGTTCACCTGAAACCACCCCTGGGGGCTATGATAGTATCATAATATTTTAAATTTGCTATATTGGGGGTATCGCCTGCGGAGGCTCTCCGTCGAGCTGAACCAGCTAGACCGCAAATCACCCCTGAGATTTACACTACATTTATTTATTTTTCAATACTGACCCCCTCAAGGGGGCGATTTTACTTGAATTTTAACTTTTT
>JAFTWL010000019.1 GCA_017465305.1 Ruminococcus sp. | reverse complement strand
TTGTGCAAAGACATCAGGATAACCCGCTAATGGCCCAGCTTTTGCGGAACTACCAGCAAAAGCACGAGGGACTATATTCAGATTATGTACCCGATACGGAGCAAAAAATCAAAGATTTTGATGATTTAGATGGTCTTTCGTTAAAAATATGTGTTCTTTTAGAAAATGAAAAGAAGATACATGCTGATACACTTTTAGAAACTTTAGGTGAAGATGCAATGGAAGTAGCAGGTGCATTAACTGAGTTATGTATGAGAAATATAATTAAAAGATTGCCTGGTCAATATTATGAATTTTTGTGAGAAAGGAGATACACAGAAAAATTTGAGTGTTTTCTGTGAAAATTGAATATGACGAATTTAGTTATTGTAGAATCGCCTGCAAAGGCTAAAACAATTCAAAAATATCTTGGTAAAGATTTTGATGTTATTGCTTCTATGGGGCATATAAGAGACTTGCCGAAATCAAAATTTGGAGTAGATGTTGATAATAATTTTCAGCCTCAATATACAGATATGAAAGGCAAAGAAGATGTTATTAAACAATTAAAATCTCACGCAAAAAAATGTGATAAAATTTATCTTGCAACTGACCCGGACAGAGAAGGGGAAGCTATTTCGTGGCATATAGCTCAGATGCTTAATTTAGATATGGAAGATAATAATCGTGTTGAATTTAATGAAATTACTAAGAGTGGTATACAAACCGGAATGCAGAATCCACATAAAATTGATATGGATTTAGTTAATGCACAACAGGCACGCCGTATTTTAGATAGAATTGTAGGATATAAATTAAGTCCATTTTTATGGAAGAAAGTAAGACGTGGTCTTTCTGCTGGAAGAGTTCAGTCTGTTGCTGTACGCCTTGTAGTTGACCGTGAAAATGAAATAAAAGCTTTTCAGCCAAAAGAGTATTGGTCTATTGATGCTAAATTTACAGCGCCACCTTCCAGAAAAGTATTTTCTGCAAAACTTTATTCAGTTGAAGGAAAGCGTGTTGATAAAACAGAAATTGAAAATAAAGAGCAGGCGGATTCTCTCCTTCAGACCTTAAATGATGCTGATTATTATGTTGATAAAGTAAAAAAGAGAGTTACAAAGAAGCATCCATTTGCTCCATTTATAACTTCAACTTTGCAACAGGATGCATCTCATCGTCTTGGATTTCAATCTAAAAGAACTATGAAAGTAGCTCAGGAATTATATGAAGGTGTTGAAATTGCTGGAATGGGTGCTGTTGGTCTAATAACTTATATGAGAACAGATAGCCTTAGAATTTCTGATGAGGCAAGGGATGCAGCTTCTAAATATATATTAGATAATTATGGGCAAAATTATCTTCCGGAGAAGCCAAGAGTTTATCGTACTAAAAAAGGTGCTCAGGATGCCCATGAAGCCATTCGTCCGACAATGCCTGATATGGTACCTAATGATATTAAAGAAAGCCTTACATCTGACCAGTATAAACTATATAAACTGATTTGGTCAAGATTTATTGCAAGTCAGATGGCTGATGCTCTTCTTGATACTGTTTCAGTTGATATAAAAGCGAATAGTTGTATTTTTAAAGCAACTGGTTCAACTGTTAAATTTGACGGTTTTACAGTTCTTTATGAAGAAGATAAAGATACAAAAGCAGAAAATAAAAATCTTCCTGAATTAAAAGAAGAAATGTTATTAAAATTAAAATCATTAGAGAGCAATCAGCATTTTACGCAGCCTCCAGCAAGATATACAGAAGCATCTTTGATAAAAACTATGGAAGAGAACGGAATAGGTAGACCGAGCACATATGCTCCAACTATTACAACTATAACATCTCGTCTTTATGTTGAACGTGAAGGAAAACAGCTTAAACCAACTGTATTAGGGGAAGTAACTACAGAGCTTATGAAAGAGCATTTTAAAAATATTGTAGATTCTGCATTTACAGCAAAAATGGAAAGTGATTTGGACGATGTTGAACATGGAGAAAAGAATTGGGTTTCTTCTTTAAGCGAGTTTTATGTTGACTTTGCAGAAACATTAAAGACAGCAGAAGAAAAAATGGAAGGTAAACGAGTAAAGATACCAGATGAAGAAACAGATGTAGTGTGTGAAGCTTGCGGACGCAATATGGTAATAAAAATCGGACGTTTTGGAAGATTTCTTGCTTGTCCTGGATTTCCTGAGTGTACAAATACAAAAAAGATTGTTCAAGAGACTGATGGAGTTTGTCCTCTTTGCAAAAATAAAATTATTCTTAAAAAATCAAAAAAAGGCAGAAGCTTTTATGGATGTTCAAATTATCCTGAGTGTAATTTTATGACGTGGAATGTACCTGTAAGTGAAAAATGTCCTAAATGCGGGGAAACATTATTCCAGAAAGGCGGAAAATCAGGAAAGTTGCTCTGCGAGAAACCTGGATGCGGATTTGAAAAAGAATTAAATGGCGGAGGAAATGATGCAAAATAACAATAGAATAGTAAAAGTAATTGGTGGTGGTCTTGCTGGTTGTGAAGCTGCGTGGCAGGTTGCACAAGCAGGCTTTCAGGTTGAACTTTATGAAATGAAACCGCTTAATTATTCACCAGCACATCATTATAAAGGATTAGCAGAGCTTGTATGTTCTAATTCATTAAAAGCATCAAGACTTGCTTCAGCAGCGGGATTATTAAAAACAGAAATGGAAGTAATGGGTTCTCTTTTAGTTCCATGTGCAAAAGAGAATTCTGTTGAAGCAGGTGGTGCATTAGCCGTTGACAGAGAAAAATTTTCAAATTCTGTTACTGAAAAAATTTATAATCATGAGAATATTACAGTTCACGAAGAAAAGGTACAGAAGATACCAGATGGAAATGTCATAATTGCAACAGGGCCACTTACAGATGGAGAACTTGCTGAGGATATAGCTTCTTGTTGTGGTCAGTATCTTAACTTTTTTGATGCAGCAGCACCGATTGTAACTTATGAGAGCCTCAACCATGATTTGACTTTTTTTGCTTCACGTTATGGACGTGGTGATGCAGATTATATTAATTGTGCAATGAATAAAGAAGAGTATACTGCTTTTTATGATGCACTTATACATGCTGAAAAAGCTGAACTTCATGAATGCGACCGTGAAACGTTCAGAGTTTATGAGGGATGTATGCCAATAGAAGTTCTTGCATCACGTGGAGAAGATACAATGCGTTTTGGTCCGTTGAAACCTGTAGGACTTACAGACCCGAGAACGGGAAGACGACCATATGCAGTAGTTCAGTTAAGAAAAGAAAACAGGGAGGGAACACTTTATAATCTTGTAGGATTTCAGACTAATCTGAAGTTTGCAGAGCAAAAGAGAGTATTTTCGATGATTCCAGGGCTTGAAAATGCTGTATTTATGCGATATGGTGTAATGCACAGAAATTCATTTTTAAATAGTCCTAAGCTTTTAGGTGCTGATTATGCAATGAAAACAAGACCGAATTTATTCTTTGCAGGACAGATTACAGGTGTAGAGGGCTATATGGAATCAGCAGCAAGTGGAATAATTGCGGGAAGAAATATGGTACGTCGTTTGAAAGAAATGAGTCCGCTTATTCTGCCAAAGGATACTATGATGGGTGCCCTTGCATCTTACATAAGTAGTTCACCTTCAGAAGATTTTCAGCCTATGGGAAGCAATATGGGAATTTTACCATCACTTCCTGTTCAGATAAAAGATAAGAAAGAAAAATATAAGTTATATTCAGAAAGGGCATTAAAATCTCTTTATCTTTGTTTAAAAGAAAATAATGAGATTATGTCCACAGAAATTATAGAGGAAATTTTGTTATGAACATTTTAATTGATGCATTTGGTGGCGATAATGCACCGCTTGATGTTATAATAGGGAGTATCAAAGCAGTTGAAGAGTTAAAAATAGATGTTACATTAGTTGGTGATAAAAGTAAAATAGAGTCATGTGCTAAAGATAACGGAATTTCGTTGAGTAATTTGAAAATCCTTCATGCACCTTCTGTATTTGATATTCATGAAGAACCTACAACACTTTTGAAACAGCATTCTGATTCTTCTATGGCAGTCGGATTGCAAGCATTGCATGATGGTAAGGGTGATGCTTTTGTTTCTGCAGGCAGTACGGGAGCTTTACTTGTAGGAGCTACTTTTATAGTTAAAAGATTAAAAGGAATAAAACGTGCAGCACTTGCACCAGTTTTACCTACAGCTGAAAGTCCTTTTATGCTTCTTGATGCTGGAGCAAATAATGACTGCCGTCCTGAGATGCTTTTACAATTTGCTATTATGGGAAGTGCATATATGCAATGTGTAATGGGAATAAAAAATCCTAAAGTTATGTTGCTGAATGTCGGAGCAGAGGAAACAAAGGGCAGAGAATTAGAATTGGAAACATATGGTTTATTAGAGAAATCAAAGTTGAATTTTTGTGGAAATATTGAAGCAAGAGAATTGCCTCAAGGAAAAGCTGATGTTGTAGTTACAGATGGATTTACAGGAAATGTTGCATTAAAATTATATGAGGGCATGGGAAAATTTTTAGGTCATCAGTTAAAACATAATATTTTTAGTGGTTCGGGAAAAATAGCTGCACTTTTAGTTCTTCCAAGAATAAAAAAACTTACATGTAAGATGGATTATAAAACAGTTGGCGGAGCTATGATGATGGGAGTACAAGCTCCTGTTGTAAAAGCACATGGCAGTTCAGATGCAACAGCATTTTTTAATGCAATTCGTCAGGCGAAAAATTGTGTTGATGGAAATATGATTGATGAAATATCACTTTCTTTGGCAAAATAAAATATAGTTGATGATTTTAATTTTCAGATAAATTGAATTTATCAGAATTTGTTTAAAGTTATAAAACAGAAAGGATTTGTTGTAGAATATGGAGTATGAAAAATTAAGACATTTTGAGTCGTATATTAAATATTCTTTTAAAAATCGAAATTTATTGATTGAGGCATTATCACATTCTTCTTATGCAAATGAAAAGAAAAAGTATCGTAAAAGCAATGAACGTTTAGAATTTTTAGGTGACAGTGTTCTGTCTATTGTAGTTTCTGAATATTTGTTTCATCATTTTCCTGAACTTCCTGAAGGTGAACTCACAAAGTTAAGAGCTTCTCTTGTATGTGAAAAGGCATTGCATGTGTTTGCACAGGAAATACATCTTGGAGATTTTATATTTTTAGGAAAGGGCGAAGAGCATACAGGAGGAAGAACTCGTTCATCTATTCTTGCTGATGCCTTTGAAGCTGTTATTGCTGCAATCTTTTTAGACGGTGGTATGAATGCTGCAAAAACTCATATTTTACGTTTTATACCTAAAAATTTAGAGCATAAAGAAGTAATGGGTATACGTGATTATAAAACTGTTCTTCAGGAAGTAATTCAAAAAAATCCGGAAGAAAAAGTTGAGTATGTTTTAATTGGAGAAACTGGGCCAGACCATGATAAAGCATTTACTGTAGAGGTTTGTCTTAATTCAAATGTTATTGGAACAGGAGTTGGAAAGAGTAAAAAAGCAGCTGAGCAGATGGCAGCAAAAGAAGCTCTTTCTCTTATGGGATATGAAGGTGCATAATAATATTGCTATTTTTATACCTCATAAAGGATGCCCAAATCAATGTAGTTTTTGTGACCAGAAAGTAATAAGTTCTGTACAGCACGCCCCTACGTCTAAAGAAGTAATGCAGATTTGTCAGTCAGCACTTGAACAAGTTAAATATCCTCGGAATACAGAAATTGCTTTTTTTGGTGGAAGTTTTACAGCAATAGAGCGTTCTTATATGATAGAATTACTTGAATGTGTACAGACTTTTATAGGTGATGGAAAATTTTCAGGAATCAGAATATCAACACGTCCTGATAAAATATCTCATGAAGTATTGTCAGTTTTAAAATATTATAATGTAAGTGCAATTGAATTAGGTGCACAGAGTATGAATGATGAAGTTCTTATGAAGAATGAAAGAGGACATACATCAGAAGATGTGTGTATATCATCAAAACTTATAAAAGAATATGGTTTTTCTCTTGGGCTTCAGATGATGGCGGGCTTGTATGGAAGTTCAATTGATTTGGAGTATGAAACAATAAATAAGCTTTTATCACTGAATCCTGATACTATGAGAATATATCCTGTGGCTGTATTGGATGGAACAAAACTTGCTGAATATTTTCACAAAGGCATTTATATTTTGCCTTCTTGGGAGTCTGTTTTAAATTTTTGTGCTGATGCTCTTTGTATGTGTTATAAAAACAAGGTCAAAGTTATTCGCTGTGGACTTCATGCAGAAGAGAGCGTTTCTTCTAAAGCAATTGCTGGATTTTATCATCAGGCATGGAAAGAACTTGTTGAATCAAGAATGTATCATAAAGCAATTTCTTTTTACCTGAAAAAACACTCAGATGAAAAAAATTTATTTATTTCTGTTTCAAAAGGATGTATCAGTAAGGCTGTCGGACATAAAAAGTGCAATCGTCAATATTTTGAAAATATGGGAATTTCATTTAAAATAAAAGAAGATATAGCTTTGCAAAGCGGGCAAATTCGTATAGGAGAGGAAGAATACAATGTATTTGAAATCGCTGGAATTGCAGGGATTTAAGTCATTTCCGGAAAAGGTAAAGCTTACTTTTTCATCAGGATTAACAGCTGTTGTGGGACCAAATGGCAGTGGAAAAAGCAATATTGGCGATGCCGTTCGTTGGGTTCTTGGAGAACAGTCAACAAAGACACTTCGTGGAAATCGCATGGAAGATGTTATTTTTTCTGGTACTAAAAATCGCAAAGCTATGGGATTTGCGAGTGTTACTCTTTTAATTGATAATAGCACTGGTCTTTTAGGAGAAGAGTATGGTCAAGAAGTAAGTATTACAAGAAAATTATATAGAAGTGGTGATAGTGAATATCGTATCAATGGCAAATCAGTGCGATTGAAAGATATAAATGAACTTTTTATGGATACTGGAATGGGCAAAGATGGATACTCGATAATAGGTCAGGGACGAATTGCTGAAATCGTAAGTGCAAAAAGTACTGATAGAAGAGATATTTTTGAAGAGGCAGCTGGAATTTCTAAATTTAGATATAAAAAAGAGGAAGCAAAACATCGTTTGGATTTAGCACAGGAAAACTTGATCCGACTTCAGGATATTGCTTCTGAATTGGAAGGGCGTATAGACCCTCTTAGAATACAATCAGAAAAGGCAAAACAGTTTTTAGAATTTTCAGAAAAACAAAAAAAATTAGAAATTTCTCTTTGGGTTAATCAGATAGGTTCAATTCAGGAACAGAAAAATGAGTTATCTGATGAACTTTTAAAGGCACAGGCTGAATATCAAAATATTGAAATAGAGCTTGAAAAATCAGAAGAAATTATTCATGAAAGTTATAAGCACATGCAGGAAAGTACAGTTAAAATTCAGGATATAAGAGATAATATCAGCAAATCAGAGGAAACTGTTTCAAAACTGCGTGAAGAATGTGCTGTTGGAGAAAATGATATTTCACATAGTAAAAAATTGCTTGAAAATCTTGAAAACCAAAATGCAGAAAATTCTGTACATGAAAACAATGAAATACATCGTTTAAATTCTTTGAAAGAAAAAAAGCAAAAACTTTTGAATGAAAAATCTTGTATAGATGAAAAACTTTTTCAAGTACAGAAAAAGTTATCAGAATTAGAAATGCAATTATCTGAACTTGATAAATCTTTTTTAGATAAAAGTAATTTTGTAAAAAATTTATATAATAATCAGACTGAATGTCGTGTATCAATAGAGTCATTGTCAAGACGTAATGAAGAGATAACAGCACAGCAGACAACTCATACTATGCGAATAGCAGCTTTGCAAAATGAAAAAAACGAATACCATATAAAAACAAAAACAGCTGAAGAGAATGCAAAGAATGCTTCTGAAAGAGCGTCTGATTTAAAAAGTAAGTTTTATAATTCACGTCAGCAAAATGATGAAATACAAAAACAAGTTAATTCTCTTCAAACAGAACAAAATAAAATTATATTTGAGCTTAAAGAAAAACGTCAAAGGAAGAAATTGCTTCATGATATGGAGCAGAATATGGAAGGGTTTGCTGGCAGTGTAAAAACTATATTAAAAGCTGAAAATGGCAGGCCAGATGGTGTTCATGGAACTGTATCACAAATAATAACAACGCAACAGGTTTATGGTATTGCTATAGAAACAGCATTAGGTGGTGCTATGCAAAATATCATTGTTGATGATGAAAATTCAGCAAAGAAGTGGATTCGTTATCTTTCACAGAAACATGCAGGACGAGCTACATTTTTACCTGTTACAACAATTAAAGGTAAGATGCTACAAGAATCTGGACTTCAAAAAGAAGATGGATTTATAGATATTGCCTGTAATCTTGTGCAATGTGATATATTATATAAAGAAATTATTCGTTCGTTATTAGGAAGAATAGTTGTAGTTAAGGATTTGGATAGTGCATCATCAATAGCTAACAAATATAATTATCGATTTAGAATTGTTACACTTGATGGTCAGGTAGTAAATGCAGGCGGTTCTTACACAGGCGGTTCTGTACAGCGTTCAGGTGGTATGATTACAAGAAAATCAGAAATTGCAAAACTTGAAGAGGAGATTGATATATTATCGTTAAATGAACAGGAAAATCAGCAAAAACTTTTTGATACTCAACAAACTTTAAAAAAATTTACTGAAGATTTACAAGGATTACAGAAAAATATAGATAATGCAGTTCAATTAGAAATATCTTCAAAAGCAGAGTATGAAAAGTGTTGTTATTTAGAAAAGCAATTAGAAAAGCAATTAGATGATTATAAAGAGCAATATAAACAACTTTCAATGGATTTAGATAAAATAAATGAAGAATTAGAAGCTCAGAAACTCAGATATCAGAATATACAATCTGAAATTAAAAAAGAGCAGGAAGTCTTACAACAAAAGCAAGATTCTCAGATTAAAATTCAAAATTCACAGTCAGAATTAGTTGAACAGCAAACACAGATTCGTTTAAAACTTGTTGAGATGGATAAAGATATTGAAACCATTTCAAATGAGTATGAAAAATCTTCAGATACAAAAGATGTATTGCATCAGCGTCAAATACAAATTCAAAATGATATTCAGTTACAAGAAGAAAAAATTTCTGAATTAAATAATTCAGTTGAAATGGCTAAAAAGAAAATAAGTGAGTTGGTTTTGGAAAAGGAAAGACTTAATATTGAAATCGTTCAGTGGCAAACCTCCCATGATGTTCAAAGTCAGAAAGTACGAAAAATACAAGATTCTACAAAAGAATTTAATATAGCCAAAGAAAGATATACCAAAATTATAACTCGTCTTGAAGAGCGAAAAAATACATCTCAAAATGAATTGGATAACATTATAAATCGTATGCTTGAGCAATATGAGTTAACTCGTTCAGAGGCACAGAAACTTGCAGAGCCATTGACTGATGTAAGTTCTGTACAGCGTGAATTATCTTCTTTAAAAAATAAAATTCGTTCTCTTGGCAGTGTAAATGTTTCAGCTATTGAAGAATATAAAGAAGTTTCTGAAAGATGGAATTTCCTTAAAAATCAGATGAAAGACGCTACTGATGCTAAAAATGAACTTGAAAATCTTATAATATCACTTACGGATGATATGTGCCGAATTTTTACTGAAAGTTTTCATACAATAAATAAGAATTTTAAGCAAATTTTTAAGGAACTTTTTGAAGGTGGAGAAGCAGAGCTTATATTGCTTGACCCTGAAAACGTACTGGAATCAGGAATTGAGATTCATGTAGCACCACCAGGTAAAGTAATTAAAAATTTAATTTCTCTTTCAGGTGGAGAACAATCATTTGTTGCTATTGCAATTTATTTTGCAATTTTGCGTCTACGTCCTACACCATTTTGTATTCTTGATGAAATTGATGCAGCATTGGATGAAGGTAATGTACAAAAGTATGCTAGATATTTGCAGAATTTCACTAATACTACACAGTTTATTTTGGTAACACATCGACGTAGTGCTATGGAAGAAGCAAATGTATTATATGGTGTTACTATGCAGGAGGATGGAATTTCTCGTCTGCTACGTATGGAGCAAGATGATTTTATGATACATACAGAGGAATTCACATAATTTATCATAGAAAAGGTGGTTAATTATTATGGGTCTGTTCGGAAAAAAGGATAAGAAAAAAGAAAAGTTCGGATTTTTTAGCCGAAGAAAAAAAGATGTAAAAAAACAGGAAGAAGAAATAGTTCAAGATAGTTCTTTTGATAATAGTGGTGATGTCGACGAACTTGATGTTGCTGCTCAGGCTATAGCAGAACGTGAAGCAGAAATAAGAGAAGAGGAAGAAAAACGTCGTCTTGAAGCAGAAGCTGTTTTTGAACAGGCTCGAGCAGAAGCTGCTGCTCTTGCTGCTCAGGCTGCAAAAGAAGCTGAAAAAGAGGAAGAAGAAAAACCATTGACTTTGTCATCAGAAAAATCTGATGAAGATGAAGAATCAGAAGAAATTGACTCTGAAGAATTACAAGAAGAGCTTGTAGAAGAAGTTAAATTTGATGAAATTCAGGAAGAA
>JAFTWL010000002.1 GCA_017465305.1 Ruminococcus sp. | reverse complement strand
GTGGAACGGGTGGAAATAATTTCAATATAGAAATAGAATGTCCGGCATCTATGGTAAAAGTGAACAAGGAATCCGAATAAAACTCCCCCCCACCTTTGAAAATAGAAGGGTTGGGGTACACTGCTAATAGGGGCTAACATTCACGCAGAACCAAAAAATCGAGATTTTTAAAATCTGTTTTTATACGTATTTTTCCTAAATTTACATTTTATAAAATTAGTGCCCTCATAGTGCCCTAAAATAAATTTAATAGCGTACAAATAGCGTACATTTTTATTGAATTTACGTTGTTTTTTACCGAATATCCAAGCAAAATTGGCATAGTAGTCTCTACGTTCATAAGGTAGAGACCTTCGGTTGGATACACCGAAGGTCGTCACTTCCACTTTTTAATAAATATGATAGTTCGTGATTATTCCTTTATGATATACTGTATTTGTTCTAAGCAAATCCTTTCATATTAGTGATAGTCCCCCTATATGTAAAAAGAGTGATTTTCAAACAAAGAAGTGCCAAGCTGTAAAGGCTGGCACTTTTTTTGTTTCTTATAAATAAAATAAAGATAATGGATAGGGGATTATAACCCCTATCCGTTACTTATTTTTTCGCTATTTTACTATGTATTATATTTTTGCGTGTTGTATTTTATGTTGCATACCTCTCACGCTTTAATGTGTGCGATTTATGGGCGTTTCAATCTGTAAAAGGTTAATTTATATTAAAGCTTAAAACGTTCAATATACGGCACGCTATACCCTTTATTTTTGATGTTAAAAAAAGTTGAAAATGAAGTGGAATGAAGGAGAATAAGACGAATTTATTACCATAAACCAAAAGGGAGCAAGACATAAAAAAAACTATGAAATTTAATTTTTATTTCCTTTTACTGATTGGTACTTAATAATTTAACTAATAAGAATTTGAAGTTGTTCATTTATGAACATTTGTTCATAACTATTGTGTATATCATGTTCCCACTAAAAACTCCTGAAAAAGCGTTTTATTTTTTTTTATTGTGTATATGTGTATATTACTACATATGTATATTCACACTAAAATATCACGTATTCACGTTATTTATAATCAATTGTGTATATGTGTATATACTTTCTATACCTGTACACTCACATATCTATAAATACAAATATACTATCAATAATTTATACATCTTTATTCATAATTAAAAAGCTACTATACTACCATATGTCAAAAGGAAGCAAGACATAAAAAAAACTATAAAATTTAATTTTTATTTCCTTTTACTGATTAGTATTTAATAATTTAACTAATAAGAATTTGAAGTTGTTCATTTATGAACATTTATTCATAACTATTGGGGACATCATGTCCCCAATAAAAACACCCGAAAATACGTTATATTTCTTTCAAGTGGGGACATGGGGACATTAGCATAATTTGATGTCCCCAGCAAAAACACCCGAAAATACGTTATATTTTATCAAGTGGGGACATGGGGACATAGTTCCTAGGGTATAAGGGTATAAGGTATAAAAATATATATTGTTTATTCATAAGCTATTATTATATATTAATAACTTGACAGTAATAGTTTATTATGATATAATAAAATGGATTATAACTAAATATAAAAACTAACCACTATAGGCTATATATAAAAATATATAGGGTTATAGGGGGTGGGGGGACGTGTCTTTTTAAAAAAAAGACCGAAAAAGAATAGTAACCTGAAACCTTTTAGGTATTTTTTTAGAAAAACAAAACATAAGCATACTACAGGGAGAACCTTCAAAAAAACAACGGAACAAGTCCTTTTGTTTTTTTGAAGGCTTTTACTTTCTCTATTATTAAGCAAATACAAGTATAAAAGTTGTAATAATAATAAAAATTCACAAACTGTTTTTTTTTTTTTTTTACAATGCGGTAACTTTTTTCATAATGATTTTGTATTATAATGTTTACAAGGTTCTTTTTTAAATTTGACGATAAAATACGCCATTTTATCCAAGTTATTCATTAAGCAAATAAAGTTAAAGCGTTGCATTCTGCAACGCCTGACTTTAAAATATTAAGAAAAGGGTTTAAACATATGCCAGAAAAATCAGATGGAAATACAATTTATAACCAATCAAAAAAACTACTTGAAGAAATGAACATTAAAGAACTGAAAGCAAAAATAAGAGAAAAAAGAAGAGAAGAACGAAAACTAAAAAGGCAATTAGTTGAAATGCGAGACGGTACAGGTTCAAAAACTGCTGAACTTCTTGCACAGATACGAGCGGATATTGATGCTTTGGAAGCTGAACTTGATAACAGAGAAGAACAAGAAGAGCAGGAAAAAACAAGCCCAGACGATGAGAATCGTTCAAATGTTACTGTTATCAATGGACAGTTTAGAAACGGTTTACCATTTGCAAAAATTAAATCCGTGGAAGATATATCAAGTGAGTTGCGTTCTCTTGGTAGTTACTCCATGTATGACAGCAGTATAACAAGCAATAGAAAACCGGACGGCATTGAAAGCCTTGCACTTCGTACAGATGAAAGAATGGTTGACAGAGTTGACCCGAAAAATAAAAAACATCTGGACATCGGAAAATATATCCGTGGCATGGTTACAGGTGATTGGTCAAATGCAATGGAAGAGCGTGCAGAGTTTACAACATCCGCCACCGGTGTTATTATCCCTGAAATTTGTTCAGCTGAAATTATAGACCTTACAAGAAATATTTCACTGTTTGAAAATGCAGGCGTACCAGTTGTACCAATGACAGAAGGAAATTTGACCATAGCAAGGGTGAAGAATGACCCTGTATTCAAATTCAAGCCAGAGCTTGAAGAACAGCCAGAGGGAAATAGTTTTGACCTTGACAGTGTACAAATGAAATCAAAAACATGTTACGGCTATGCATATGTTTCTCTTGAAGCGATACACTCAGCAAAAAATTTAGAGGATATTATTTTGCGTGTATTTTCTCAGGCTATGGCGGACGCTGTAGACAGATATATGTTATATGGACAGACTGCCAGCAACGGAACACGTGTAAATTTTGCACCATCTGGAATTATGAATGATACAGATATAAATAATCTGACAGCAGTAAACAAGGGATATACTGATTACATAAAGGCTATTGGTGCAATTAAAAAGAAAAACGGTATCCCGTCAGTTTTAGGAATTAACGCAGAAACCGAGGAAATATTGAACCTTATGACCGATACAACGGGACAGCCTTTAACAGTTCCAAAGGTAGTAGACGACTTAAAACGCATAGTAAGCAATCAACTTGTATCGGATGCCGAAAATGGAAGCGATGCACTTGTATTTGACCCATTGTCAATGATTATAGGAATGCAGAACAGTATTATTTTACGTATGTTCCAAGATACAGATTATTGTATTAAACACGGTGCTATAGGCTTTCAAATTTATTGTATGCTTGATTGTGCTGTTATCAGACCTACACATATAACTAAAATTTCAGGAATTGGAGCAGGTGAATAATATGAGTTTAATAGATGAAATCTTTAATGATATTCTTGATTCTGTAAAGAAATGTAACACAAATACGATTTTTACAAAAAATTCACATGATGCCTTTGTGTTAGGTGCATATGTTGCTATTATTTTAAGCAGATGCGGACATAAAGCAATCGAGGATAAACTTAAAAATTTTTTAATGGTATCGAATATACGAGCGTTGACATTCCTTGATAGTTGTTCTCCGAAAGATTTAGACGCTATCGGTGGTCTTGATAGAATTATAGCATTTGCAGATTGTGCAACTTATAACAGCATACTAAATTGTGTATGTTATAATGTTTATGAAAAAATATATCCAGGTGAAATTGAAGATTAAAGAAGCTTGACAATTTTTATTTTTTATTGTATGATAAAAAAGGCAAAAAAAAAGTATGCCACTATTTGCGGTAGTAGCATACTTAACTTGATGAGTGATAAAAACACCAAATAATTTTAAAATCAATTATTATTATATTGTGTTTTTATCAATTTGTCAAGTTTAAAGCCTTATATATATTTTAAATTTTTTATTAAAAGAAAGAGGTTTTAAACCATGGAAAAAGAAAACACAATGATATTTGAAGTATTTAAAAACGTAATTGAGAGCAATCAGCTTGACACATTTGTAAATCTTGTAAAAAATCCGTCTACTGATATAAATGACATAGTAGCAGATATCTGCAATTCTGCTTTGCTTAGCGAAAATGTAGAAAATGCAAAACACTTTTTACTTGCATTTTGCAGTATGTCAGAAAAGAAGTTAAAACGTGAGAACTCTGTATATTTAGCGAATACACTAGAGAGATTAAACGATATTTTAAAACATAGCTGGTTGCCTATAGATAAAGAGGAATCAAAGCAGAACGCTCCAAACGATTTCCCCGTTGATATATTCCCAGACTTTATAGAAAATTATATAGATGGTCTTTCTAATGCTATACAAACAGATAGGGCAATAGCTGCAGTTACAATACTATCAGTATTTGCGTTAAGTATGCAGGGAAAATATATGGCTATGTATCCAGATGACCCGACACACAAAGAGCATTTGCCATTATATACTCTTATAGTCGGAGAACCTGGAACAGGTAAAAGCCCGATAATGAAGCAACTTGCAATAGACCCACTTAACTACTGGATAGATACAAAAATGCCAGAATATCAGAAAGAGTTTTCGGCATATGACACACAAATAAAAATGCTTGAAAACCAGTTGAAAAATTTAGAAAGAAAATTAACAGGCGACGAACCAGACCAAAGAATATTAAATAAAATTGTTAATATAAAAATGCATATTATTACTATGCCGAAACCGTCGAGCCCACATTTGCTTATAGGAGATACCACAACAGAAGCACTTGTGAAGCGACTTACAGAAACCGGCGGAACTGTTGGTATGATTTCAGATGAGGGATGCTTTACTGAAACATTAGCCGGAAGATACAGCAGCGGCGAGACTGCTAACATTGATGTGGTTTTGCAAATGATAAACGGTGCATATGTCAGCGTTGACAGAAAAGGAAGCGAGCCTGTAGAATTAAAAAGACCATTGGGAACAATATGTTTAGGTTTACAGCCCGTTATATTTGATAAATTCATAGAAAATGAATTCCTGCAAGGTCGAGGACTTACAAGAAGATTCTTATTTTTTAAAGTCAAAGAAACGAAAGACCAAAAAGCAAGAACGCCTAAACAAGTCAAGCCATGTAAAGAATACGAAGAACTAATTTACAAGTTTCTTGATGTTCCTCTTGCAGAAAATCCGCCCGTTATACCTTGGAGCATTTCAGCTTGTGAAATGTCACTTGAATATATACAAACCCTTATTGATAGACAGTATTACGGAGACTTACAAAGCGAAAAAGGATATGTATCAAAGATAAAAAGCACATTCCCACGAATAGCGACAATTCTTCATATGATTTGGACAGGCAACGAAAAAGAACCAATCTCAAAAGAAACAGCATACAGAGCTATAAAAGTGTGTAAATTTTTTGTAGATGAAAAAGTAAAATCACTTGATAATGAGATTGACAGAGAGCAGGAACTACTTAACAGACTGCTTGAAAAGATAAAAGATGAAACTATACGACAAAATAAAGCATATACTCCTATAAGAGTTTTACAACAAAAATTAAAAAGAACAAAAGAATTTAAATGCGTAGATACACTAAAAGATTATTTACATATACTTGAAAGTGAAAATATGATAGAGTTAGCAAAGCAGGGTAAAAAAGAAATAGTGTATATTTCCCCTTACTTGAAATAGATAGAAAAAAGTCCTGCCATAAAGACAGGGCTTTTTTTGATTAAATGAACAAAATAGATTAAAAAATAAGAACACTAAAAGAAAACACTTCGAAAACAATTATAGTATAACATATACAAACAATCATAAACTATCAATTTTTCGAGGTGGTAAAAATGAAAGTAGAAACACGTTCTTTTAATTGTGAAGTCAGAACAGAAGAGACAGAAAACGCAGGCGTACAGCTCATCGGCAGACCTATTGTATTTGAGAGCAGGACAAACATGGGGTATTGTGACGAAATAATTTGCCGTAATGCGTTAGATGATGCCGACTTGACAGACGTGCGATTTTTAGTCAATCATGATACAAAAAGTATTCCGCTTGCAAGAGCAAGAGCGGACAATCCAAACAGTACGATGAAAATAAGCATAGACGAAAAAGGTATGACTATTAGAGTTAATCTTGATACCGCTAACAATCCAGTGGCAGGCACCCTATATTCAGCGGTGAAGCGTGGGGATGTAACGGGTATGTCGTTTATGTTTAGAATCAGAGGGGACGAATGGAAAGACATAGAATCCGACCATCCGACAAGATATGTACAAGATATATCCGCAGTATATGAAGTATCAGCTGTTACATTCCCAGCATATCCAGAAACAGAAATACAAGTTAATTAAGGTGACAAAATGAGCAACGCCTATAGTCAATATAAAATGGATGTTTGCGAATTAAATGAATTAAAATGGTTTTGCTTTCAGTATGAAAAGAAAAAGAAAATAATAAGAAACACAGAAAATAAAACAGAGAAAATAGCTTTAACAAGAGATATAGAAGCAATAGACTCAACATTTGATTTATTAGCAGAAGATGAAATGATAATTGAACTTTTAAAGAAAAGTGTAACAAATAAAAATATGCCTTATGAAGCGTTGGGCGGTGTTCCAATGGGACGAAGACAATTTTACGAGTTACGGCGTCGTTTTTTCTTTCTTCTCCAACGAATAAGACGACTTGCTGTAGTATGGGAGAAATTAAATGACGACAATTGATATGACAACAGAGCAGATTGCAGAATTTGCAAAAGACAAGGAAAACTATGTGCTTGTACCTGTATTGTGGGAAAAAACATATAGAATATTATATTTCTTAGCCAGAAAGGTGTATATGAATTATTACAAAAGCTTTACACGATGTGGCATTGAACTATCAGACCTTTATCAAAATTGTTATATGGTTTTTCTAAATTGTTTAAAAGCTTATGACCCACAAAAGCAATGTAAATTTTCAACATATTTTAAATTTGGGCTTTGGCATGAAGTAAATAATTTGTTAGGTTTACAAAAGAAACATCCAAATTTGCTTGATACAAGTATAAGTCTTGAAACACCAGCACTAGCAGATGAAAAGGATGGCAATGCAATAGGCGATTTTATTCCGGATATAAATGTAAATATAGAGCAGGATTATTCCGAAAAAGAAGAAATTACAAGTATAATAAATGGCGTAAATGATGCAATAGAAAAATTACAAGAACCCTACAAAGAAATAATTAAACTTGCTTTTTTCAAAAATATGAATGATAGAAAAATAGCTAATGTTATGGAAATGACTTCAGCAATGATAAGAAGCAGAAAAAACAAAGCGTTTGAAATGCTAAGAGAAAGCAAGGAAATGAGAACCTTATACAATCAATATTTAAACGAGGGATAAAAGTATGGTAATAAAAAGCGATAAAAGTTTGTACGACATTCTATTATTAAAATCAGAAATTAAAACATTAAATAAAAAAATAGAGCAGGAAGAAAAAAACGACAATTGTATATTAGCTAATTACTATAAAGCGAAGAAAGCAGAATCAGAAAAAAAAATTATTGCTTTTGAGGAATTTGTGTTTACTCTTCCTATTGAAATGCGTGAAATCGCACGTATGAGATATATGGAAGGATATTCATGGGCTAAAATATGCATTCAATCTCATATATCACAGGCAACCTCTACCCGATGGAATAAGAAAATTATTGAGAGATGGGGAGCATGGCAAGACCAAGAAAAGAAATAGATAAAAATATATTTGAAAATTTATGCGAGATTCAATGTACTCTTGAGGAAATAGCAGGAGTTTTTGAATGCTCAGTTGATACCATAGAACGATGGTGTAAGCGTACATATAAAGAGAATTTTGCGGATATATATAATAAAAAGAAGATGGCAGGCAAAACGTCGCTAAGACGTACGCAACTTAAATTAGCGGAAAAAAGTGCTGCTATGGCAATATTTCTTGGGAAACAATATCTTGACCAGAAAGACAAGCCGGAAGATGAAAGTTGGTGATAAAATGGCTTTAATAGACGGATGGTGGAACGGGTGGAAATAATTTCAATATAGAAATAGAATGTCCGGCATCTATGGTAAAAGTGAACAAGGAATCCGAATAAAACTCCCCCCCACCTTTGAAAATAGAAGGGTTGGGGTACACTGCTAATAGGGGCTAACATTCACGCAGAACCAAAAAATCGAGATTTTTAAAATCTGTTTTTATACGTATTTTTCCTAAATTTACATTTTATAAAATTAGTGCCCTCATAGTGCCCTAAAATAAATTTAATAGCGTACAAATAGCGTACATTTTTATTGAATTTACGTTGTTTTTTACCGAATATCCAAGCAAAATTGGCATAGTAGTCTCTACGTTCATAAGGTAGAGACCTTCGGTTGGATACACCGAAGGTCGTCACTTCCACTTTTTAATAAATATGATAGTTCGTGATTATTCCTTTATGATATACTGTATTTGTTCTAAGCAAATCCTTTCATATTAGTGATAGTCCCCCTATATGTAAAAAGAGTGATTTTCAAACAAAGAAGTGCCAAGCTGTAAAGGCTGGCACTTTTTTTGTTTCTTATAAATAAAATAAAGATAATGGATAGGGGATTATAACCCCTATCCGTTACTTATTTTTTCGCTATTTTACTATGTATTATATTTTTGCGTGTTGTATTTTATGTTGCATACCTCTCACGCTTTAATGTGTGCGATTTATGGGCGTTTCAATCTGTAAAAGGTTAATTTATATTAAAGCTTAAAACGTTCAATATACGGCACGCTATACCCTTTATTTTTGATGTTAAAAAAAGTTGAAAATGAAGTGGAATGAAGGAGAATAAGACGAATTTATTACCATAAACCAAAAGGGAGCAAGACATAAAAAAAACTATGAAATTTAATTTTTATTTCCTTTTACTGATTGGTACTTAATAATTTAACTAATAAGAATTTGAAGTTGTTCATTTATGAACATTTGTTCATAACTATTGTGTATATCATGTTCCCACTAAAAACTCCTGAAAAAGCGTTTTATTTTTTTTTATTGTGTATATGTGTATATTACTACATATGTATATTCACACTAAAATATCACGTATTCACGTTATTTATAATCAATTGTGTATATGTGTATATACTTTCTATACCTGTACACTCACATATCTATAAATACAAATATACTATCAATAATTTATACATCTTTATTCATAATTAAAAAGCTACTATACTACCATATGTCAAAAGGAAGCAAGACATAAAAAAAACTATAAAATTTAATTTTTATTTCCTTTTACTGATTAGTATTTAATAATTTAACTAATAAGAATTTGAAGTTGTTCATTTATGAACATTTATTCATAACTATTGGGGACATCATGTCCCCAATAAAAACACCCGAAAATACGTTATATTTCTTTCAAGTGGGGACATGGGGACATTAGCATAATTTGATGTCCCCAGCAAAAACACCCGAAAATACGTTATATTTTATCAAGTGGGGACATGGGGACATAGTTCCTAGGGTATAAGGGTATAAGGTATAAAAATATATATTGTTTATTCATAAGCTATTATTATATATTAATAACTTGACAGTAATAGTTTATTATGATATAATAAAATGGATTATAACTAAATATAAAAACTAACCACTATAGGCTATATATAAAAATATATAGGGTTATAGGGGGTGGGGGGACGTGTCTTTTTAAAAAAAAGACCGAAAAAGAATAGTAACCTGAAACCTTTTAGGTATTTTTTTAGAAAAACAAAACATAAGCATACTACAGGGAGAACCTTCAAAAAAACAACGGAACAAGTCCTTTTGTTTTTTTGAAGGCTTTTACTTTCTCTATTATTAAGCAAATACAAGTATAAAAGTTGTAATAATAATAAAAATTCACAAACTGTTTTTTTTTTTTTTTACAATGCGGTAACTTTTTTCATAATGATTTTGTATTATAATGTTTACAAGGTTCTTTTTTAAATTTGACGATAAAATACGCCATTTTATCCAAGTTATTCATTAAGCAAATAAAGTTAAAGCGTTGCATTCTGCAACGCCTGACTTTAAAATATTAAGAAAAGGGTTTAAACATATGCCAGAAAAATCAGATGGAAATACAATTTAT
>JAFTWL010000180.1 GCA_017465305.1 Ruminococcus sp. | reverse complement strand
ATTGACCAACTGCACCCACAAGGTACTATCCTTTTGTTATGCCGTAATATTTCAGCCGGCAAAGGCATTTCCGCAGTTCCGCCTGCTGTCAAGTCAGCACAAACTATACCATGGCTGTTGTAAATTTTGGTATCTTCGAATCTTTCAAATTGTCTCCATATCCGCATCTGTCTGAAAAATACAATATCCTGATTGTATTTTTTGATATGTCTAATCGTATTTCGTCACTTTTGTCTATATTTTACTGTCTGTTTTACACATTTTTTGGGTCAGTGATTTTACCCGTTATAGCACTTGCAGCAGCAACAGCCGGACTTGCAAGATAAACTTCAGACTCAGGATGTCCCATTCTTCCCACAAAGTTTCTGTTTGTAGTGGAAACAGCACGTTCACCAGCAGCTAAAATTCCCATATGACCGCCTAAGCATGGACCGCAAGTCGGGGTTGAAACGATACAGCCAGCTTCAATAAATATTTTAAGAAGTCCGTTTTCCATTGCTTTTAAATAAATATCCTGAGTAGCAGGAATAATTATAGCACGTACATTTTTAGCAACTTTTTTACCTTTTAAAATAGAAGCAGCTTCTTCAATATCACGATAGAAACCATTTGTACAGGAGCCAATAACAACCTGGTCAATCTTTACATCACCAACATTGTCAATAGTTCTTGTATTTCCTGGGAGGTGAGGGAATGCAACTGTAGATTTAATTTCAGATAAATCAATAACATATGTTTCATCATATACAGCATCTTCATCAGCAGTATATACAACAGGTTCACGGTTGCTGTGTTCTTTTACATATTCTAAAGTCTGTTCATCAACAACAAATATACCATTTTTTGCACCTGCTTCAATAGCCATATTAGTCATTGTAAGACGGTCACTCATAGAAAGGTTTGAAACTCCTTCGCCTACGAATTCCATAGAATTATATAATGCACCATCAACACCAATCATACCAATGATATGAAGAATAACATCTTTACCTGAGATATAAGGATTAAGCTTGCCTTTAAGTTCAAATTTAATAGCAGAAGGTACTTTAAACCATGCTTTTCCTATAGCCATACCGCAAGCCATATCAGTGGAGCCAACACCTGTAGAGAATGCACCCAATGCACCATATGTGCAGGTATGTGAGTCAGCACCAATTACAACATCACCTGAAACGACAAGACCTTTTTCAGGGAGAAGAGCGTGTTCGATACCCATCTGACCAACATCATAGAAGTGTGTAACTTCTTTTTCATTGCAGAAGTCACGGCACATTTTGCACTGTGTAGCAGCCTTAATGTCCTTATTTGGTGCAAAATGGTCCATTACCATTGTAACCTTATCTTTATCGAATACCTTGTCAATACCTAATTTATTAAATTCTCTTATAGCAACAGGGGAAGTAATATCGTTGCCGAGAACTCTGTCCAGATTAACCAGAATCAGCTGACCAGCTTCAACATGGTCGAGACCAGCATGAGCAGCCAGAATCTTCTGTGTCATTGTCATACCCATATAAAATAACCTCTTTTCTTATATATTTTTTATATTAAAACAGTTAAAGCAAATCAAGAATTTGTTTTATACCGTCTGAAAGACTTTCATCATTTAACTTTGTAATGATTCCCTTAATCTCTAAAAGTGCCTTATGTGAATAGAAGTAACAGCTATAGAATAATTCATCAGGATAATCATAATCATCTTCATCATAATCATCGTAATCATCATAGTCTTCTTCGTCATAATCATCTTCATCAGATAATACTGGATGAAGATATTTTTCATCAAGCATATCGGAAAAATTTGCAAGTGGCTTATCATCTTCACGCTTATAGTCTTCTGCATATCTGCAAGCAAATGCAATGTTCTCAAAGCATATTAAAAATTTTGATACGATATATTTAGCTATATCACTTTTATCATAGTTTTCAACAGCTTTATTAAAAATTCTTGTAAGAAAAATAGTTGCAAATGGTGTTGCATAAAAAAGAGTGCTTTGATGTTCAATGCTCATAATATCCCATACAGCAGATTTAACTGCATCAATATCCTGCATATCATTTAGAATTTTGAATGCTTCCGGAAGATTTGTTGCTCTGCCATAAGCAGTTGTAAGGCGATGCCACGGAACATCTTCGATATTCAAATTTCTGATATATTCCTGATTTTTATCCATAAAAGCTCCTTTTTTTCGATTTAATGTAAAATCTAATAATTTTTATTTTGTAAAATTTATTTATTTATAATTGCACCCTTATCAGTAGAAGAAACCATCTTTGCATAGCGTTTCAGATAGCCAGTTAAATCTTTCTTTTCCAGAATAGGCATAGTCTTTTTACGTTCTTCTAATTCATCATCAGAAACTTCTAAAGTAATGCTGTAGTTTGGAATATCAATAGAAATAATGTCACCATCTTTTACATAGGCAATTGTACCACCACTGATTGCTTCTGGAGAAACGTGACCAATAGCAGCACCTCTTGTAGCACCTGAGAATCTGCCATCAGTAATAAGAGCAACATCTTTATCAAGACCCATACCAGCAATAGCAGAAGTAGGGGAGAGCATTTCTCTCATACCAGGACCACCAGCAGGACCTTCATAGCGGATAACAACTACATCGCCCTTAACAATTTTTCCGCCTTTAATAGCTGCAATAGCTTCTTCTTCGCTGTTGAATACTTTAGCAGGACCTTTATGCTGCATCATTTCAGCAGCAACAGCACTTCTCTTAACTACACATCTGTCAGGGGCAAGATTGCCTTTTAATACAGCAATTCCACCAGTTTCACTGTATGGATTTTCAATAGGACGAATGATATCATGATTTTTGTTGATGCAACCCTTGATATTTTCTCCTAATGTTTTACCTGTTACAGTCATTGTATCTGTGTGAATCAGATTTTTCTTGTTCAGTTCATTCAATACAGCGTAAACGCCACCTGCTTCGTTGAGGTCTTCCATATAAGCATGACCAGCAGGAGCAAGATGGCACAAATTAGGAGTTTTTGCACTGATAGCATTAGCCATATCAAGATTGATTGAAATGCCACATTCATTAGCAATAGCAGGAATATGGAGCATACTATTTGTGGAACATCCCAGAGCCATATCAGCAGTAAGAGCATTTTCAAAAGCTTTTTCTGTCATAATGTCACGAGGGCGGATATTTTTTCTGTACAGTTCCATAACAGCCATACCAGCTTGTTTTGCAAGTTTTATTCTTTCAGAATATACAGCAGGAATTGTACCATTGCCCTTTAATCCCATACCAAGAACTTCAGTCAGGCAGTTCATAGAATTTGCAGTATACATACCAGAGCATGAACCACAAGTAGGACAAGCTTTATTTTCAAATTCTTCTACATCTTCCAAAGAAAATTTTCCGGCTGCATAAGAACCTACAGCTTCAAACATACTTGAAAGGCTTGTCTTGCTTCCTTTGACATGACCAGCAAGCATAGGGCCGCCGCTTACAAAGACAGTAGGAACATTAACTCTTGCAGCAGCCATAAGCAGACCAGGAACATTTTTATCGCAGTTAGGAATCATTACAAGCGCATCAAAGTGATGTGCAAGTGCCATACATTCTGTAGAATCAGCAATTAAATCTCTTGTAACAAGAGAATATTTCATTCCCACGTGTCCCATAGCGATACCATCACAAACAGCAATTGCAGGGAATACAACAGGAGTACCGCCAGCCATAGCAACGCCCATTTTAACAGCATCTACAATTTTATCTATATTCATATGACCTGGTACTATTTCATTATAAGATGAAACGATACCTACTAAAGGTCTTTGCATTTCTTCTTTTGTCATGCCAAGTGCATTAAAAAGAGAACGTTGAGGTGCTTTATCAAC
Organism: Ruminococcus sp.; assembly: GCA_017465305.1. Classification (GTDB taxonomy): domain Bacteria; phylum Bacillota; class Clostridia; order Oscillospirales; family Ruminococcaceae; genus Ruminococcus_C. The sequence goes on along the minus strand of JAFTWL010000180.1, from coordinate 8,534 downwards.
ACCATCGCAGTAAAAATTACAGCTCATATTCTTTACCTCCAAGCTGAGTCAGCTTGACCACTGTCCGCTCCCAGCCTTTATGATACTTTTATTTATTTACAATATGCTTTCCCCCTCACGGGGGTGATATAACTTTAAGTTCAATTATTTTACAATCATAATATTATAAAATAATTAAATCAATAAAGCTTTTTCGGTGCAGCAGTTTTCTCGAAAAATGCTGCCAGAGCTCGGGACACAGGGAGTCCCTGCTGACAGGAGCCTCGAAAGCACCGAAGGTGCATAATAAACTCATAAAATACAAACTGCTTTCCCGACATTACATCAGGAAAGCAGCAATATATTTTGGTTTCACACCAAGTTACGCTGTCCCGTTTATAGGGGATTGGTGTTATTTTTAGTTATTGATAAACTTATCTTCTTCGTTGTTCCAGCTGTACAGCTTACGAATTTCTTCGCCAACCTTTTCAGATGGATGTTCAGAAGCAAGCTTTCTCATTGCACGGAAGTGAGCCTGTCCGCCAGCTTCAGACATATCAAGCAGGAATTCCTTTGCAAAAGAACCATCCTGAATATTTTTCAGAACTTGCTTCATAGCTTTCTTTGTATCTTCTGTTATAATCTTAGGACCTGTGATATAGTCACCATATTCAGCAGTATTAGAAATAGAGTAACGCATACCAGCGAAACCACTCTGATAAATCAGGTCTACAATCAGCTTCATTTCGTGAATACATTCAAAGTAAGCATTTCTTGGGTCATAACCAGCTTCTACGAGTGTTTCAAAACCAGCCTGCATCAATGCACATACACCACCACAGAGAACAGCCTGTTCACCGAAGAGGTCAGTTTCTGTTTCTGTACGGAATGTTGTTTCAAGAACACCAGCTCTTGCACCACCGATAGCAAGACCATAAGCCAGAGCCATATCTTTAGCCTTACCAGTTGCATCCTGATGAACAGCTACGAGACAAGGAACACCCTTGCCAGCCTGATATTCGCTTCTTACAGTGTGTCCAGGACCCTTAGGAGCAATCATAGTTACATCAACATCGGCTGGAGGAACAATCTGACCAAAGTGAATAGCGAAACCGTGTGCGAACATAAGCATATTGCCTGCTTCCAGATTTGGAGCGATATCCTTTTTGTACATAGCAGCCTGCTTTTCATCATTGATGAGAATCATAATAACATCAGCCTGTTTTGCAGCTTCAGCAGCTGTGAATACTTCAAATCCCTGCTTTACAGCCTTATCCCAGGACTTGCTTCCTTCATACAAGCCTATAATAACTCTTGCATTATCGCCAAGGGATTCTTTTGCGTTGAGTGCATGAGCATGACCCTGACTACCATAACCAATAACAGCAATAGTTTTGCCGTATAATAAAGACAAATCACAGTCTTCCTGATAAAAAACCTTTGCAACCTTTTCCATTGTTAAAGACTCCTTTAGTAAAAATTAGGATTTATATGGACAGCATTTTTAAGCGTCTTTCAGACAATTGCCGCCTCTTTCAAGAGCAACCAGACCAGTACGGCACATTTCCATAATGCCATAAGGCTGAACAAGCTCAATAAAAGCATTGATTTTTGTGCTTGAACCACGAATTTCAATAACAAGAGCTTCTGGAGAATAATCTGTTATCTTTGCGTGGAAAATATCTACAACAGATACGATTTCCTGTCTGCTTTCAGGAGAATTTTTTACTTTAATAAGTAATAATTCTCTTGCAACAGTTTCATCACGTTTTAAAACTTTTACAGTTTTTACATCATACATTTTTTCAAGTTGTTTTACAATCTGATTACATATAGCTTTATCGCCATGAATAGAAATTGTAATTCTTGAAAATTCAGGAGATTCAGTTTCTCCGACTGTAAGTGTATCAATATTAAAACCACGGCGTGTAAACATTCCCGATACACGGGAGAGAACGCCGGAGTGGTTATTTACTAAAATAGAAATTACAAAACGTTCCATACTTTTCATTCCTTTCACATTGCTGAAGGGTCAACAATAATATCATCAATAGACCCACCTGGAGGAAGCATTGGTAATACAAATGCATCACAGTCAATTGCACAATCAATCAGTACAGGGCCATTTTCAGCAAATGCTTTTTTAAGTACATCTTTAAGTTCAGCAAGATTAAATGCTCTATAACCATTCAGACCGAATGCTTCAGCAAGCTTTACAAAATCTGTTTTACGTTCAAGTGTTGTATTTGAATAGTGCTTGTCATAGAACAATGTCTGCCATTGTCTTACCATACCAAGAACGCCATTATTCATAATAAATATAATAACAGGTGTCTGGTTAGTAACAGCAGTTGCAAGTTCGTTTAAGTTCATACCGAAGCTTCCGTCACCAGTTACAAGTACAGTTTTCTTACCTGTAGCAGTTGACGCACCAATAGCAGCACCAAGACCAAATCCCATAGTTCCGAGACCACCGCTGGAAATAAATGTTCTGGATTCTTTAAACGGATAACGCTGTGCAGTCCACATCTGGTGCTGACCAACGTCGGTAGCAACGATTATATTTTCATTTGCATTTTCAGCAGCTTCAGCGATAGCATCAATTGCTGTAAATGGAGTGAGTGTGTTGTCCTGCTTTTCAAGTTTTTCAGTTTCTTCTTTAAGTTCCTGAATACGTGCAGACCATTCTTCATGCTTTACAGCTTCAACAGCATCAGTAAGGGCAGCAAATACTTTTTTCATAGAACCAGAAATACCAAGTTCAGCCTTGATGTTTTTATTAAGCTCAGAAGCGTCAATATCTATATGAATAATTTTAGCATTAAGAGCATATTTCTTTGTATTTCCTGTACCTCTGTCACTGAAACGGCAACCAGCTGTGATAATCAAATCAGCTTCATTTTGTGCGATAGAAGAAGCATAATGTCCGTGCATACCTTCCATGCCAAGCCAACGTGGATTTGATGTAGGAACAGCAGAAAGTCCCATCATAGTGCATCCGATTGGAGCATCAATTTTGTCTGCAAGAGCCATAATTTCAGCACCCGCATCATCAGTGATTGCACCGCCACCAATATAGATATAAGGTTTCTTTGACTCAGCGATAAGCTGTGCAGCCTGTTCAATGAGAGCATTATCAACTTCAGCAACAGGAGTTTTTTCAACTACAGGAGCTTTTTCATATTCATAAAGAGCATTTTGTACATCCTTAGGAATATCAACTAAAACAGGGCCTGGACGACCTGATTTTGCAATTCTGAAAGCTTCACGAATAGTAGGAGCTAAGTCTTCAACTTTTTTTACTAAGAAGTTATGTTTTGTAATTGGCATAGTTACACCAGTAATGTCAACTTCCTGGAAGCTGTCACGACCAATTAAAGAATTAGGAACATTACCTGTAATAGCAACTATAGGAATAGAATCAAGATAAGCCGTAGCTATACCTGTTACGAGGTTAGTTGCACCAGGGCCTGAAGTAGCAATAACAACGCCTACTTTTCCTGTAGCACGAGCATAGCCATCAGCTGCATGAGATGCACCTTGTTCATGTGCAGTAATAATGTGATTGATACGGTCTTTTGCCAGATAGAGAGCATCGTAAATATCAATTACCTGACCGCCAGGATAACCAAAAACAGTAGTAGTACCCTGTTCAATCAGAGTTTCTATTACAATTTGTGCGCCTTTTAATTTCATGTTTTTTCACCTTTATACTTAATATTTTTAGATAATATATTATAATTACATGATATTCCCAAATATAAAATATCAAAAAATCCCTCCGGCTGCTCTACCAGAGGGTACAATACAAGCATATCCTGTATAAATACAAGAAATAATGCTTATGCAGTTGTTCCTACAGAATGAGCAGCATACAACACACCCCAGAGCTGAATGACTCGAGGATATTGTCCTATAATAAATGATATAGATAAAACAAATCTTTTTAAAGCAAGTATTGTATAACGCATAGCAAGCTCCTCCAGTGGGGTGTTGTGTTTAATAAAAAGCATCTAAAAACAAGTATAACACTTCGTTTTGTAAAATGCAAGACCTCTTTTTGTATTTTTGCATTTTGCACAAAAAATAATAAAATATAAAATCAGATATTGTTCAAAAATACAACAGAAAATTATTTTTGAAAAAAAATCAGAAAATTACTTGACAAACGAAAGAAAATAAGATAGAATATAATATAAATAAAACTTTTAAAAAATATAAATATATTTAAAAGCATGGAAGGGAAAAAAGATGTTTTCTTTTGATACAGAGAGCTGTCGGGTGGTGTGAGGCAGTACAGAGAAAATAGGATAACTCATCCCTGAGCTGTCGGCTGAATAATAATTTTAAAAATTATTTTTGAAATTGTTTATTAGGTTGTATCGGGTTTCTCCCGTTATAGAGAAGCACATTATATGATGTGGCTGAGTGGACGTTTGACCGTCAATGAAGAGTGGTACCACGGAGAAAGTAACTTCGTCTCTTTCCTTAATCAGGAAAGGGGCTTTTTTTATTATAAAAATTAAATTTAAAATTTTAAAATTTGGAAAGGAAGTTTATGATATGAAAAATGTTGAAAAGTACACAAGACAGTTTTTTCCTGTAGAAAATGCACCAATGAGATGGGCAAAGAAAAATTATATTGAAAAGGCACCAATATGGTGTAGTGTTGACTTACGTGATGGAAATCAGGCATTGATTATTCCAATGAGTCTGGAAGAAAAGCTGGAGTTTTTCAAAGTATTAGTCGACATTGGATTTAAAGAAATTGAAATTGGTTTCCCAGCAGCATCTGAAACAGAGTATGAATTCTGCCGTACACTGATTGAACAGAATTTAATTCCTGATGATGTTACAATTCAGGTTTTAACACAGGCAAGAGAACATATTATTGCAAAGACATTTGAAGCCTTGAAAGGTGCAAAGCACGCAATTGTTCATCTGTATAATTCAACTTCTGTTGCACAAAGAGAACAGGTGTTTAAAAAGAGTAAAGAAGAAATTATTGAACTGGCTCGTAAGGGTGCAAAACTTTGTAAGGAATACAGAGAAAAGACCCCTGGACATTTTCAGTTTGAATATTCTCCAGAGAGCTTTACAGGAACAGAACCTGAATTTGCTTTGGAAATTTGTAATGCAGTAATTGACATCTGGCAGCCAACTCCAGAGGATAAGACTATTATAAATTTACCTGTAACAGTTTCTCACTCTATGCCACACGTTTACGCAAATCAGGTTGAATATATGAATGACAATCTGAATAACAGAGAAAATGTTATTATTTCTTTGCACCCACACAATGACCGTGGATGTGCTGTAGCAGACAGTGAATTGGGATTGCTTGCAGGCGGTGACCGTATTGAAGGAACATTGTTTGGAAATGGTGAACGTACAGGTAATGTAGATATTGTTACACTTGCTCTGAATATGTATTCTCAAGGTATAGAACCAGAACTGGATTTCTCTAATCTGAAAGCAATTACAGAGGTTTATGAGAGAGTAACAAGAATGCACGTTTATGAGCGTTCACCATACAGCGGACAGCTTGTATTTGCAGCGTTTAGCGGTTCACATCAGGATGCAATTGCAAAGGGCATGAAATGGCGTGAAACACAGAATTGTGAACACTGGACGGTACCATATTTGCCAATTGACCCAGAGGATTTGGGAAGAGTGTACGAAGCAGATGTTATTCGTATAAATAGCCAGTCTGGTAAAGGCGGCATTGGTTATCTGATGGAAACAAGATATGGTTATAATATTCCTCCAAAAATGCGTGAATCATTCGGATATTTAGTAAAAGGCGTATCAGATCATGCTCATAAGGAATTACAGCCTGATGAAATACTGAATATTTTTGAAGAAACATATGTAAACAAAACAGAACCTGTAGTATTGCCAGAGGTGCATTATGTACAGAAAGAAAATGGCATAATAGGAGCTTCTGTTACTGTTAATTATAATGGCAAAACAGAAATTGCAGAAGCTGATGGCAATGGACGTTTGGATGCTGTAAGCAATGCTCTGAAAGCACATTTTGGTTTGGAATTCGCTTTGACTACGTATACAGAACATGCACTGGAAGTTCGTTCTACTTCAAAGGCTGTTTCTTATGTAGGTTTAGAAAAAGACGGAAAAACTTATTGGGGTGTTGGAATTCACTCTGATATTATTAATTCTTCTATCAGTGCATTTGTAAGTGCATTGAATCAGATGATTAAGTAATAAAATATAAATTAAATTAACATCAATGATTTTTCAGTAATAAGGAGGATATTTAAATTATGTGGAATGCTGATATTTATAATCTTTATGGAAAAGAACGTTTGCAACCATCTATTGATTTGTCTAATCGAATTAAGTCCAGTAATAAAAATCTAAAAAGAATTTTAGATGTAGGTTGTGGCACGGGAATGAGTACAGCAGCCCTTATGGATTCTTTTAAAGATGCTGAAATCATTGGTGTTGATTTATCAAAAGAGATGCTTCAAAAAGCTAAAGAATCTATACCATCGATTCAATTTATACAGAGAGATTGCAGTCAGTCACTTGCTGATATGGGAACTTTTGATTTAATATTTTCAAATGCTTTTTTACAATGGATTCCGAATCAAGAAGAGTTTATTTCAAATTCATTTGATATGCTTAATGCTGGAGGAATATTTGCTGCACAAATACCATTATTTCATGAAATGCCAGCGAATCAATGTATTTTAAAGTCAGAAAGTATTTTATCAGATAGATTTGAAAATACTAAAAATAATATGATATTTCATTCTGTTTCAGACTATTATAATATGATTTTAAGTCATACTGATAAGATTTATATGTGGATAACAGAATACTATCATGAAATGTGTAACCATAAAAAAATTCTTGATTTTTTAAAAGGAACTGCCTTGCGACCATATATTGATAGATTAAATGAGGAAGAACAAAATATATTTATGAATGAAGTACTGAAAAATATTGAAAAAGCATATCCTTGTCAAAAGAATGGTAAAGTCTTATTTCCGTTTAGAAGATTATTTTTAATTGGTGAAAAAGATTAGTATTTTAATGGAGAATTTTATTGTGTCTGCAAAAGAAGATTTTGAAAAAGAATTTTATGAAGAAGAAACAGAATTGCTTATTTTAGTTAAAAATAGATGCAATAACGCTTTATATTCAGATAATAATTTTCTTAGACCATCTGTTAGATTTTTAGCATCGGTTGATATTAAAACAGGAATTTTTTCAAGAGAAACAGGAGTAATTCAATGGCTTGTTAAAAAGAAGTCTTTCAAATATCATAGAAAAGGTTATGGATATAATTTTAAGCAATTCGGAATTTATCGCTTAAAAGTAAGAAAATGTATATCAACAGAAATAACATCAAATATATTCAATAGTATAAGTAATAGATATATGTTAGTTAAAGTTTTAAATAAGCACGCACATCATCCTGAACTTGAAAAACTTCAGGAGCATTATAAAAAACCTCTGATAATAGAGAAATCATTTGGAACATTTAATCTTAACAGGGAGCTATCGTGTTTTGAAGGAATTATAGATTGTTTTGGAGAAAAAATTGATATTAAACTTGAAACAGATGAATTAGATGGTGATACTGCAGACAAAGCATTTACATTTCTTCAAAAAATATATGATAATCAAAAAGAATGGAACGAAAAATTGCGAAAATTTGCAGCCGACGAATTAACAGATTGTGCTAATGATTGGTTAGAAGCGGGTAGTAATGAAGACACTCCAACTAAAATTACAAAGGAAGAATTTGCAAAAAGAATTTCTTCATGGTGTCTTCTTTCAATTTGTCCAGATGGTGAAATTAATGTTTGGTATGACGATGATGACATGTTCTGGGGTCATACTATAGTAGTATATGCAAATATTTCTGGAGAGATTGAGCGTGCAGATATAGTAGGATAATATAAAAGTTATAATAAATAATTTTTTAGCAATTAATAGGATTATTTTTAATTATGTTAGATATAAAAAAAAATTTTATTTTAATGAAAATGAAGTGTGTTCATGGTTTGAAGCAAATATAGACTGGCTTGGTAAAAATATCGATATTACACTGGCTGGTGTAGATGAAGATGAATTAGATAGTGATACTGTGAATAAAGCATTTGAAGTGCTCCAAAAAGTATATAGTAATCAAAAAGAATGGAATGAAAAACTGCGAAGGTTTGCAGCTAAAGAACTGACAGAAGATTTAAATAGTAGCGAGATTGAACCAACTGAAATTAAAGAAGAAGAATTTGCAAAAAGAATTGAATTTGGTGGTATTGTGATGTATCCAGATAACGATTTTTTTACTGTATTTTGTTATTATAATGGTACATCTTACGAATGTAGTATACAATTGATTGTAAATATTTCTGGAGAGTGCGAACATAGTATAATGAGCATGTATTATATATAAAAAATTATCTTTTAGCAGAAACGAGGTTATTTTAATTATGCTTGATATAAAGAAACAATTCAGCTTTGATGAAGAATATTCATGTTTTGAAGGGAATATAGACTGGCTTGGCGAAGATATTGATGTT
>JAFTWL010000179.1 GCA_017465305.1 Ruminococcus sp. | reverse complement strand
TGAAGAAAATCACAATTGAAACTCCTCAGGGTGTTGCTGAAACAGAAATTATTTCTGGCAAAAAGTTGGCATTTGTTCCTATTTTGAGAGCAGGTTTAGGATTGATTGATGGTGTAACATCTTTAATTCCAGCTGCAAAAATCGGACATATAGGAATTTTCTGTGAACCTGGCACACATGATGCAGTGAAGTATTATTCAAAGATGCCTGATGATATTTGTGAACGTGAAGTAGTTGTAATTGATGCAATGCTTGCAACAGGTGTTTCAGCAATTAAGGCAATTCAGGATTTAAAAGATATGGGTGTAAAGAATTTAAAATTCCTGTGTCTTCTTTGTAGTCCTGAAGGTGCAAAGGCACTGGAAGAAGCTCATCCTGATGTTGATATATATTGTGGTGGTATGGATAAGGGCATTAATGAAGAAGGTTATATTATTCCTGGTCTTGGTGATGCAGGTGACCGTATATTTGGCACAAAATAAAAAATAATATAAAAATAAAAGGAAGTGGTGAGGTAAACCACTTCCTTTTATTTTTTACAAAGAGAGTAGGAAAAAGTAAGAAAATAAGAATATATAACAAGTGGAGATTCAATTGGATAAATACATTTGTTATACATCCTAAGTTCGATGTATATATTATACATCATTTTTAACATAAGAGCAAGTACTTTTAGAAAAAAGTAATAATTTTTTATTTTAATAAAATTCAATAATATAGAAAATATGATTTTTATGCATTTTAAACCTTTAATTACAAAATACTTATTTAATTTCTTACTTATTTGAAGTATAATATAATTTGAAATTTACATAATTATTGTATGATAATCATTTAGAAATTAATGTAGATAATAACTTTAGGATTTATATTTTTCATTTCAATATAATTTTGTAAAAAGATAAATAAATTAAGATTTATTAGTGATATTGCTTGATATTTTCTGATATATGATTTTAAAATATAATTTTAAAGCTATAATACTTATTTTTTTAAAAAACTAAAAAATATTCCTAAAAAGTATTGACAAATTGATTTACATGTGATATAATAATTAAGTCGAGTTGAGGGAAACACGATAAAAATAAAATAGCTTTTAAAATGGAGAGGTGTCCGAGTGGTTTAAGGAGCTGGTCTTGAAAACCAGTGATCCCGCAAGGGACCGTGGGTTCGAATCCCACCCTCTCCGCCAATTTTTAATATGACAGTAATTTACCATCTTGCAGAAATACCCAAGTGGTGAAGGGGCTCCCCTGCTAAGGGAGTAGGTCGGGAAACCGGCGCGAGGGTTCAAATCCCTCTTTCTGCGCCAATAAAATATAAGTCAGAAAAAACACGTTAAATAGGAATTATTCCGATTTGCGTGTTTTTCTTTATATTATATAAAATTTAATCTGAAAGTTTATAATGTATAATTTTTCAGATAATTTATAATTAAAAAGGAGAGACGAATGGAAATACGTGATACTGAACATTATGAACTTTTAAATATTATTGATATTATTGATGAATCTACGATTCATAATAATAAAAATAAGAAAGAGACTTTGAAAAAAGCAATCAAGCTTTTAGTACCATTGTTTTTTTTATTTGCAAGTTGTGCAATAGTAATTTATTATATTATTTTTCCATCTAAAGGAGAATTTCAATCTGATTGTACAGATACATTGTATTGGGCACAGGCATCTTATGATGCAGGAAAGTTATTTAATCCTGATTTTGGGTATGCAGCATTATTGCCGTTTGGTGGAAATTTAATAATGCAGCCTTTGATTTCGTTATTTGGCGTTACAATGAAGACACATATAATAGGAATGTTTATTTTTTTTATTTTATTTGTATCTTCTGCAATGATATTATTAAGAGCTATGAAGTGGAGTTTTTTCTGGCAGTCCACAGGGACAAGTATACTTCTTTTGACATTATGTATGAGTAAAAAATTACGTGAAATTTTTTGGGGACATATTATTTATTATAGTCTTGGCGTATTTTTCTTAATGATATGCTTATCAATAGTTTTAAAATTATTGTATCTTGCAAATAAAAATCAAACAAAAAAAACAAGAATACAAGAAACAATTTTTTTACTTGTATTATTTTTATATTGTGCATTTTGTTCTACTAATCAAATGACAATTATAACATTGTTTGCACTTCCTGTTTTAGGAGGATTATTTGTAGAGAGAATACTTGACAGAACTCAGAATATAAAAAGCAGTCAAAATATAATGGCAGTTTCTATATGTTTTATAATGATAATTGGCGTTATTGTTGGAATAATATTTGGCGGATATTTAATAGGTGATTTGCAGGCAAATTATGCTGAATCACATACACGTTTTACGGATTCATCAGCATGGCGAGAGAATGCAGAAAAGTTGCCTATTGCATGGATGAATTTATTCGGATTAAGTGTTAAAAAATATGATGAGATTTTTTCTTTACAAGGAATAAAAGTAATCTTTTGTATTGCATACAGCATTTTAATTTTTATATTTCCTGTAATATTAACATTCTTATATTCAAAAATAAAAGAAATTGGTGTAAGAATTTTAATATGGGCTCATTGGATTTTAACAATATTTATTCTTATCGGATATATATGTGGATTTTTGTCAACAGCAAATTGGAGGCTTTCTCCTGCTCTATGTACATCAGTTTTATTGTCGGTTGCTTTTATTAAGTTTTTATGGCAACATATATCTATGCGACGTATTGGAATATTGATTTGTATACCTGTATTTGTAAATTGTATTTTATCGGGTGTTTCTGTAGCGACAATGCCATATGATAATTACAAAAATAATATAGCTTATAAACTTGCAGATTATCTTGATGATAATAACTTATATTATGGTTACGCAGGATTTTGGACAGCACAGGCAGTTACTGTAGTATCAGATTCTAAAGTAAAAGTTCGTTCAGTAGTTTTTGAAGAAAGTAATCTGACACCATATTATTATCAATCTAATTTTAAGTGGTTTGATGACCAGCCAAATCAGAAAGATTATTTTTTAATTATGACACCTCAGGAAAGAGAACTTTTTTTAAATTCTGGAGTATATATTGCTGAGATGAATTATATAGAATTGCGATATCTGGGGTATTACATATTAGTATTTGAAGAGAATATTTTTTAATTTATCATTTATGTTTATAGGTGAGCTGTTACACTAATTTTAATGATGTAACAGCTCATATTTTTATTTATTTGAGTTTTCGATTTGTTGTGTATAAATAAATGTATCTGTTAGAGTAGTAGTACTGGCAGAACCGATAGCACCGGTCATATAGGCAACACCAGTGAGACCAATAGCACCAGTTGAATCATTAATATTAGTAGGAGCACCTATAGGTGAAGTTGCACACAGCATTTTGATTTGATGCAGAGGTGGTGGCTGACAGTACCTATGCTGTCCTGTAGAGAGATAATTATAATAATTCATGTAGATTCCTTTCATTTAATTTTTGTTCAAAGTATTTTTTATTATAAAGATATGCAAAACTATCTGGTAGTATACTTCCAGCTTTCTCGTTCCAGAAGTTTGCAATATCATATTCCTGTAATTTATCATAGCAAACACAAAGTTGTAAATAAGGTATATAGTCAGAATATTGTTTATTATAAAATTGATATTTTGATAATTCTGATGTTTGACAAGCTAATGTATACCAGAATATTGCAGTTGTATAATTATTATTATTAAAAAAGTAATCTCCGATTTTGCAGCAAATTTCTGGACAAGGTACATCATATTTAAAGGAATGGAACAGGCTGTGCATGGCGGAGTCTGATTGTTTTATAGCTGTGTAGCAATTTGATAATTGAATACAAGCACCAACGCAATCCATATCCCAACTATTTTTATTTTCTAAGAATTTTTCATATATAGGTATAGCAGCTTTATAAGCTTTTGCCTCTGTAAGTTCTCTTGCATAGTAATATTGCTCTCTTGGTGTCAGATTTTTTTCTTTGGATAAAAGTTTTTGATATATTCTAAGATTACGTTCGTTGTGTCTCTGACCTTTTCTCAGATGTGTTATAGATGCTTTTCCGTGAGCAATAGTGCCACGTGGAACTATTACTTCATGAACAGCTCCTTTCCATAAAAAATTCATATCTTTTTTAAATAAACGTTCCCTTTCATAAGAAAAAACGGGTCGCATATTTTTATCAAATCCAACATTATATGGGAGCATAACAACATCTGCTGAAAGTGTCTGCTTCATTTTCTGAAATTCTTTTTGGTCTTTTTCTAAAAGCACATCATCAGCATCCAACCAAAATAAATAATCGCAAGAAGCCTTTTCGAAAGCAAAATTTCTTGCACTTGCAAAATCATCTTCCCAATTAAAATCATAAATTTTTTTTGTAAATTTAGCTGCAATGTTTTTAGTATTATCATCTGAACCTGTATCTACAATAATTATTTCATCTACTAAATAGAATACAGATTTTAAGCAGCGTTCAAGCACATCTTCTTCATTTTTTACAATCATACAAAGACTGATAGTCGGCATAAAATGACACTCCTTTTTGCACAACATATTCCTTTATAGTATATGTGAAATAATATAATAGTGTTAAAAAAATCGGCTTGCAACTTTTATGCAAACCGATTTTTATTATAATTGAATATTATTTTATAGATTAAGGAATAACTATAACTGGGAAACCAATTTCTATATTTTCATAGATTGTTTGTGCAACATCAGGTGGAAGGTTAACACAACCATGAGAACCATTTGATTTATAAATTTCTCCGCCAAAGGAACCACGCCATCCTGCATCATGCAATCCAATACCAACATCAGTAAAGTCCATCCAATAGCTAACAGGTGTGGAATATCCCTCTCCTTGAAGAACTTCATTTTGACTCATGTTTTTAACACGTCCAATACATGGATGTGTTTCTCTGCTTGGGTCATTGGCTGTACCTGTTACACAGTCGGAGTCTATAACAAGTTCACCATTTTTATAAAGCCATACATGTTGATTTGTGAGGTCAACTTCAACATATGATTTGCCTATATCATCTATTCCACGGCAATATCCTGTTCTTTCATATTCAGGTTCAACTGTTTTAGATTCGCCTTCTTTTATATATTCTACAAGTTTTTTGGCTGAAGCTTCTACATCTGTTTTCCAACCATATGTACTGTAATCACCTAAAGGTACTTCAACTTGTCCCTGCATAGTAGAGTTAAATGTTCTTGTGTACCCTGGCACATAGGTGTCATATTGTGTTAAGTGCTCTTCAACCCATGCAGTAGCCTTGTCTTCAGCAACAATGACATTACCTTTAGAGTCAGCAGAAATCCAGTCAGCAATAGTAAGAGAATCAAGCTCCTCAATTCTACCATCTTCAAAGTCATATGTAATTGTAAGACCAGCAAGTTTGTTACATGCTTCAAGAGCTTCTTTTAAGTCACCAGTAGTAATTTCGGCAGAAAGATAACATTCGCTTTTTTCCATATCAATATAGTTGTTTCCGCCCTTCATTTCCATTAAAGCATAATTAGCAAGTACAGAAGGTTCAATCATATCACCGTTATCTTCAGGTATAATAGTATATACTCCATCAGTACCTCTTTGTAAGTAAGCATCAGTAGGAGGTGTAGTACCCCAATTGTAAGTAAGAATTTTATCTGATAGTTCAGATTCTGAATAAGTGTTTATCAATGTTATAGTATATTCAGATGGTTTAAAATATTTGGAAAACCATAATACATGGCTTTCTTCTGCAGCAGGTTTCAGTGCATTTTCAGGCAAAGAAACTACAGAGCCGAATTCGCTTCCATCAAAGAATACTTCTTCACCGCTTTTTTTACGGAATGTAATGCCGATATGAGCCCCATTATCTAAAACAGCTTGTTCAGCTTCAGAAACTGTCATACCACTTACATCTATACCATTTATAAAAGTATTATGCAATAATTTATTCTGAGATGAAAAATATCCTATAAGATAGATTATCAGAAGAATCATAACAATAACGCAAAGTGAAATAACTCCTATTTTTGCAGCACGTGATGATGACTGCTCATTATATCTATACTGATTTCTATTATAGTTTGCAGGAGGTCTGCGATTTGGATTAGTACGTTTTTTACTATAATTATAGTCATAATAATCGTCATCATAAAAGTTGTCATCTTGAATTTGACGGCGACGTACATATTTTCTTGCTTCGGCAGCAGCATCAGCAGAAGTTTTTTCTTTATAAATTCCCTGATTAGCAGAGGCGATAGAGGCTTTGATTTGACGCATTTTTTCAGCCTTTTCATCAGCGGCATTTTTTGAAGCTGAAGCTCCATAAAAATTATCTTTACTTTTTTTAGATGGTTTATTACTGGAAGAGATATCAGCAGTTTTATTACTATTTGAGTTTTTTGATGAGCTTGACGAACTTTTGGAGGCAGAGCCAAGCGTATCTTGTAACTTACGTTGCATTTCTTCCTTTGAAGGCATAGGTTTACTGTTATTATTTTTTTCTGTTCCGTTCAAAATAAAATCTTCCTTTCTTAAACGAGAGAATTATTTTTATTAAATTTAAAAAACAAATAAATTATAATGATGCTATAATTATAAATTTAAGGGCTGTTTATTTAATTTAGTACCAATAGAGGCTAAAATTAAATTAAAAAACTTCCTACATATTATTATATACATGTAGTGTTTATTTGTCAACCATTTTTTTAAGCTTTGTAACATAAAACATCGATATGTAGTATTTTTGACATTATCATTGTTGAAAATGTCGCATAATAAGAGACCAAAAGCGTGGTTACATATGTTAGAATAATCATTGGTAGGAGGCGTGCTATAGGATTTACAGATGGGGGATATAAAAATAAATCTGTAAAATCTGAGAACAAATCTGACTATAGGGATTAAAATTCAGCTTGGTTTATATTCCAGGCTGAATTTTTTATTTGTTTTAAACTAAGTTGAAAGTTTATTTTACAAATTCAATTTAAGTTTTTTATAAATATAACAAATTAATATGAAAAATAATATACAATATGCACAATGATAATATTATAAGTTTGTGAAAATTTAAGATTGACATTTCAATTTTTTTGGTATAAAATTATAGTAAAGTGTTTTGATTACGATTTACAAAATAACTATTTTTTAGGAGGCATTTTTATGATGCATAAAAGAAGAGTAAAACATGGTGTAATGGCAGCAGCTTTAGCTGTTGTAACAGCTATTGCATCTTTCCCGGTTTCAGCTGTTGACAATTTAGGTGTGATATCATCACCGGATTCTTTGGAAATAAATCAATATGTTTCTGCTTCAAGCAGTGTTTCTATTACTAAGTCTGTTGGATATGCAGAGGGAGCTTATGTAGAATGGGCACCTGTAAGCGGAGCAGATGGATATAATGTATATTGTGATGGAGTTCAGCTTGATTCTATGCTTGTACGTCAGTATCCAAGTAATTTCCGTGCAGATGCAGTCGGACTGAAAGCAGGCAGTCATACTTTGAAGGTTGTACCTGTAAGTGGTGGCAAAGAGATTTCAGGTTCTGCTGAGGCAACCGTAAGTGTAAAGGCACATGATAGAAGTGGATTCGGATTTGTAAATGGTACATCTTCAGGTGCTTATAATGAAGACGGTACACTGAAAAATAATGCTGTTGTTGTTTATGTTACAGAACAGAATAAAAATACAGTAACTGCTGATATAAATTCAACTGGTAAAGGTGCATCAACACTGACTGGTATACAGGATATTATTCTTGGATATAAAAAAGGCAAAGAATCCAGACCTCTTTGTGTAAGAGTTATTGGTAATATTACTGACCCTGAAGTTCTTACAAAGGGTGATTTATATCTTGATACAGTAACTGCTGGTATGACAATTGAAGGTATAGGCAATGATGCTGTATTCAATGGTTTTGGTCTTGTTATGAAAAATTGCTCCAATGTAGAAGTAAGAAATATTGGTTTTATGAACTGTAACAGTAGTGAAGGCGATGATTGTGGTTTACAGCAAGCTAATAACCATGTATGGGTTCACAACTGTGACTTCTTCTATGGTGATGCTGGCTCAGATGCTGACCAGGTAAAAGGTGACGGAGCACTTGATACTAAAAAGTCTACATATGTTACACACTCATACAACCATTTCTGGGATAACGGAAAATGTAATTTACAGGGAATGAAAGATGAAACAACTGAAAATTATATTACATATCATCATAACTGGTATGACCATTCTGACTCACGTCATCCACGTATAAGAACATGTTCAGTTCATATCTATAATAACTATTTTGATGGTAATGCAAAATATGGCGTAGGTGTAACAATGGGAGCATCTGCTTTTGTTAATAATAACTATTTCAGAAATTGCAAAAATCCTATGATGAGTTCTGGTCAGGGTACAGATGCCAAGGGTGAAGGTACATTCTCTGGTGAAACAGGTGGTATTATCAAAGCTTGTGCAAACTATATTGAAGGTGCAGCAAGTTATATTACATATGAGCAGGATAATAAAGAATTTGATGCTTATGAAGTTTCCAATCCATCAGATACTGTACCAGATAGTGTAAAGGCAGTATCAGGTGGTACTACTTATAATAATTTTGATACAAGCAGTTTGATGTACGGTTATAAACCAGATAAAGCTGAAGATGTACCATCAAT
>JAFTWL010000178.1 GCA_017465305.1 Ruminococcus sp. | reverse complement strand
GACCCCCTCAAGGGGGCGGTGAACTTGAATTTTAACTATTTTTGACTTAAAATTAATTTTTGTTTCCCACCCCCGTGAGGGGGAAAGTTTTTTTACTGATAACAGTATCATAAAATCTGGGGGCGGACAGCGGTCAAGCTGGCTTCAGCTTGGCGGAGAGCCCCAATATTAATATTATTAACTCTGGTGGATTCCATAGTCTTAATTTTCCGAGGCCACCGCTTACATTCATTATTGTGTTACCTTTTTTATATAATCCCTTGCTGTACTTAGGCAGAAGTTTTCTTTCAGGTGATAGAATACCGCCTATGATAGGAAGTCTTATTATTCCGCCATGTACATGACCGCTTAGAACTAAATCAGCTCCCCATTTAGCGTATTCTTCAAAGAATAATGGATTATGTGCAAGTAAAATAGTATATCCTTTTTTATTGCCTATAGCATTGTATAAATCTTTTTCTGTATACTGTTTTAAATTCTTATATTTTCTTTTTTTATCCTTACTTTTATAGCATTCAATATCTAATGTTATACCGCTGATATATGTGGTAAAGTTATTTTTCTTTATTTTAACAGTTTCATTTTTAAGTATTCTTACACCGCTTTTATTTATGATTTTAAATAATTTATTACGTAAATTAGGCGGTAAATCAAGCTCATGATTACCAAGTGATAAATAAACAGGTGCTATTTTTCTAAGATTTTTTAGAAATACGCCTGTATTATAATATTTTTTCATATTCCTTGAAATTAAGTCACCTGTTATTACGATAATATCAGGTGATATTTTTTTTGTTTTTTCGACAATTCTGGAATTGCACTTGCCGAAGGTTCTGTGATGAATATCAGAGATATGAAGTATTTTCAGATTATCAGAATTATTATTTACTGGAATATTTTCATATCGGATTTTTATTATTTTACTTTCAATTACAATGCATAGTAAGCAAAATATAATTAATATTAAAAAAATTATCATAGTCATAATATTTTGTTCCTCATGAGTATGGTTTTATTTGCATTTTAACTATTTTTGATTTTCAGAAAAGTTTTTTTGGTCAAGCAATTTTTTCAAAAAATGCTGCATCAAAAAAGTTATGTTTATATTTATCTAAAAATAAATTTTGTTTCCCACCCCCGTGAGGGGGAAAGTTTTTTAAAGGATACAAGTATCGTAAAATCTGGGGGCGGACAGCGTTCAAGCTGGCTCAGCTTGAACAGTGCCACTTGATATAGTCTTTACTTGTCCATCGTTCATCTTAACGAGCAAACTTGCATTGTTATCAATTCCGACAGCAGTGCCTTTAATTTCATTTCCCATACCATCAACTATAGTTACTTCATTACCTATCAGATTTGAATGTTCACGGTATTCATCTAAGAATTTTCTGTCGCTTATATGACTAAGTTCAATTTCAAGATTATTTAGTATTTCAGCAGCTAATACACAACGATTAATTTTTTCGCTTCCCTCTTCTTCAAGTGATGTGACAATGCTTTGAAGTTCATCAGGGAAATTTTCTTTAGTGTTTCTTACATTGACACCAATGCCGATTATAGCATAATTTATACTTCTTGATTCGCATGAAATAGATGCCTCTGTTAAAATTCCGCACACCTTTTTATTGGAAATAAATAAATCATTTACCCATTTAATCTTGATATTTTTTTTACAAAATTGGCAAAGCGATTTTTCAGTCGAAACGGCTGTACAGGCAGTTAACAGGTTTGATAATTCAGTAGAAAAATCAGGTCTCAAAATAACTGACATATATATTCCTGTACCAGCAGGAGAGTGAAAGGTTTTTCCTAATCTTCCACGCCCGCCTTTCTGACAATCAGCAATTATAACAGTCCCATGGGAAGCACCTTCTTCGGCAAGTTGTTTTGCAGTAGTATTTGTTGATTCAATAACAGGATAGAAAATTATTTTTTTTCCGAGTTCTTTTGTTCTGAGATTTTTTTGCATAAGGATTGATGAAAATACATCAGAGTCAACAGGAGAAGAATAGCCAAGCTTTCCATTTGATTGAATGTTTACATTTTCGTCTTTAAGTTCCTGAACAGCTTTCCATACAGCATTTCTTGAAACATCAAGTTTTTGTGCAAGATTATTTCCGTTGAACCACTCATCAGGATATGAAGCAAAAATTTCTCTCAGTTTTTCTTTAACAGTCATAATAAATCACCTTTTCATAATTTTTTACATAGTATATTGCAGTTGATTTAATTTGCTAACTTCAAAATAGAATGTGATATATCATAAAATGATATGTTAATTTTATCACAGATTTTTATTTTTGTAAATACAGATTGTGTTAAATCTGGATGATTTCTTATTGAAATTAGTGCAAATTAAATTTTAATGTTCTAATTTTGTCGAATTTTATCTGAATCTGAAAGTGTAAAATTATTTTAATATTGAAACAAGGCAATATCAGGAATTGGAGTGATACTTATGTTAGAGGAAGCTATGTTATCAATAGCGTTGTGTATGGACATATTTATAACATCTATAGTTTATGGTGCAAGCGGGATAAAAATTTCAGTACGTTCAGGAATAATATTAAGTGGAGTCGGAGCAATAGCATTATGTCTGTCTATGGTAATATCCGAGCAGGTACAGAATTTTATATCTGCTGATATATGCAGATATGGCGGAGTAATAATATTATCAGCACTTGGAGGTGCAAGTATATTTAAAAGCCTTGCAAGCTATGTAAATGGAAAGAAAAAAGAAGCAGATAATAAGGGATTTTTGGCAATATGCGTCAATGAGGAGTCAGCTGATGCAGATAAATCAAAAACGCTTTCTGGCGGGGAAGCTTTTTTATTGTCAATGGCTTTATCAGCTGATTCTATTGCCGGAGGATTTGGTGCAGGCTTGCAGGGGATAAATGCATGGTTTACAGCTTTGATATGTTTTTTTTCAGGATTAATTTTTATAATAATCGGCGGAATTTTAGGAAAACATATATATAAAGAGAGGATAGGAGATTACAGTTGGGTCAGAGGTGGAATTTTAATTTTATTAGCTTTGTTTCACTTATTACAATGACAAGTGTTTTATTGTGATACTTGTTATAAATGATTTTTTATATCTTTAAATCTTAAATAGTATTTTTTTAAAGAAGTCTTTTTGATGCAACAATTTCTTCAGAAAATGTTGCCGAGGGTTTGGGGCGAGTAGCCCCAATATACTTGTATAATTTAATCTGTAACAGTACATAATAAAATTAGGCAATATAAAAAGAAAGGATGTGCATGAAAATTGTCTAATGGCATAAAGAGATTACAGACACCAGTGTCAATATTAAGTTATGCTTCTGTGGTAGGCAAAAAAGAGGGCGAAGGTCCTATGAACAGCTATTTTGATAAAATTTTCGATGATTCTTACTTAGGAGAAGACACATGGGAAAAGGCTGAAAGCAAATTACAGCAGACAGCTGTTTTAACAGCACTTGAAAAAGCAGATTTATTACCTGAAAATATAGATTTAATTTTTGCAGGCGACCTTATAAATCAATGTACAAGCTCTACTTTTGGATTAAGACCACTTGAAATTCCGTTTCTGGGTATATACGGAGCTTGTTCGACCATGGCAGAAGGTCTTATAACAGGTTCAATTGCAATGAGTGCAGGAGTAGGCGAAAAAATTGTAGCAACTACATCATCACATTTTTCTACGGCAGAACGTCAGTTCAGATTTCCTTTATCATATGGAGGACAGAGAACGCCAACATCGCAATGGACTTGCACAGCTTCAGGAGCAATAGTATTAACTAAAGATGTTCAATTTCCACAGGTTACAGGATTTTGTATAGGAAAAATAACTGATTTAGGTGTGACAGATGCTAATAATATGGGTGCAGCAATGGCTCCGGCAGCAGCTGATACACTTGTAAGATGGTTTAATGAAACAGGTAATAAACCAGAACAATATGATGCAATAGTTACAGGCGATTTAGGAATAATAGGCAGTGAGCTTTTTTGTGATTTAGTAATGAAGCAAGGTTATGATGTTACATCAGTTCATAAAGATTGCGGAGTAATGATATTTGACCCTGAAACGCAGGATACTCATGCAGGCGGTTCAGGATGCGGATGCAGTGCAAGTATATTGTGCGGATATTTTTTGCCTAAACTTAGAACAGGCGAATTATGTCGAATATTATTTTTGGCTACAGGTGCGTTGATGTCTCCAACATTGACACAACAAGGAGAAAGTATACCGAGTATATCACATTTAGTTGAGTTAATAGGAACGGTGAATAAAACATGATAATGGATTGTATACTGGCGTTTATATTTGGTGGTTTGTTATGTGCAATAGGACAGGTTCTTATAGATTATACTAAGCTTACACCAGCAAGAATATTGACAGGGTACGTTGTAGCAGGAGTAATTTTATCAGCAGTTGGATTATATCCGAAGTTTGTCGAATTTGCGGGAGCAGGAGCAACAGTTCCATTGACGGGGTTTGGGAATCTTTTAGCTGAAGGAGTAAGGGAAGCCATAGATGAAAAAGGATTTTTAGGGGTATTTACAGGAGGGCTCACAGCAGGAGCAGGAGGAATAGCAGCGGCTTTGTTATTTGGTCTTATAATATCACTTATATTTAAACCCAAAGACAAATAGTGGCGAGTCGCCACTGACAAATCCCCCCTGAGATTTACACTACAATTATTTGTTTATCAATACTGCCCCCCTCAAGGGGGCGATATATCTTGAATTTTAACTATTTTTGATTTAAAATTAATTTTTTGTTACCCACCCCCGTGAGGGGGAAAGTTTTTTAAAAGATACAAGTATCGTAAAGTCTGGGGGCGGACAGCGGTCAAGCTGGCTCAGCTTGGCAGAGCCCCAAATATATTGGAGGTGAGATTAAATGAAAGTATCACGTGAATTATACAGCGATATGCAGAATCAGGTTGCACCTAAGAGTAAGAGTTACAAAAATATACCTCTTGCATTTGTAATAGGCGGACTGATTTGTGTAATAGGTCAATTGTTAATTTCAATGTTTATGAGTTTTGATTTTGAACAGAAAGAAGCAAGTGCATGGGCATCTATTATATTAGTAGGAGCAAGTGCATTATTTACAGGGCTGGGATTGTATGAAAAGATTGCAAAGCACGCAGGAGCAGGAACACTTGTGCCTATTACTGGTTTTGCAAATTCAATATCATCATCAGCACTTGAATTTAAAAGTGAGGGTTTTATTTTAGGTGTAGGAGCAAAAATATTTACAATAGCAGGACCTGTTATTTTATATGGAACTACAGCATCTATTATATTCGGACTTATCTATTATTTTATAAGATAAATATAAAATAATAATTGATAACAACTTATTTTCATAGAAGTCCGTGCACAACTTCTATGAGAAGAAGTTTTAATAATATAAAAACGGCGGCAGAGTATTTTCTGTCGCCGTTATTGATTATTTAATTTAATAATATAATTAAGAGAAAAAGAATCCTGTTGTCATATCAAGATAATTTTCACCGCTGTAGTTTGGATATTGTTTTTGAACTTCAGATTTGAATTCATCAGAATCTGTGCATTTTTCAGCAATTGATTTAAGATTTTCAAGGTAATCAATTTTTGTCTGGGCGTCTTTCAAATCTTCTGGTGTATAGTGAGAAGTCAGAATTAAATCATAACCCTTATCAATATAATCTTTCAGCTGAGCAATTATAGCATCAGCATGACCTGCACCGGCAACTATAGAATGACAATCATGACCGAGCATATGTGTATAAACAGCATTGATTTCAGGGATTTCAATATCAAATGCTTCGCTTGTCTGTTTAATTATAAAATCAATATCGCCTATTGTGACTTTTCCCTCGTTTATTACATCTGTAATCTTATGAACAGAGTTATCAAAGATTTTTCCGAATGCAGCAGTGAAATTATTTATAAGAGCTTTTCCTCCACCGTTTTCAGAGTACTCCAGAGCATTTTGTGTAGCATACTTTGGAACATCAGGTAAAAAAGTTGCACCTGCACCGTGATAAGCAACAAGAATGCCCTCAACTTCAACGTCTTTAAGATATTCTGTAAGTTCCTCATTATTATCAAAGAAACAAGGAGATTCAATTATAACAGCTTTTCCATTTTTCTCAATAATGAAAACCTCATCATCAATAAAGTCATTTGTTTTGTAAGCGTGGAGTTTAATGCCTCCGAAGTCGTAAATATTCAATTCACCTTTTTTAAGTTTTACTGTTTTAAATGTATTTTTGTTCATAATAAATATCCTCCTGAAAATTATATAATTATTGTTTTTTCGGGAGATTCAAGCGCTTAATCTCTTTCCTTGATTTTATCATAACACGACTTTTATCAGTTGTAAAGTAGGCACTTTTTTGTGGCATAGTTACCTGTGGGTAACAATTACGCTGTTTTGAGAAAAATCAGATAAAAAATTTTTTATTGATTTTTTTGTTCGTATATGCTAAAATGTATCTAAAAGAATATTACATCTGAATAGATACTTATAGGAGGATTTTATTTATGATAAAAAAATCTGAATTGCCAGCTTGCCCAGTTGAAACGACGCTTATGTTAATAGGGGACAAGTGGAAGGTGCTTATTATTCGTGACCTGATAAGTGGAACGAAACGTTTTGGTGAGCTTAAAAAATCTGTATCAGGAATTTCGCAGAAGGTTTTAACTTCAAATCTTCGTGATATGGAGGAAAACGGTTTACTCACAAGAAAAGTATTTCCTGAGGTTCCGCCAAGGGTTGAGTATACTCTTACCGATTTAGGGCATAGCATGAGACCAATTTTGGATGCTATGGCAGAGTGGGGTACAGCTTTTAAAGCGGGAAGTCTCCGCTGACAATCCGTCCCTGAGATTTAAGATACTATAATTTGTTTACAAAATTGACCTCCTCATGGTGGAGATTTTTGTTAAGTTGTATTTGCAAATATAGTTAAAATAAAAGAAAAGCCACCCCCGTGAGGGGGAAAGCTTTCTGTGAAATAAATAACAGTATCGTAACGGCTGGGGGCGGACAATGGTCAAGCTGATTCAGCTTGCCAGAGCTTGAGACGGAGCCTCAAATAGAGAAGAAGTGTTGTGAAGCAGTAAATATCTGATTAGGAGCTATTTCCTGATAACCTGTCTTCTCAAAAGGCATATCCATATTAGGAGCGTCAATCATAGCAGTCATTGGCTCAGGGCAGAAGTAGTGATTATTGCCACGGTCATTCCAGATAATCCAGAACTTATAATCAGAAGAAACTTCATAACCGATACCTTTTCCGCTTGCTACATCAGTCATAACAACGCCTCTGAATGGTGAATCGTGTAAATTCTGTTTTGTACCTGAATACATATCATTAGAAATATCCTTGAGAACGGGACACATTGTACCATTGGCATATGATTTGTCATAATCGTTAAGCGGTAAGATTTCGCCTGTAGGCAGACAGCGTTCATTTAGAACCCATTTTTCTGTTGCAGGTACAGCAATTCGACAATCTTCTTCCTTGGCACCATCAACAAACGGACTGTTTATAGTAGTGTGAGTTGCAAGTGAAACAGGCATCATTTTATCTGATAAGTTGGTAAATGAAACAGTGTATTCAAGTCCGTTTTCAGAGAGTACAAACATAAAATCAGCACGGAATTTTATAGGAAGTGATTCAAAGAATGGGTCAGACTCATCATATTCGTAAGAAGTTCTTGCCCATGCAGCGTCCATATTGCTTGTAAGTTCAGTAATTTTATGACAACGTTTATGTAAAAATCCGTGAATATGGTTGTTGAACGGAGCTTTTTCATTTACAGGGAGCTGATAAACAGCATCAGAAGTTTTAAGAACACCATCAGCGAAACGGTTAGGAAGATAAAGTGTAGGCAATCCCCATACTTCAGCGGAATTTTTTATAGTATCAGGAGTGTTATCAGGGTTGTAGCGGAAAAATTCAATTCCATTTTTATCGTCATGAAGACGTATAACATTAGAACCGATTTCATTAGCTATCAGAGCAGTATATCCGCCAGCAGTTAATTGTATGCAAGGCATACCATTCCAGTTTATTATTTCAGCTTTATTATTCATTTTTAAAAATACGACCTTTCTTTTTATGTATATATAATACATTTTTTGTTACGTTTATTATATCATATAATTTCGATTTTGTCTACTATTATAGAAAAAATTATTACATTAAATATAAAAATCCTCATACATAGTATTTTTGAATGAGGATTTTTATTTATATTAAATCTTTCTTCCAATCCAAGCTGAATCAGCTTGACCATTGTCCGCCCCCAGCCGTTATGATACTGTTATTTATTTCACAGAAAGCTTTCCCCCTCACGGGGGTGGTTTAACTTGTATTTTAACTATTTTTGCAGATAAAATTCACCCGAAATCGCCCCTGGGGGCTATGATAGTATCATAAATATTTTAAATTTGCTATATTGGGGGTATCGCCTGCGGAGGCACTCCGCCAAGCTGGCTTCAGCTTGACCATTGTCCGCCCCCAGCCGTTATGATACTGTTATTTATTTCACAGAAAGCTTTCCTCCTCATGGGGGTGGTTTTTCTTTTATTTTAATTGTTTTTGTTTTAAATGGCTCACCTGAAAGGGAGGCTGTTAGTGAAGTTGACTGAGTAGTCAAATATATTTGAAATACAAGTTATACCGCCCCCGTGAGGGGGACAGTATTGAAAAACAAATAAATGTAGAGTAAACTTCAGGGGTGGACAGCGGTGGAGCTGGCTCAGCTCCTGTCGATTTCTGTCATAGTATTCAAATCAACAGAAATAATTTCATCTTCAGAAATAAGATAAATTACATTATCTATATAAACAGAACGTTCAAATGATGAATCTGTTGTTCCATAGAATACTCCCATTTTTTCAAAAGTATTGTTGTCACTATTATAAGAGTATAAAGCATATCCCATATCAAATGTTGATTCGCTGTAATTGCTGTTATATTGATAACACTCAAAAGGAACAGCTATTATATTTTTATCAGGGTCAATAAGCAATGCTTTGCGGTCATATTCAGCCATTGAATAAACATAGCTTGAGTCAATTCTGTCCCCAAAGGTTTTTGCAAGGTCGTTAAAATGAAGTGGTGCAACGCTTAAAGCTTTTAAGTTATTCGGGTCGCTGTTGTCAAACATAACAAGTTTTAATCCAAGTTCAATGCCATCGTCATCAGCATCTATTCCGAAGCCTAAAAGATGTGTATTGTCCCATTTCTGCATATAACTGCTGTATCCTGTAATTTTATATTCATCTAAAACAACAGGATTAGTTGGGTCAGATAAGTCAATAGCGAATAATGGGTCAGTCTGGCGGAATGTTACAATATAAGCTTTGTCACCCTGAAAGTTTACAGATTGTATTGTTTCAGTTTCAGCTAAATGCTCCAGTTTGCCCACTTGTTGCATATTATTATCAAATACATATAATGCATTATCTGTAGTGATACTCATTGATGCAACTTTTGATGTAGCCATTTCATCTTTTGTTTCTTCTGTATGGTTCTGAGTTACAGCTACCCTGAAATATCCGTTGTACTCACTCATAGAAAATTGGTCTTTTATATATCCGTCAACTGTTGCAACGCCATTCGGTGTAATAATTCCATTGTCAATAGATAATCTTGTAAAGTCTGTAGTTACATTATTGACTGCACAGCTCTGGCTTGCAAGGTATATATTATCCAGAGAGCAGTACATATTTCCGTTGAATCCTGCAAGACATTTAAAATCAATAGGATTTTCAGGTTTATCAGACATAATATTTATACTTCCGATATTAGTGAATGAATCACCATAATAATTTTCATATTCAGAGTCATCATCTTCAGGAGTTTCAGGGATAAGAATTTCATCAGGCTTTGCTATATTTCTGTCATTACCGCATGAATAATATGCAGGAATGCAGTCATTATAGTTATCATCTCTGAAAAGCGTCATCCATGAATAAGCAGTTACAAGATATAAAGTTCCGTCTTCCATAAGACGGACATCTGAAACAATACCATCCTGAGCATATAATCCTAATAATTCAATATCTTTTCCTGTCTGATAAGTCAGTACATAAGTACGGCTTGACATAGGAGAATCATCATCTATAAACTCATATCCGTCTACTATTACAATTAAATGTTCGTCTTTTAAATACATTGAATTTATATAGCCATCTACATTCTCAGGTAAGTCATCCTCTAAATCAAGAGTGTAACTTTCGACAAAATGCCCCTTGTCTACTTCTGTAACTTGTATTTCTAAATCATAAGAATAACTTTCTGTAAAATAAATATATTTTCCATCTGTCTTTACAATATCAGATTCAAGAACGCCTTTTTCCTGATTATATGTTTCAGAAAATTCTGTATTTTCGGATTCCTTGGCTACAGCATTGTTAACTTCAGAAGATGAAATTTCGCTTGATGGCATAGCATCTTCTACAGCTGATTCAGCAATACTATCAACGCCATCTTCAAGCATAACTGCACCGTCAGTTCCTCTGTCCTTATATAAGGCCATTGATTTTTTTTCAGAATTTTTCATGAAGTCATATACTTGCTGATAATCTTTTGCAGATGCTGTATATCCTTGTGATACGTTTATTGATGAATCAGATTTTCTTTTCTTTTCTTTTTTGTCAGGGGAATTTTTATTTATAGATGTAATTGGCTCATCACTTAAAAGTTTATTACTTTCTATATATTTGTTAGCTGCAAAAGCTCCTGTACTTACAATAACACCGCAGGCAGCAATTCCAGCAATGACTTTAATATGATTTTTATATTTGATATTTTTACTTTTTTCTTTTCTGGAATCAAGAACATTTTTAATTTGTTCAGGTTCTAATTCTTTAGGAATCTCAGGTTCATTCATCATATTTTTAATTTCATCATAATTATTTTTACTCATGTATTTATCTCCTTTCAGTTGTTTTAATTATCCTGTAACTGCACTCTTAACAATGCTTTCAGGCGTGATAACTTTGAGCGTATAGTGCCGGCTGGGGTATCGCAGATTTGTCCTATTTCCTCGCTTGTGTAACCGCCTAAAACTGATAATGATAATATAAGTCTGTCTGTATCTGGCAGTTTTTGTAGAACTTCCCTAAGTTCAAAAGATGTATAAGCGAAGTCTTCAGAAGTTTCATATGAAAAATCTTCATCCTGTTTTCTGTAGTATTCTTTTTATTTATTTTTAATTTTAGCTGATAGTATCTTAAAAATCCAGCTTCTGAAAGCCTGTGGATTTTTTAATTTTTTAATAGACGCAAAAGCATCGATTACAGTTTCGCTTACCACATCGGAAGCGTCATGCTGATTATTTCGCAGGCTGTAAAAAGCTACATGATATAAATCTTTGTATACAGTTTTATATAGTCGTGTAAAAGCTTCTGTATCGTTTTGCTGTGCAAGTCTTGTGTCGACTTCAAGATTTGCCATGGCGTTCACCTCTCTTTGAATGATTGTTTCTGTATATATAGTGTTTGTTTGCTTTTAGTTTGTTGCAATATATTTTTGTTTTTGTATAAATGTATAAATAAGTACATAATAATTTATGCAAATTATACATTAAAGCTTTTTCGGTGCAGCAGTTTTCTCGAAAAATGCTGCCAGAGCTCGAGACAGAGTCTCGAATGCACCGAAGGTGCATAATACCGCATTTGCTATTACAAGACATGGGAGGAGTAACTTTAAGACAATAAATTTTTATGATGGGAGTAATAGCAAATGCGGCAAAAGTTAAACATTAAAATTAACACCGAACGAGCGTCAGCGAGGACGTTCGGAATTTCAGCGAATTTCTTTAAATTTATTTATTTTTGATAATTTACTGTTTCAGAGTTTATTGTATACGTCCGGCAAAAGGGGGATACCCCTGCTTTTGCCTGTGTAATCGCCTGTTGCCCCAACTTGTGTGACTTTTACTTGTTAAGAAATTTTCTGAATTTATGTTTAATTTATTTTGTCATCTTTTATTTTTTAAAGGGCAACAGGCGATTAAATAATTTTATGCACCTACGGTGCATTTGAGGCTCCGCCTCAAACTCCGCAAGCATTTTTTGAAAAAATTGCTTGACCAAAAAAACTTTAATTTTATTTTATCTTTTTTATATATAATTATCACAATAATATTTATAATTAAAATACAATCTGAAGCCAGCTTGGACTTGACTTTTTAGATTTAATTTATTATAATAAATTTAAAAGAACCTGACTTCATAGAATATAAAAAATTACTTACTATGAAGTTAGGTTTTAAATATAATAAAATATTTTTATAAACAATTCATTTACAAATATTATTTTAATTAAAACAGGAGGTATTTTTTATGAAAAAGTTTTTTAATGCAACAGCTGCATTCTTTACGCTTTTAGTTGCAGCAGCTCCGCTGTCAGGAGCTATAACAGCAAGTGCATCAACTGTAAGTGATGTAATTGCTGCTGCTCAGGCTGTAGGTATTCCATCACAGTATATTCAGGAAGGCATAAATACATATGGAGGTGGAAATTATACTTCAGAACAATGCGACCAGGCAATAGCTTCTATATATTCATATCAGGGACGTGTAGATGAATTACTGGAAGATTATTTTGGTGTTGAATCGGGTACTCCTACTACTAAGCCAAGTGATTCACAACCGCAAACACCATCAAAAACTGATGATAAAAATAACAATGATACATCTTCTTCAAATCCTTCATCTGTAGGTGAGGGAAATAATAATAGTGACAATAATAGCAATGCCTCTGGTAGTAGTAACAATAACAGCAATTCTGGAAGCAACAGACCTTCAGACAGTGCTTTTATAGGAATGACATTTGATGAAAAGATTGACTATATAAGCAAGCTTCCTAATGATGAAAAGACTGAGTTTATTAAAAACATGACTACAGAAGAACGAAACAGCTTTATAAAACAGCTTCCTATGGATGATAAGGCGTCTATTTTAAATGAGTTTTTAAAAGTTGGTAACGCTGTAGGTATCAACCTTTCAGTAGATGAAATGTCTGATGATTCAATTGTAATAAGTGCAAGGGATGCCAATGGAAAGCTTATAGATGTCTCTAATATGGGAAATTCTATTCAGAATACAGGAAAACCGTATACATTGCCTATTGTTATTTCCGCAGGTCTTATAGCAGTTGCTTTCGGAGGAATTGCTCTTACAATAAACTCTACTAAATCAAAAAATAAAATAAATAAGGTGTAATATGTCAACTCCCCCCACTTACGCTCACTTCGTTCGCTAAGAAGTGGGGGCTTGTCACTATCCGGTAGTGCAACCGATTTTTCAATCTCCTACCTTTTTAGAATGTCATAAGACAAACTGACGTAACATCGTGGGACGGTTGACAACGCCCCTTACAGCAAAGATTTACTCTGCTGTAACTGTATCAGGTACTAAATAATCAATTCCCATACAATACAGATTCATTGCACCTATACGGTCATCATTTGATTTGTAACCACAGTTTTTGCAACAGAAAAGATGTATTTTCTTATTGCGGTTTGCTTTTTCTGTATGTCCGCACATAGGACAGCATTGACTTGTATAAGCAGGGTTTACTTTAATCACTTTGTCATAATGTTGCATTGCTTTATAGATAAGTTTTTGTTCCAAATCGTAAAAAGCCCAGCTTACAGAGACATATCTATTTTTCAGTCTGATTTTTTCAGTAGCAGAACGGATTCCGGTCAAATCTTCAAGAATAAAAAGAGTATGCTCCGGATTAGTCTCAACGAGTGCCTTCGATACACGATGGTTTATATCCTGCATCCAACGGTTTTCTCGCTGACCGATAGCTTTTAATCTTTTTCTTGATGACGGAGTTCTGACCTGCTGTAACTGTTTACGGAGATTTTTATAATGTCCACGTTTTTGTTTGACAGTTTTACCACTGACAAAGCCAGATTTATGTTTACTGTTATAAGTTGCCACAATAAAGTTGATTCCACGGTCAATGCCAACAACATTACAAATATCAGAATCAGAACATTCTGAAACTTCAAAAGTCACCGGAATGTGCAGAAAATATTTCTTATGTTTATAGGCAAGTTTTGCTGTTCCGAATTTGTAAATTTCTTTATTAAAATATTTTTCCATACCTTTTGAATAGTATGTTAATTTAATTCTGCCATGCAAAGTATTGACTGAAAAATAATCCTGAGTTAAAGAATAATCCCTGTTCCAAACCAAATCAAATTGAGGAACTTTAAATTCAGGCTGAATCCATTGGTGTTGATTTGTCTGAATCGTTTTGTATCTGGCAATGACAGTTTTAAATACAGATTGTGTCATTTGAGAACCAAGCCCAAACTTTTCACGGATTTCATAATATAATTCCTGATTCAAAGAAAACTGTTTTAAATTATGAGTTTGGAACACATATCCAGCTACAAAGTTACAAGCATTACGATAAGCATTTGCTGTGGTATTCAGCAATTCACAATGTTCAGTTGGGACAATAAGCTGTATTTTTGCTGTTACGGTCATTCGCATATATTTCACCTCCTTTCACTAAATATAGTATATTATATATTTTAGTGATTGTAAAGAAAAAAACTAAGAATTTTAATATAGAAAGGGGGAAGCGGCATTTCTCCCCGACCTAAAGAGGTCGGGGTATCCTGCCGCCCTTTGATGAAAGAAAATAAAAGAGATAAAACTGAAAATGAGAGTAACGAAATCATTGCAGTTAAAACTCCATCTGTTATAGTAAAAATTGCACTGCCTGTATTTATATTTCTTCTTTGTGCAGGTATAGTGATATTATGTTCAATGCGTCCTTATGAAAAGCTTCAGACGTATCTTAATATAGCATTTATGGGTAATGTATCAGTTTCTGATTCTGATGGATTTGAAATCAAACAAAATGAAATTGATACGAACTATACAGGAAAAACATCAGACACAGGCGAGGCAGTTATGCCTGTATTCGGAGAACAGTATGCAATATTATCATGTGACAAAATAGATTTATATGTTCCTGTTTACTGGGGAACAAATACAGAACTTCTTGAGCATGGAGCTTGTCAGAGTACAAGTTCTTCATTAGCAGGAGCAGAAAATAATTCTGTTATAAGTGCTCATGTAAATACATTTTTCAGTGATATTAAAAATCTTGAAGTAGGGGATTCTCTTACATTGTACACTACGTACGGAAAATTTACTTATGCTGTATCTGAATTGATTGAATTTGAAAATAATAATAAACAATATGTAATTCCTACAGAGGATGAACGTCTTACACTGTACACTTGTGAGATGCAGGTTTTTGGTTCATCTAATAAACGTGTGGGAGTAGTTTGTCATCCTACAGAAAAACAATTCTATGAAAACTAAGCGGAGAAAAAACAATGAAAATAATTCCGAAGATTTTAATTGCAGTTGTACTTAATTTTTGTATTTTAGGAACTATAATTTGCAGTCTGGGCTATAGTTTATTACATAATCCTGATAATTGCGTTGAACTCATATCATCACAGTCTCTTGATGAGAAAGCACATAAATCCATTGAAGATTATTTCAATGAACAATATAATACAACGGCTGTACCAGCAAAAATTTACACAGATATAATTACAGTGGACTGGGTACGTAAAGAGATGGAAAACAATATAAAGCATACTTATTCAAATTTAGGAAACAAAGATGCTGAATATAAGCCTGATTATACAGGACTTGAGGAATCTATTTCAGCATTTTTTTCTGATTATGCAAAAAGTATAAATTATAATCCTGATGAAGCATATGAAAAAAAACTTAATGAGACTATTGAAAAAGCTGAGTCATCAATAAATTCAAAACTTGATGTGTTTAAATTTGAAACAATGAGAAAAGCGGGCATATTAAATAAGATTGATAAAATCATTCCATTATTAAATGCAGGGAGGATAATATCAGGAATAGCAAGTGTTATACTTATTATTGTTCTTATTTTAGGAAAGAAAAATGTCTGGGGAAGAATCTACTGGACAGGATGTTCATTTTTCAGTGTCGGTCTTATACTTATGATACCAGGTATATTTTTAATTGCAACAGATTATTTTTCAGCATTTACTATTAAAGATTCAGCTATATATTCAGCCTTTACAGGAATAATGAATAACACTACAAATACTATTCTTTACAGTGGCATTGTGTGTGCAGCGATAGGCATTATAGCAATAGTATCAGGTTTTTTCAAAAAGAAAAATTAAATAGCAAAATAAAAGCTCCATAAGTAACATATATAAAGTTACTCGTGGAACTTTTTTTATTATATTTAAAAACAGTCAGCTATACGGGATTTTACTAAGTATTATTGATTGTAAATTATTGTTATAAATTGGAGTTTAATTATTTAATTGATAATCCAAAATTATAAGCATCTTCTAACGACTTTGTTTTTTTAATGTCTCCCTTATCTTTTACTTCTCTTACAAGTATCATGCCTGCATCTTCTAAATTGAAAAAATCTAATACAAGTTGATATTGCAATATTATGGAGTCAAATAAGTTTGGCAGTGTAGCAGCTCCTACTAATAATAAAGCAAGTTTTTTAATTTTAAATTTATTTCTCATAGGTGTATGTAATCTGTCAATTATCGCCTTTAAACTTGCACTAATACCATAAAAGTATACAGGTGAGGCTATAACTAACATATCAGCAGATTTTAATTTTTCATATATTTCAGTCATATTGTCGTCTTGAAAGCATTGGTTTCCTTCTCTTGTAAAGCAGGAATTACATCCTATACATGGGTTGACATTGTAATCAGCAACAGATACTATTTCAACTATATTATTATTAATTGCTCCTTCTGCAAATGCGTTCACAAGTAAATCTGTATTTCCGTTTTTTCTCATGCTGCCAGATAAGATAACGATTCTACTCATAATAACAATCCTTTTATAAATTTGATTTACATTAAAAATGTATTTAATTATATCACATATTACTATAAGAACTTATAATTCATGATAGTAAACACATATATTTTCAAAATGTCCGTCTTTCATTCTGAATCCGTTTGGAATAGTCCCTAACTGCATAAAGCCAAGTCTTTTATATAAATGTCTTGCATGAATATTGCTTTCAACAACTGCATTAAACTGTAGTATCTTAAATCCATGTTTTTTTGCCTGATTCAGACAATCCAGGATAAGCTTTTCACCAATATGTTTTCCCCTTAATTCAGAACTGACTGCATAGCTTGCATTGCAAATATGCCCGCAGCGTCCTATATTATTAGGATGCAGAATATAAAGTCCACATACTTCATTATTTTCATCTACAGCAACAGCACTATATGTCTGTGAAGCAAAAAATTCAGAGCCAGTTTTTTCATTTAAAAATTCCTCCTGCGGAAAGGCAATTCCCTCTTCAACTACTTCATTCCATATTTGAATCATTGATTTCAGGTCATTTTTTTCATAAGCTCTTATTATCATAAATATCACCCTTTGAAATTCTATTTTTATTAATTATGTTTTTCTTATTATATCAAATATTTTCACATGATTCAATAGTTACATAAATAAAATAATCAGTCAATTATACAAAGATTTTTTATTGTGTTTGGCTGTAAATAATTTATATAATATTTTCAATAAAGCTTTTTCAATACAATAGCTTTCTTGAAAAATGCTTCCAAGAGTTTGGGGATGAAAGCCCCAATGCCACACAGTAGCGTATCAATAGTATGATTAATAATTTTATAAAACAGGTGACAAATTAAAAAAAGTATGTTATAATAAAATAAGTATACATTGTTATACTGAGTACTGTTTACAACAGACTCAATTCTTAAAAAATATAGTGAACCACTACACTATATTGAAAGGATATGACTGTATTATGGAAAATACATACGATGTCATTATTGCCGGCTGTGGTGCTGCCGGTCTTTATGGTGCAATGAATCTGCCGAAAACCTGCCGAATTTTGCTTTTATGCAAAAAGGAACTTACTCTTTGTAATTCTGCATTAGCTCAGGGCGGTATAGCGGGTGTATATGATTCACCTGATGACTCAACAGAACTTCATAAAAATGATACTATGATTGCAGGAGGATTTAAAAACAATCCTGAAACTGTACAGATTTTAGTTGAGTCAGCTGCTCATGAAATAAAGGCAATTCTTGATATGGGTGTTGATTTTGATAAAACCCCTGATGGAAATCTACACCGTACTCTTGAGGGCGGTCACTCACGCCATAGAATATTTCATCATAAAGATACTACAGGTGAGGAGATACTCAATACTCTTATAAGAAATGTAAAAACATTTCCGAATATAACTATAATGGAGAATTCCATGCTCGTAGACCTGAAAAAAACAAGGACAGGTTTTTCAGTAAATGTTCTTAAAGATGGAGAATGCAGTGCATACCACAGTCATTTTGTAATGCTTGCAACTGGTGGTATAGGAAGAGTTTACGAGTTTACAACAAATTCAAAAATAGCAACAGGTGATGGAATAGCATTTGCATATGAAAACGGAGCAGAAATCCGAAATCTTCATCTAATTCAGTTCCATCCAACAGCATTTAATAATCACCACACAAGAGAATGTTTTCTTATATCTGAGGCTGTACGTGGTGAGGGGGCATATCTTCTCAATTGCAATAAAGAGAGATTTATGCATCGCTATGACGAACGTCTTGAGCTTGCACCAAGGGATGTAGTTTCTCATGCAATAGCTCTTGAAAGTCAGGCTACTAATTCTAAAGATTTTTATCTTGATATTTCCCATAAAGATTCTGAATTTATAAAAAATCGTTTCCCTATGATTTATGAAAAAGTTCTTGAGCAGGGTTATGATATGACAAAAGAACCAATACCAATATACCCATGTCAGCATTATCTTATGGGTGGAATACAGGTAAATTCAAATTCTGAAACTACTATAAAAGGGCTTTATGCTGCTGGAGAGTGTTCAAATACCGGAGTACATGGAAATAACAGACTTGCAAGCAATTCACTTTTAGAAGCTCTTGTATTCTCACGTCAGGCTGCACTTGATATTACAGAAAAGCTTAATGATGTTCCTGATGAATTTGAGGAAACAGTATTTCCTGTATATGAAGATGCAAAGCCGTTACCTAAGGGAATGAGAACAGAGATAAGAAAGATAATGCAGTCAAGTTATTTTGTATTGCCGAATCATGCAACACTTCTTGATGGATTTGAAAGAGTTAAGGAAATAAAGAAACTTTTAAATACAGAACATTTTATAATTGATTCTGATTATGTAGAAGCTAAGTCACTTGCAACAGTTGCATATATTATTCTTAAAGAAGTTATATAACAAGCTGAGCCAGCTTGACCGCTGTCCGCCCCCAGCCGTTATGATACTGTTATCTGTTACAAAACTCTCCCCCTCACGGGGGGGTGGTAAAACTTGTATTTTAACTATCTTTGAAAATATTATTCAATAAAATGAGGAGGTTAGTATAATGAAAAAAGTAATTATAGCATTGGTGTTATTATTTAGTTTAACTGCTTGTTCATTAAAAGAAAATGCAATGAATATTGTAAATGAAGCAAAAGAAGAATTAAAAGAAGATTTACAGGAATTGCAGGAATCTGATAATAGCAATGCTGATAAAAAAATATCAGTAGAAAATATTGTGATAGAAGCACTTGAGAATAAAGACGCTGAAGCTATAAAAAATCTTTTTTCAGAGAAAGCTTTATCTTTAACAGAAGATATTGATGAAGGCATTGATTATATGCTTAGTATATATGAAGGAGATTTTGTTGAAATCACACAACGAAATCAAAGTTTTACATCTCATTCCGGGGAAAAAATGTCATGTGAAGTTCATCCCGTATGTGTTTTTAAAACAACTAAAAATTATTATAAACTGACATGGGATGAATGGACAGTACAAGAAAAAGAACCAGAAAGACTGGGCGTATATAGTATGAGACTTGAAGTCTGGCCTGATGCTGGACTTAATCAGGGCGGGGGCTGTTCTAATATTCTGGGTATACTTTATCCTAAAAATGAAATGATTTATGACACAAAAAGTGTAATATTAAAATTTTTGCACACTAAGGATATGGATAAGGATATGTATGAATATGAATGTCAAAAATACAGGGAAGATTTTTATAATATTCTTTCTGATAAGCTTTTATCAATAAGTGATATAGATAATAAAATTGACGCTTTTTTAGAATCAATACCTGTTGATATTACTGGTTCAATAGGTGATGGCTGGATTGAATATGATAATGAAAAAACAAATGTATATGTTGAGATAGGTTCAAAGGCGGTTAATAAATATGTATTGTACTTTTCATTTGATTCTGAGCAGGCAGATAAAATATCTACTTTAAAAGTCACAAAAATTGAAGAAGGAAAAACAATATCTGATTATAATTTAAAAGCGGATGAAGCAGGAATTTATTTACCAAACTGAGTCAGCTTGACCGCTGCCCTCCCATAGCCGTTATGATACTGTTATCTGTTACAAAATTCTCCCCCTCACGGGGGTGGTATAACTTTTATTTTAACTATTTTTGCAGTCTGATACATATACAAAATATATATTTTAAAAAGGAATGATAAGATAATGATACTTAATAATTTTTATGTAGATGATATTATAAAAACAGCTCTTCAGGAAGATATACATTATGTTGATGTAACTACTGACTATCTTCTTGACGAAAATCACAAGAGCAAGGCATATTATATCGCAAAGACTGACGGTGTAATCTGCGGTATTGACATAGCTAAGCGTGTTTTTGAACTTGTAGGCGGTGATTTCTCTATGGAAATCCTTGTACACGACGGTGAAAAGGTAAAAAAAGGTGACATAATTGCTAATATGCAGGGTTCTACAAGAACACTTCTTAAAGGTGAGAGAACAGCTTTGAATATTCTACAGCATATGAGCGGAATTGCAACAGCTACAAATAATTGTGTGGAGCTTGTAAAAGGAACTAATGCAAAGATAACAGATACAAGAAAAACATTGCCAGGACTTCGTCCATTGCAGAAATACGCTGTAACAGTTGGAGGAGGAAAAAACCACCGTTATAATCTTTCTGATGGTGCTATGCTTAAAGATAATCATGTTGACGCTTATGGCGGTATAACTCAGGCAGTAAATGCACTTAGAAAAAAAATTGGACATATGACTAAAATCGAACTTGAAGTTCGTAACCTTGATGAATTGAAGGAAGCACTTGATACAGGCGTTGAGATTATTATGCTTGACAATATGAGTTGTGAAGATATGAAAAAGGCAGTTGAAATAAACAATGGCAAGGCTATGCTTGAGGCATCCGGAAATGTAACTGCTGAAAATATAAGAGCTATTGCTGAAACAGGCGTTGATATTATTTCACTTGGAGCATTGACGCACTCTGTAATCTGCTTTGACATTTCTATGAGAATAGCTAAAAGCTGAGATAGCTTGACTATATCACTACTCCAGATTTTACGATACTGATATCATTAAAAAACTTTCACCCTCACGGGGGGCGATAAGACAGAAATTAAAATTTTAAACAAGTATAATTGAAATAAAAGTGAAATTGCCTCCCCTTTAGTGGGTGAGTATTGAAAAATAAATAAATGTATTGTAAATCTCAGGGGGATTTGTCAGCGGGGACTCCCCGCAGTTTGGTGTAATTGCACATAAATTATAATAATTTTATGTGCAATTATACGAAAATGAAAAAAATCGAAAAAAGGCTTGACTTTTTTATAATTTTGTAGTATACTATAAAAGTCGCAGAAATACTGCTTAATTATTAGTGTGCGACAACATTATTATAAGTGGCGGCATAGCTCAGTTGGCTAGAGTACTCGGTTCATACCCGATTGGTCGTTGGTTCGAATCCTACTGCCGCTACCATATATGGCCCGTTGGTCAAGCGGTTAAGACATCGCCCTTTCACGGCGGAATCATGGGTTCGATTCCCGTACGGGTCACCATTTAAAATCCAGTGGCATCTTTCAGGTTATTGGATTTTAAAAGATTTTGTGCATTTTAACATATATAATCAAATCCAGTATAGTTTTTAACTCGACTGGATTTGACTGTCCTATTTTTTTAATTTGGCCCGTTGGTCAAGCGGTTAAGACATCGCCCTTTCACGGCGGAATCATGGGTTCGATTCCCGTACGGGTCACCACTGTTTTTTCTAACATCCTAAAAACATATAATAAAAAAGTCTCTGTTTTTGTTAACAGGGGCTTTTTTATTTGAATAATTCACCAGAGTATATAAAAAGTTGCACAAGTTTTTTTAATAAACTTTGTTAGTTTTGTGGTTTTTCACTTCATAAATATAAAAAGTATATATAATCTTATTGACATATATAAAATAATATGATAAAATAAAGATAACGTTATAACATAATTATCATAATAATATGAAAGGAGAAAATCACTCAAAATATTATAAAATATGAGTGATTAGGTAAAGAAAAATGAAATTATTTAAAAAAGCATTTTCTGTATTTACCGCAGCAACCCTCTCTGTTTCTGCTTCATCCGCTTTTCTGGTTAATTTATCTTCAGTAAGTGCGGCTGACCTTACAGCAATCGAAACTGTAGAGGCTATGGGACTCGGAATAAACCTCGGTAATACTTTTGATTGTTTCAACTGTGGTGCGGATAACTTTGAAAGTGGCTGGGGCAATCCTGCAACAACAGAAGATATGATTAAGGCTATGAAAAAAGCAGGGTTTGACAGCGTTCGTATTCCTGTAACCTGGTATGAAAAGATGGATTCAAACGGCACTATCAATCCAGCTTATCTTGCAAGAGTCAAGGAAGTTGTAAAATACTGTACAGATAATGGTATGTATGCGATTGTAGATATTCATCATGATGGAACAAGTGGCAACTGGCTTACTCAGGGAATCAATGCGAAAGATAAATTTGTTTCAACATGGAAGCAGATTGGTGAATACTTCGCAGATTGTGATGACAAGGTAGTATTTGAAAGCCTTAATGAAGTAGAAAAAGAAAATTCTGAAATTATGCAGCTCAATCAGCTTTTTGTTGACACAATCCGTGGACTTGGAGGAAACAATGCAGACCGTCTTCTGCTTGTTCCAGCTTCAAATAATAATACATCAAAAGCTATTGAAAGCAGTTTCTCTGCTCCGAATGACCCAGCTGATAAAATAGCTGTTTCTGTTCACTATTATGAACCAACTACTTTCTGTGTTGCAGAAGCTGGTGCTACATGGGGCTATGAATCAGAATGGGGTACAGACCTTGAAAAAGCTGTTGTATCTGCTGATTTCAAGAAACTTGAAGATAAATTCTTAAGTCAGGGCATCCCTGTAATTATCGGTGAATATGGTGTACTTACAGAAGATAAAAATGGCAAAGATAAAGAATCTATAAATGAATTCATTGGAACTGTAGCTGGTACAGCTTACTCAAAAAATGGTATGTGTCCTATTCTCTGGGATGGAAGCAGTCATTGTGATATGCAGTTCTTTGACAGAGATACTCTCACATGGTTCAGTCAGGACGTAGGTCAGGTATTTGCTGATGTAAAGAGCGGAAAAATTACAGGTGGCGGAAGCTCTTCTGAAATGAATGAAGTAACTTTCAAAGCCTCTGATGTAATTGATAAAGATGGAAATCTTTATATCGACCTTTCAGCTTATGGAAAATTAGGTCTTATACTTGATTCTGTAACATTTAACTGCAATCTTGCTGGAAGTGAATCTGGTGGCGGTGCTGTTGGATTTGAAATTGAAGGCGGTTCATGGGCTTGTGAAAATTTCACATTGAATCCAGGTGACAATAAAGTTACAGTAAAAATTCCTGAAACAGCATCTACAAAAGACGATAATGGAAATATCACAGCAACAGGTGCTGTTGTAACAAAGTACTTACAGGTTCAGAAATGGTGGCCTGATGCAGCTGCAACATATAGCGGCGATGTAGTTGTTAAGTTTAAGGAAGCTACACCAGTAGTAACAACAACTACTACAAAAGCAACCACAACAACAGCAAAGCAGACAACAACTACTACAAAAGCAATGACTACAACAACTCCAAAGGTTACAACTACAACACAGGAAGTTCCTAAACCAGATAGTTATGGTTGGAATATCGGAAAAAGATTTGTAGAAGCAGGTCAAAAGAATGCTCTTGCAGCAGCTCCAACAGTATTCAATTCTGTTGAAGTTATAGGAAACTCTGGTCTTATCAAGCCATCGGCAGCAGCACAGGCATTGCTCGATGCTTCAACATATAAGAAGTATGAAAGAAACTTTGACTATGAAGCTATTCTTACATGGGGAATGAATCCAGGTACACTTGGATGGTCATTTGGTAAGCAAGATAGTGAATCAGCAGTATACACTGAAAATGGTAATACAGTTGTTGAATTCTATTATGATATAGCAGATGAAGCAACAGTAAAGGCAATAGCTGAG
Source organism: Ruminococcus sp. (assembly GCA_017465305.1). Taxonomy (GTDB): domain Bacteria; phylum Bacillota; class Clostridia; order Oscillospirales; family Ruminococcaceae; genus Ruminococcus_C. Next base: position 167 of record JAFTWL010000178.1, on the reverse strand, counting down.
GAATATGGTCTTGAACTGAAAACAGATGCAGAACATGGTAGTTATTATGAATTCCCATTAGGCTGGGATACAGAAATAAGAGAACATGAAGATTATGCACAGAACTATGTTATTGAAGATGAAACAGGAACACCTGTTACTCTTGAAGCAGCAACAATTGATGGTAG
>JAFTWL010000177.1 GCA_017465305.1 Ruminococcus sp. | reverse complement strand
TCCTTCCCAAAGTAATCATTGTTTTAGCTGTTCAGAGGTCGATTCCAATATCTGTTGTTGCCATATTTCATTTTCCTTTCTTTTTGTTGTCGCTGCCAATGCAGCAATGACAGTTTTTACACCATTACTTTTCAAAAGTTCTGCACATCTGTTCATTGTACTTCCTGTTGTCAGAATATCATCGCATAAAATAACAGTATACCCGTTAAGATTATGCTTTTCTGTATAAAACTGCTTTACATTTTCAGCTCTTTCGTCTCTTGAGAGCATATGTTGTTTCTGCCCTCCATTTTTCTTTTTCAGCCAATTTTTATATAATGGTATATGAGTTACAGAAGAAATTTCACGGGCAATACATTCAGCAGGATTTACTCCACGCAAAAGAAAATCATTTTTACTCATTGGTACAGGGACAATTGCATCTGCCATATTCCACTGTTCATTTTCTAAAATTCTTTTACCTATCTCATACCCTGCATATTTCATAAAATTACAATTCTCTGATAATTTAGCTTCAATTATTCCCTTCTTTGCTTCTTCTTCATACCATGACAAAACTATTGCTTCATCATATTTCATATCATCCTCATTACAAATACAATCATTATGTGATTTGCCACAAAACGGACATAAAATACCATCTTCAATTAAAATCACATTTTTACATTTTTCACACAAAAATTCATTCCATTTAATATGAATATCACAGCAAGGACAACGATTAGGATACATCAAATCAAGACAAAATTGGGAAAGAATTTTCATTTTCTGCATCATACTCATAATCATCTTCTTCCTGTTCAAGCATATGGCGAAGACATGTATAACGATTGCTTCGGCGGTTATTATCCACCATCTGAAATATTTTTTTCTGAGAACCTATTAAAATTAAAAGTTTTTTAGAACGAGTTACAGCTGTATATAGTAAATTACGATAATATAATTTATCAAATCCTCCCAGCAATGGCAATATTACAACTTCAAACTCACTTCCCTGACTTTTATGTACTGTTATTGCATATGCAAGTTCAAGCTGTTCAAGCATTTCAAATGGATACACTGTATTTCTGCCATCAAATGAAATTATAACTGTTCCGTCCTTCTGATTTATATTTAAAATTTTTCCTATGTCACCATTGAAAATGCCAGCTCCAGTTTCACCATCCTTATGCCATTCAATATCATAATTATTTTTTATCTGCATTACTTTGTCGCCCTCTCTGAATGTATAAATCATAGATTTTACTTCAGGTTTTCCTGCTTTTGCTGGATTCAATGATTCCTGCAAGTGACGGTTTAATTCGACTACTCCAAGTATCCCTTTTCGTGATGGTGAAATAACCTGAATATCTTCAGTAGAAGAATAATTATAAGCTTTTGGAAGTCTTGTTTTTACAAGTTCCAATAAAAGTGATATTGTATCTTCAGCTCTCAATCTTTGAAAAAAGAAAAAATCAGCATTTTTCTGTGTTAAGTCAGGATATTCACCTTTTATTATTTTATGGGCATTTGTAACGATGCAACTTTGCTGTGCCTGACGGAAAATCTGTTTCAATGCAATAACAGGTATTTTATTACTTGCAATCAAATCACCAAGTAAATTTCCTGCTCCAACTGATGGAAGCTGGTCGCTATCACCTACCATGATAACTTTACAATTCAATCTTAATGCTCTTAAAAGATGTTCAAAAAGCACCACATCGACCATTGACATTTCGTCAATAATCATAACATCACAACTAAGCGGATTACTTTCTTTATGCTTAAAGCGAATAACACCTGTATTATCAAATTCAACTTCAAGTAAACGGTGTATTGTTCTGGCATCATATCCTGCCAAATCAGAAATACGCTGTGCAGCTCGTCCTGTAGGTGCTGAAATCATTACTCGATATCCCTGTTTTTTATAAAGAGAAATTATTGCATTTAATGTTGTTGTCTTTCCTGTTCCAGGCCCTCCCGTCAGAATCATAACGCCTTTTGAAAGTGCTGAAACTATCGCTCTTCTCTGCAATTCTTCATATTGTATTTTCTTTTCAGATTCCTCTTTTTCTATCATCTCCATAAAATTTTCATTATCTTCTGGTGATGAAAAATCTTTTAAAACCTGCATCCTATCAGCAATATATCTTTCAGCTCTATAATATTCGGGTAAATATACAAATTTACGCTCATTTTTATTATATTCAATAAGAATTTTTTCGTTTATTGCCTGATTATATATTTTCCTGAAAACTTCTTCCTCAATATCAAGATATTCGCAAACTTTAGGCTGTAAACGGTCAAGAGGAAGACATGTATACCCATTTTGAGTGTTATGCATAAGTATATTTATAATTCCAGCTTCAACACGTTCAGGAGAGGTTTTTAATATCATCATATCTTTTGCCAACAATTCTGCTTTTCTAAACTCCAAATCAATTCCTGCTGAACACAAAAGATAAGGATTTGAACAAAGCATTTCTTTTGCCCCACATCCGAATTTCTGATAAACACGCATTGCATATTTAGAACGTATTCCATATTGAGATAGAAAAGTCATTATATTTCTGAGTGCAAAAATCTTTTTTACTTCCTTTTCAATTGCATCACACTTTTTAGGAGATATTCCCCTAATTTCCATAAGCCTTGATGGTTCATTTTCCATTATTTCTAACGTCTTTTCACCAAAAGTCTGAACAATCTTTTTTGCAAGAGAAGAACCTATTCCCTTAATTGCACCTGAAGACAGATATCGTTGAATATTTATAGTATCTACAGGAAATTTTCGTTCACAGTACTGTGCATTAAACTGCACTCCAAAGCGTGGATGTGTAACATAATTTCCTTCAATTAGTAAACTTTCACCTTCATCTATATCTCCAAGTTCTCCAACTACAGTAATAAGTTCTCCGCCTGCATCCAAATCCAATACAATATAACCGTTTTGCTCATTGCGAAAAAGAACATTTTCAACTGTTCCTTCGATACGCAATAATTTTTCTTCCATCTTTTCACCACCTGCATTCTCGTTGATTCCTATTATACTATTTTTTTAGACAGAATGCAATCACTTTTCGATGAAAAATCCTTTATATCCAGAAATTTCTCAAATTCTGACTTCGTGCAGTAAATCAAGCTTCCATGTTTATTACAAATCTTTTTTATATTATTTTCATGTTCTTTATCTATATCAATTCCAACAATATATACACATCTTAGCAATTCACTATCCATCCATCGCATCTGCGAAATCACTTCATGCAAGCGTTTTTCAAAATTTTTATTTGACTGATAATACGGCAATATTGTATATAATCCTTCTGGCTTTTCATTTGTTTTATTATGATTTTTTGTAAACACCTGAACAATCTCTACAATCAGGATTACTGTTAAAATTAAAATAGCTGCAATCATCATTTCATACACCATATATTTCTTATCACCTCCTGAATCCTTATACACATTTTATGCAAATATATAAGTTAAAGTGATTAAGAAAAGCTTTAATAAAATATATTTATTTTTAATTTATATTATTTTATATCTATAAAATTTATTTTAATAAAATAGTTTTTAAAAATCTTTCTGAAAGGCTTGCAAAATGTTGTGAAATAGTGTAAAATAAAAATGTATAGTGTAGTAATGCTCTACACTTAAATAGGTTATATTAACTATGAAAGGATGTCAAATATAATGGCAGGTTTAAACAAAGTTACAGTAGACGATATTAACGTAAAAGGTCAGCGTGTTCTCGTTCGTGTGGATTTCAACGTTCCTATGAAAGACGGCGTAATCACAAATGATAACAGAATTCAGGCTGCTCTTCCAACTATCAACAAGCTGGTTTCTGAAGGCGGTAAAGTAATTCTTTGCTCTCACCTCGGCAAGCCTAAGAATGGTCCAGAAGCTAAGTTCTCTCTGAAGGCTGCTGCTGAACGTCTTGCAGAACTCGTTTCTACAAAGGTTACTTTTGTTCCTTCTGATGTTGTTGTAGATGATACAGTAAGAGCTGCTGTTTCTGAAATGGCTGACGGTGAAATCATCGTTCTCGAAAATACTCGTTTCAGAGGTGCTGAAGAAACAAAGAACGGAGAAGAATTCAGCAAAGAACTTGCTTCTATCGCTGACATTTTCGTAATGGATGCTTTCGGCAGTGCACACAGAGCTCATGCTTCTACAGCAGGTGTTACTAAGTTCGTTGATACTACAGCTGTTGGTTATCTGATGCAGAAGGAAATTCAGTTCCTGGGAAATGCTGTTGAAACACCAGTTCGTCCATTTGTTGCTATTCTTGGCGGTGCAAAGGTTGCTGATAAGCTTAACGTAATTTCTAACCTTCTTGAAAAGTGTGATACACTTATCATCGGTGGTGGTATGGCTTACACATTCCTGAAGGCTGAAGGATTTGAAGTTGGTACTTCTCTTGTAGATGATACAAAACTTGAATATTGCAAGGAAATGCTCGAAAAGGCAAAGGCTAATGGAAAGAAGCTCCTTCTTCCAATCGATACAGTTACAGCTAAGGACTTCCCAGACCCAATTGATGCTGAAATCGAAGTAGAAACATTTAATTCTGAACATCTCCCAGCTGACAGAATGGGTCTTGATATCGGCGAAAAGACTCAGGCTCTCTTTGCTGATGCTGTTAAGACTGCAAAGACTGTTGTATGGAATGGTCCTATGGGCGTATTTGAAAACCCAATCCTTAAAAATGGTACTGTAGCTGTTGCTCAGGCTCTTGCTGATACAGATGCTACTACTATTATCGGTGGTGGTGACTCCGCAGCAGCTGTTATGCAGCTTGGTTTTGCTGATAAGATGAGCCATATTTCTACTGGTGGCGGTGCTTCCCTTGAATACCTCGAAGGTAAGGTTCTTCCTGGTGTTGCTGTTATCGCTGATAAGTAATCAAAATTTTAAATAATGCTTATGAAAAAGAATTTATTAAAAAATTTTGTAAAAGATGCTGACAGCTGTAAATTATGCTTTTTACTTGGTACAATATTCGGTATTTTTATCGGAATGCTACTAAAACCATTTTCAAAAGGTATAGCAATAGGAAGCTACAATGGTTGTAATAATCATGGAAATGGCTGTGATAATAATGCGTCAGCTAAGTCAACTAAAGGACTGCCAATAAATAATGGCAAAAAAGAATTAAAAAAATAAGGAGTTGTCTACCAATGAATAAGACATTGAGAAAAGCAGTTATCGCTGGTAACTGGAAAATGAATAAAAACCGTAAAGAAGCAGCTGAACTTATTGAAGCTTTAAAGCCAATTGCTGCTGACAAAACTTGTGGTGTTGTAATCTGCGTACCATTCACTAACCTTGAAACTGCACTTCGTTTAACAGAAGGCACAAATATTGAAGTTGGCGCTGAAAATGTTCACTTTGAAGAAAAAGGTGCTTTCACAGGTGAAATTTCTGCTGATATGCTCACAGAAATGGGTGTAAAGTATGTTATTGTTGGTCACTCTGAAAGAAGACAGTACTTCGGCGAAACTGATGAAACAGTTGCTAAAAGAACGATGGCTGGCTTAAAGGCTGGTATGACTGTTATTCTCTGCGTTGGTGAAACACTTGAAGAACGCGAACTTGGTATCACTGAAGAAGTTGTTGCTAAGCAGGTTAAGGTTGCATTACATGACGCTTGCGAAAAGTGCGTAAAGAATGTAATCATCGCTTACGAGCCAGTATGGGCAATCGGTACAGGCAAGACTGCAACAGCTGAACAGGCTGAAGAAGTTTGTGCATTTATCCGTAAGACTGTAGAAGGTATGTTTGGCAAGGAAGCTGCTGATGGTATGACAATTCAGTATGGTGGCTCTATGAATGAAAAGAACTGTGCTGAACTTCTTGCTAAGGAAAACATTGATGGCGGTCTTATCGGCGGTGCTTCCTTAGTTGCTGAAAAGTTCGGCGTACTGCTTGAAGAAGCTTCTAAGTAATTATTTTAAAGGAAATTTCTATAATATTTTTCTTTTAATACAAGTATAATCATGCGGGCGGTTAAAACCGCCCGTTTTTGAAAGGAATGTAATATATTTATGAGTAAAAAACCTGTTGCTTTAATTATTATGGATGGTTTCGGTTATAACCCAGAAGACTATGGCAATGCTATCCGTGCTGCAAAAAAGCCTAACCTTGACCGTTATTTTAAAGGTCCAAATACACTTATTGGTGCAAGTGGTCTTAATGTTGGTCTTCCTGATGGACAGATGGGAAATTCTGAAGTAGGACATACAAATATTGGTGCCGGCAGAATTGTTTATCAGATGCTTGTTAAGATTACAAAAGATATTAAGGACGGCGTTTTCTTTAAAAATCCTGCCCTTTGCGATGCAATAAAAAATTGTAAGGAAAATAACAGTGCATTACACCTTATGGGATTGCTTTCTCCTGGTGGTGTACACAGTCACATAGAACACCTTTATGGACTACTGCAAATGGCAAAGAATAATGGTATTGAAAAAGTTTATGTACATGCTTTCCTTGATGGTCGTGACGTACCTCCTTCATCAGCTGCTGAATTTATGAAAGAAGCTTGTGCTGAAATGAAGAAAATAGGCGTTGGTAAAGTTGCAACTATTTCTGGTCGTTACTATGCAATGGACAGAGATAACGCATGGGACCGTGTAGAAAAAGCATATTCTGCTATGGTTTACGGTGAAGGTGTTAAAGGAACCTGCCCTGTAAAAGCTATTGAAGATTCTTATGCTAATGGCGTTACAGATGAATTTATGCTTCCAACTGTTATTGATTCAAATGGTACTATCAAAGAAAATGACAGCGTTGTATTCTTCAACTTCCGTCCTGACCGTGCAAGACAGATTACAAGAAGCTTTGTTGATGCTGAGTTCAATGGATTTGAACGTAAAAACGGATTTTTCCCAGTTCACTTTGTTTGCATGGCACAGTATGACGCTTCTATGCCAAATGTATCTGTAGCATATCCACCAGAAGAATTAAAAATGACATTAGGCGAATATTTAAGTAAGTGTGGTAAAACACAGCTCAGAATCGCTGAAACACAGAAATATGCACATGTTACATTCTTCTTTAATGGCGGTGAGGAAAAGACTTTTGAAGGAGAAGACAGAATCCTTATTAAAAGCCCTGATGTTCCAACATTTGATATGAAACCTGAAATGAGTGCGTATGAAGTAACAGATGCTGTTGTAGAAGCTATTGAAAGCGATAAATATGATGTAATAATTCTTAACTATGCAAACTGCGATATGGTTGGACATACAGGTATTTTTGACGCTGCAAAGGCTGCTGTAGAAGCTGTTGACACTTGCGTTGGAAGAATGGTTGACGCTATTCTTGCAAAAGGTGGTGTAGCTATGATTACTGCTGACCATGGTAATGCTGATAAAATGTATGAACCTGATGGCTCTGCATTTACTGCTCATACTACTAACCCTGTACCATTCATTGTAGTTGGTGAAGACTACACATTACGTGAAGGCGGAGTGCTTGCTGATATTGCTCCTACAATACTTCAGGTTCTTGGTTTGCCACAACCAGAAGAAATGACAGGAAAAAGCCTTATTAAATAATTTCAATAATTCGGAGATATAAAGAATTATGAGTGAATTAACTGATATTATTAAAAAAAGAAGAAGTATACGAAAATTTAAATCTGATTCAGTTCCAAAAGAATTGATTGATAAAGTTATTGAAGCTGGCGTTTATGCTGCTTCTGGAAGAGGTAAACAAGCCCCTGTAGTAATTGCTGTTACAAACACTGAATTAAGAGAAAAGATTGTAAAAGCTAATTCAAAAATCGGAGGCTGGGCAGAAGATTTTGACCCTTTCTATAACGCTCCTGTTATTCTCATAGTCATTGCTGATTCACAAGTCAGTACAGCTGTATATGATGGCAGTCTTACCCTTGGAAATATGATGCTTAAAGCTCATGAATTGGGCTTAGGCAGTTGCTGGATTCACAGAGCTAAACAGGAATTTGAAAGTGAACTTGGTCAAGAAATTCTTTCAATGATTGGGCTTGAAGGAAATTTTGAGGGTATCGGACACCTTGCATTAGGCTATCCTGATGTAGAAGTTACAGATATTCCTGAAATAAAAGAAAATCGTATATTTTATATTGACTAAATATTTTCATCAGAAGCGACTTTACTTTATGTAAAGCCGCTTCTTTACTATAAAGTTCTGTCATTTTTATCAGGTATTATTTTTTATAAAGGAGATTTTTATTATGTTTGATACAGATTTGTATGACGATTATGATTTAAAATTATGTGAAGAATTTTCAATTGACATAGAAGCAGGTGAAATACTTACTGAATTTACAACAATAGCTCGTTCCAAAAAATATAATATAACAGTTGCCATAAATCCTGATAAAAACCGTAATCTTAAAAATATGGAATATTTTAAAGTATACAACCATATAGACCCCACTAAAGCATCCAAAATTGCAAGAATTAAATTTCGTGATTGTGACTATGTGATTCATCATAATAAAGGAGAAAAGAAAAATTGGTTCTTAAACACATGTGAAAGAAAACAGTTAATTGAGATTTTAAATTCACCATCGGAAAGAGATGATGGAAATACTATA
>JAFTWL010000018.1 GCA_017465305.1 Ruminococcus sp. | reverse complement strand
TTTGTTATTTAAAATATTGTATAATAATTTAAGTTATTTATTATGTTTATATGTTTTATTATCTATATTATAAATTAAATAGCATATGAATAAAAGTTAATATATTTCCGTAACTTATTTATAGAATAGCTACAATCATCTATTAAGCCACAATGAATATAAAAATAATAGATAATTATATCTATAATAAATTTAAATATACATAAAGCGTAGTAACAATATATTATTTTCTCTTGACTTAATCATATAAATATGATATAATATATATGATATTTCAATATTATTGTTTAGTGTTTTATATTTTCGCTTATTGTAACTTTTTTACGATGTGTGTTCCTCTGGTACAGGAATGCACATCTTTTTTTATTTATGGTTATACGAAGTCTGATACTCCTTTTAGCTACATTCATATGTGAGGGCACTATGAGGGCACTAATATTACTAAAGGGCACTACAGGACACTACAAGAGACAATAAATAAAATTCAGAAAACAACGTATTACCGCAATATACTACAAACTACAACAGATAACAAAAAGTAAATCTCTTCTTTGGTAAGGAAGAGGTCACCGGTTCAAGTCCGGTTAACAGCTCCAATTAAAAATTTAGTTCGGTAAAGATGGTAAATTATTTTTATGAATAAGGTGAATGCAAGTTTTACTCGTGAAGATACTCGAGTTGTTAAGGGCGTAGCTGTTATTATGATGCTTCTTCATCATCTCGCAGGATTTAATTACCGTTTTCCTGTGGGATTTGATGGATTCAAATCTCACAATGATTGGTTTATAAATGAGGGCTTTCTTGAAAATCTAGCTTTGAATATGAAATTTTGTGTTGGTGTATTCTTTTTCTTGGGCGGATGTGGAATATACAAAAGTATTCAAAAGGGACATTTTAGCTTGACTAATTCTGTTGTTGGATTGTTTAAAAAATATTGGAAAATATTTATAATATTTATACCTGTAGCGCTCATATTTTTTAAGCGTTCTGGAGAAGAAGTTTCAATGTTAGCATCAAGATATAATTTTGCTAATATAAGAGAAATTATTACAAATGTGTTTGCAAACTTCACTATGCTTTCTGATTCGTTAAATAGTGAATGGTGGTTTATGAGAACATATATATGTGTTCTTATTATGGGGACAGTATATTTTAAGTTTACTAAAAAGTTAAACAGTTTTTCAGGAGAACTTCTTATTGTTTTTTTGCTTGATATGTTGTTCAGGTCTGTATTTCCAAATCTGTCGTCGATTCATGGATTAGAAGGTCTTTCAAGTAATATATTTTTTATACGTTTTTGTTATGAAACAGTATTGGCAAGGCCCGTTTTTTGCAGGTATTGTTTTTGCAAAATACGATGTTATTGTAAGATTGAAAAAAATGTTTTGTAATCTTCCTTTTAAAGCTGTATTTGGCTTATTAGTAGCTTTTGTTGTGATATGGTGCAGATGTTTTGTGGTTGGTTCGGAAGTTGATTTAGTGTATGCTCCTATTTTTGCGGTATCATTATCAGTATTTTTTGATTCTATAAAGCCTTTAAAATTTGTTTTTAATTTGATAGGCAAACATAGTACAAATATGTGGCTTGTACATAGTTTCTATTGTTATTATTTTCTTGAGATTACGAAACTTGTTTATATAACATCAAATGTGTGGATAGACCTTGGAATACTTGTTGTTATGAGTTTCTTCACATCTGTTTTGCTTGAACTTTTCTATATGTATTTGTTTAAAGGAATGTCATATATCCATAGTAAATTCATAAAAAAGCAGACTGATGAGATAAAATTTGAACAAAAATCTGAAGAAATTGAGAAATCTTATGTGTAAACGATTTCCGTTAAATAGTATTATTTCCCCATGCAGTCTGCATGGGGATTTAATTTTATTGTACATTATTTGTATATGAAGATTACTTTTGCAAGCTATAGAATTTAATAAAAGGTGATAAATAATATTCAGAAGATAATGCATATATTATGAATTAGAGCAGGTGCTTTAGTAAGGGAGAGGCTACCGATTCAAGTCTGGCTAATAGCTTCATCTGAAAACCACGTAAAATAGAGACTTTTCTCCGTTTTATGTGGTTCTTTTTTATAAATTTAAAGTAATAACTTATTATAAGATAATAAAAAATGACTATTGCAATAAGATATTACAATAGTCATTTCTATAAAAGAAATAAAGTATAAATTAATCTTCTTTCTTATAGAATGGAATTCTGTTTTCAATAACTTTTTTAGCCATTTCAACTTGAGTCGTAACAATACCACAAGGAACATTTTCAGTGAAATCTCTTGCAATTTCAGCAAGTGGATCAAAAGCCTTGTGTTCATCTTCTAAGCTATCACAATCAATAATAAGCATAAAGCTTTCTTTTCCTTCAGCTACACGCATTCCAACAATATATGCTGCATGAATTTCAGGAACGTCCTTCATATAATCTTTCATTTTGTCAAGCATATCAGTTGGATTTTCTTTAAGTTCAAAAAGTTGAATATTGCCCTGATTAACTCTGCCTGTAATAGTTAATACCTGCTGCTTGTTCATAACAAGAGCGCCGTCTTTTTTGAATGGATTGATAACAATACCATTTGCATCGCCCTTTTGCTGGAACATTGCACCGTATTGTGCAAGAGGAAGTATCATGGTTTTATGTTCAGGTATACTTGTCCATCTTTCAAGCTCAGCACGGTCTGTAAATAATGGGAACATTTTTTGTTCGCCATTCTGAATCATAAGGAATTTTACCTGTGCCTGATGTTTTTTTCCGTCTTCAAGGTTTTCATTGTCTTCAATGTTTATCATTTGTACAGGAGCAATAAACTGAGCTTTAGTTATTTCTTCTATCATAGCACGTTCTTTTGCTGGTACTCTGTCATCACGGAAAGCATCAATAGCAGCTATCGGATTATCGTTTGAAACCTGGTCTATGTCAGAAAAAGCAACACGAGGGTTAAGTGCTGATGAAGACGGTGCACCTGGAGGAGGTGTAGGAAGTCCCTGTATCTGAGCCATTTTTTCACGTGTAATTAAGAATCCAAGTTCAGATGGATTTATTACTATACCAGAAGATTCTCCATTTGTCTGATATGTGATAGCACAGTACTGGTCAAATGTCAGAACAATAGTCTTGCATTCAGGGTCATTTTTCCATTTCAGAAGTTCAAGCCAGTCTGTAAAAACAGGGAAGAATTTCTTTCCGTCTTTAGTTGGCAACATCATAAATTTAGCTGTTGCTTTGTGTTCTTGACCATCACTTAAATCAACATCTTCAGGCAGTCCTTCAATAAGAACAGGAGCTATAAGTTTTGCTTTTTTAAGTTCTTCAATCATTGCTTTTTCTGCTTCAGCAGTTTTTCTTTCCTTGAAATCGGCAATTGCAGCGAGTAACTGCGGATTTTTTACTGTTGGTTTTTTTAATTGTGCCAATTGATTCACCTCATTTTTTCTATTAAAAAGAATATAATATACTTAGTATATCACATATTGTACAAAAATGCAAGAGTAAATTTAAAAATATCACTACATTTTTTATATCTAAAAAATGTTCTCAATATACTTTTGTGTATATTGAGAACATTTATAAATTTATATGAAGTTTATATTACTAAGTTACATATTATATAAATTATATATTATACATTAAAAATAATATCACTATAAGCAGGTACAGGCCATGAGCTTGATGGCATCATAACTTCAAGGGCATCTACGGCTGCACGTAACTCATCCATAATAGGGATAACATTTTCTTTATAAGCTGTAGCCATATCAGGAATATTTGTAATTGAAGCAGCGGCAGCAGTAGCTTCTGCAAGATTTGATGTAGCTTTATATGCCTTGGAAGTAAGTTCTCCGATTTGTTTTGCTAAATCTTTTTCAACATCAGCACAAATCTCAACACTTTCCTTAACAGCAATAGCATCAGCTAATTCTTTGGAATATGTGAGACAAGCAGGGATATATTTCTTTTTTGACATATCAATCATTGTAAGAGCTTCAATATTTATTGTCTTAGAGTAATTTTCAAGCAGAATCTCAACACGAGCTTCAATTTCAGCTTTTGTGAAGATTCCGAATTTTTCAAATAAAGCAACATTCTTTTCGTCTGCATAATGAGGAACACAGTCTACAGTAGTTTTATAATTAGGAAGACCTCTCTTTGCAGCTTCTTCTACCCATTCATCAGAATAGCCATTACCATTAAATATAACTCTCTTATGCTTTGTAACAATTTCAGCAAGCATTGATTTTAATGTTACATCGAATTCAGAAGCAGGAACGCTTTCCATTTTATCAGCAATTTCACAAAGTTCGCTTGCAACAATTGTATTAAGCATGTGATTAGGGCATGCGATATTGTCAGAAGAACCAACCATTCTGAACTCAAAACGATTTCCAGTAAATGCAAATGGAGAAGTTCTGTTTCTGTCTGTAGAGTCCTTAGGGAAATCAGGAAGAGCATCTACACCGATTTTAAATGTCTGTGATTCACTTACATAAGTACCGCCTGATACAAGAGCATCAAGAACACCCTGTAATTCTTCACCCATAAAGATTGAAATAATTGCTGGAGGAGCTTCATTTGCACCTAATCTGTGGTCATTTCCAGCAGAAGAAGCACTTATTCTAAGTAAGTCAGCATACTCATCTACACCTTTTATAACAGCACAGAGGAATGTGAGGAACTGAAGGTTTTCCATTGGTGTATTACCTGGGTCGAGAAGATTCTGACCGTCGTCTGTACTCATAGACCAGTTATTATGTTTACCTGAACCGTTTACACCATCAAATGGCTTTTCATGTAACAAGCATACCAGATTATGTTTAAGAGCGAGTTTTTCCATAACTTCCATAGCAAGTTCATTCTGGTCTGTTGCTATATTTGTTGTAGAGAATACAGGAGCCATTTCATGCTGAGCAGGAGCAACTTCATTGTGTTTTGTTGTAGCGAATACGCCTAAACGCCAGAGACTCTCATCTAAATCAGCCATGTAAGCACCGATTCTTGGCTTTAGATTTGCGAAGTACTGGTCTTCAAGTTCCTGACCCTTTGGAGGCATTGCACCGAAAAGAGTTCTTCCTGTCATGATAAGGTCTTCACGAGCATCATACATTTTCTTATCAATCAAAAAGTATTCCTGTTCAGGGCCAACAGTTGAAGTAACCTTTGTAGCAGTTGTATTTCCGAATAAACGCAGAATACGAACTGCCTGAGTGCTTAAAATATCCATAGAACGGAGAAGAGGTGTTTTCTTATCCAGGATTTCTCCCGTATATGATACATAAGCTGTTGGGATGTATAATGAACCTTCTTTTACAAAACAGAAAGAAGTAGGGTCCCATGCTGTATAACCTCTTGCAGAACATGTGGCACGTAAACCGCCGGAAGGAAAAGAAGAAGCATCAGGCTCACCTTTTACAAGTTGTTTTCCGGAGAAATTCATAATTATCATGCCATTGTCTGTTGGGTTGATAAATGAGTCATGTTTTTCAGCTGTAGAACCGGTCATTGGCTGAAACCAGTGTGTATAGTGAGTAGCACCGTGTTCTATAGCCCAGTCTTTAATAGCATTTGCAACAACATCAGCATAAGTAGGGTCAAGTGGTACTCCAAGTTTACGTGTCTTCTTAATTGCTTTGTAGACAGCCTTAGGCAGTCTTGCTCTCATAACCTCATCGTTGAAAACGTCACAAGCAAAATATTCAGCAACATTTTTTGACATGATAAAAACCTCCTAAAATAAAAAGACGTTAAAATGTAGATTCTCAGCTTAAAAAATAAGCTTTAATCAACAAATGAAACGTCTTTGTTTCGATAAAAAAGTGATGTATTTTTATGTATCAATCATAACTCACAAAACTGAATTTGTCAAGAGTATTTTTTTCATTTTTGAAATTGCATTGCTTTTTAAATAAAATTCAGCTTGCAAAAAATGTTTTTTAAGTTTTTAAAAAAATAGCTTGCTTTTCGAAACCGGAAAATTTTGTTTTTATGAGTATAAATTTATCAACTATTAAAAAAGAGAAGGAAAAAGATGAAAATCACTATTGACAAAACATAAAAAGCATGTTATAGTAGAATAGTTGGTGGAATAAATACAATTGTATTCTGTATATGGACTAATTTAAACACAAACCGGCTTTGATATATATTATTTTTGCAATTTATTATTTATGCTTATATTTATGTATTATTTAGTTTTATATAAAATATTTATGTAAAGTATATGTGATATGCAATGAATATATTCTATTATGGTTCTTAATTTTATTATTGAGGATTTTATTTCCTTAGAAAGGAGAAGGCTGGAAATAATAAATTTGATTTCCTGCCGGAATTAAGTATTATGGAACCACAGCCACAATTTATTGTTGTGGACAGTGCAGTATTACCAGAAGTTTTTAAAAAAGTACTTGAGGTAAAGAAACTTGTTGCAGAGCACTCAGAGAAAAGTTTTGCGTCAGCTTGTAAAAAAGTTGATATTTCCAGAAGTGCGTTTTATAAATACCGTGATTATGTTTTTACGTATGAGGATAAACTGACTCAGAGGATATTAAATTATGTAATAGTACTTTGTGATAAAGCCGGTGTCTTATCGAGTGTATTAGCAACATTGCATGATTTACATTCTAATATCCTTACAGTTAATCAGAATATTCCTGTTGATGGTGTAGCAACAGCTTCTATTTCAATTCAGTGTAATGGTGATAATACTGCCCCCGGAACTATTACTCGTGCTATTTCAGCACTTCCCGGTGTTGTAGAAGTTAGACTTCTGTCCGGAGAATAAGAATAGATACCAATAAAATTTTGATAATTTATTTTATAAGCATATTTTTTATTATGCTTGTTAGATTTCTTTTTTGTAAAAATATCATATTGGTAGTATTCTGATTATTTTAAAGGAAATTTTGGAGGAATTAAACGTGGTTAAAAAGATTGCCGTTTTGGGCTATGGCGTAGTAGGCTCAGGTGTAGTAGAGTTATTTTATAAAAATAAGAAAAAGATTGAAGCTAATACTCATACAGAGTTAGATGTTAAATATATTTTGGATTTAAGAGAATTTCCTGATGACCCATATGCTGATAAGGTTGTACATGATATTCAGGTTATTATTGATGACCCTGAAGTTTGTTATGTTGCTGAGTGTATGGGTGGAGTTAATCCTGCATTTCAATTTGTAAATGCATGCCTTGAAGCAGGTAAAAGTGTTGCAACTTCTAATAAGCAGCTCGTTGCAGAAAAAGGTGATATTCTTCTGGCAGCAGCAAAGAAAAATAATTGTAATTTCTTTTTTGAGGCAAGCGTAGGTGGTGCTATTCCTATTATCAGACCTTTGCACACTTGTCTTGCTGCAAATGATATTTCAGAAATTGCGGGTATCCTTAATGGAACAACTAATTTTATTTTAGAAAAAATGTTTTGTGATAAGATGGATTTTGCGGATGCACTTTCACTTGCTCAGGAACTTGGATATGCTGAGAGAAATCCATCTGCTGATGTAGATGGAGCAGATGCTTGCAGAAAAATTTGTATTTTGTCTTCTCTTGCTTTTGGAAAGCACGTATATCCTGAATCAGTATATACAAAGGGTATCCGTGAAATTGCAAAAGAAGATGTTCAGCTTGCTCAGGAACTCGGTGGAGCTGTAAAGCTGATAGGAGCAGTAAAGAGACTTGACGATGGAAGAATCCTTCCTACAGTAATGCCTATGGTTGTACTAAATGACAGCCTGATTTCTCATGTTAATGGTGTATTTAATGCCGTTATGGTATGGGGTGACGGCGTAGACAAGACAATGTTTTATGGACGTGGAGCAGGAAAGCTTCCTACAGCAAGTGCCGTTTTAGGTGATATTATTGATGCTGTAAAGAGTAATGGAACAGTTGACTCACAGTCATGGGAAGCTGTAGAGGATAATTCTTTTGTAGCTGGTATGGATGAGTTTAAAGCACCTCGTATGTATCGTTTAGAAAACATTTCAGAAGATTCTGTTATAAAGACAGCTGAATCTGTTGGCATCTCCGTTATTAGCCAGACAAATTCAGGTTGCTTAGTAAGTTCATGTGATGAAGATAAGGCAAAAGAATTCGCTGATAAATTAGAATCTATAGGAATTATTGTTAAAGCTCAGATTCCTGTATTAGAGGATAATTAATTTAAAGCCCTCCTTAAATAAAAGGAGGGCTGTTTTATATAAAAATATAAGTTTATAATATGAAATTTGTTTTTTGGAACTTATATAAATAATATTTGGTTTATATTTTTAATATTTATAAGATTAGACTAAATAAAAATAAGTAATAATCAGCTAAAATAAGCTTATAGTAGTTATTAAACTATATTTTTCAAAAATATCATAAAAACGCTTGACAAAATTGAAATTATAGCGTATAATATTATTGTTGCTATGAGATACATAGTAAATAAAGAAAAGCGTTTGGATGTGGAAGCTTAGCTCAGCTGGGAGAGCATCTGCCTTACAAGCAGAGGGTCATAGGTTCGAGTCCTATAGTTTCCACCACTTTTCTGGTCTGGTAGTTCAGTTGGTTAGAACGCTGCCCTGTCACGGCAGAGGTCGTGGGTTC
>JAFTWL010000017.1 GCA_017465305.1 Ruminococcus sp. | reverse complement strand
TCTGAATAAATTCAAATATTAGTTAAAATGTAATGATTTATTTGATAATATATTTTGAAATTACATTTTTTATTATAGATATATATTTTATTTTAAATCAGAAAAGGAGTTTTTATAATGGGAAGATTATTTGGAACTGATGGAGCAAGGGGAGTTGCGATTACAGAGCTTACTTGTGAGCTTGCAATGCAAATTGGTCGTGCAGCAGCATTAGTATTAACAAAAGCGTCAAATCACAAAGCAAAAATATTTATTGGAAAAGATACAAGAATATCGTCTGATATTTTAGAGGCTGCTTTATGTGCTGGAATTTGTTCTGTTGGAGCAGATGCAGTACAATTAGGTGTTGTTCCTACTCCGGCAGTAGCCTATTTAGTAAGAGAAAAGAAAGCTGATGCAGGCGTTATGATTTCAGCATCTCATAACAGTGTTGAATTTAATGGGATAAAGCTCTTTTCTTCAACAGGTTATAAACTTCCTGATTCTGTAGAAGAAGAAATTGAATCACTTATTTTAGACACACCTGAGAAAATAGAATTAAAATCTCACACAGAAGTAGGGAAAATAATATCTTATTCAACAGCACAAGATGATTATATAGATTATATTTCCGGCTGTATAGATACAGATTTGAGTGGTTTACATATTGCTCTTGACTGTGCAAATGGCAGTGCTTCAGCTACAGCAAAAAAGTTATTTGAAAAATTAGGTGCAGAAGTTTCAATGCTTAGTGCAGAGCCTGATGGTACTAATATAAATGATAATTGTGGTTCTACACATATGGAAAACTTGATGAAATATGTATCAGAAAATAAATGTGATGCAGGGCTTGCATTTGATGGTGATGCTGATAGATGTCTTGCAGTTGATGAAAAAGGAAATTTAATTGATGGAGATAAACTCATTGCTATATGTGCAAATGCACTTAAAAAAGAAAATAAACTAACTAAAAATACAGTTGTAGTAACAGTTATGACTAATCTGGGCTTTTTTCATTTTGCTAAAAGAGAAGGTATTTTTGCAAAGACTACAAAAGTAGGTGACAGGTATGTTTTAGAGGAAATGCTTAAAGATGGATATATTATAGGTGGCGAACAGAGCGGACATATAATCTTTTTAGAGAATGCTACAACAGGTGATGGAGAGTTATCCGGTGCAAAACTTATGGAAGTTCTTGTGAAGTCAGGAAAGAAGATGAGTGAACTTGCAGAAGTTATGGAGACTTTTCCACAGAAAATGATAAATGTGAAGATTCAACCTTGTCATAGGGTAAATTGGCAGTCAGACGAAGATGTTAAGGCTGTTATTGATAAGTATACAGAACTTCTTGGAGAAAACGGAAGAATTTTAGTGCGTGAAAGTGGCACAGAACCTCTTATTCGTGTTATGGTAGAGGGAAAAGATTCAGCGTTAATTACTGAAGCTACAGAAAAAATAGCAGAGGAAATTAAAAATTATACCAGAAAGATAGGTGTGCTTTAATTGAGAGTCGCAAATCAATGGAAATCATATAAAATACTTGATACTTCAGAGCAGGAAAAATTAGAAAAGTGGAATCAGGTTACTTTAATTCGTCCTGACCCTCAGATTATTTGGAAAACAGCAAAGCCTCATCCGCAGTGGCAACAGGCACATGGTCATTATCAGCGTTCTTCTACTGGCGGTGGCAATTGGCAATTCAATAAAAAAACACCATCAGAATGGACTTTGGATTATGAGCCTCTTGATTTAAAATTCAGAATACAGCCAACAGGTTTTAAGCACACAGGATTATTTCCAGAGCAGGCTGTAAACTGGGATTACATGGCTAATCTCATTAAAAACGCTGACAGACCTATATCTGTATTAAATTTATTTGCTTATACAGGTGGTGCAACGCTTGCGTGTGCACGTGCTGGGGCATCTGTATGTCATGTAGATGCGTCAAAGGGAATGGTTCAGTGGGCAAGAGACAATGCTGCTTTATCAGGTCTTTCGGATGCACCAATACGTTGGATTGTAGATGATTGTGAAAAATTTGCAGCACGTGAAATACGTCGTGAGAGAAAGTATGATGCAATTATAATGGATCCTCCGAGTTACGGAAGAGGTCCTGGCGGAGAAATCTGGAAACTTGAGGATTGCATTTATGATTTGGTTAAATTATGTTCTCATGTTCTTAGTAACCAGCCTTTATTTTTCTTGATAAATAGTTATACAACGGGGCTTTCACCATCAGTTATGGGATATATTTTAGGAAGCATTATGCAGCGAAAATTTGGTGGTAATATTTCATTTGATGAAATAGGATTACCAGTAGAATCAAGTAAAATGACTTTACCATGTGGTTCAACAGCTATCTGGCAATCTGACTTCTAAAATAAGTTTTAAATTTTAGTATTTTCATTTTATTAAATCAGGAAAGGAAATAACAATGGAAACACAGATTCAGGCGGAAAATATATGGTTTCATTATACAAATGAAAATGAAGAAGCAGTATCTCCTGATATTTTGCGTGATGTTTCTTTACAAGTTCAAAAAGGAGAATTTGTAGCAATATTAGGGCATAATGGCTCTGGAAAATCTACACTTGCAAAACATATGAATGCTATTTTATCTCCTACAAAAGGCAGGATTACAGTTAATGGGATAGATACCAAAGATGAAGAAAGATTGTTTGAAATAAGAAGTAAAGTTGGAATGGTATTTCAAAATCCTGATAATCAGATTGTAGCAACAATTGTAGAGGAAGATGTAGCTTTTGGACCTGAAAATTTAGGAATTCCGCCTGAAGAAATCAGAATTCGAGTTGATGATGCTTTAAAAACTGTCCGTATGTATTCTTATAAAGAACATTCTCCAAGTCAGCTATCAGGTGGTCAGAAGCAAAGAGTAGCTATTGCTGGAATAATTGCAATGCGTCCGGACTGTATAGTGCTTGATGAACCTACAGCAATGCTTGACCCTCAGGGAAGGGTAGAAGTAATGCAGACAATTAAAAAATTAAATCAGGAGTATGGAATTACAATTATTCTTATAACGCATTATATGGAAGAAGCAGCACAGGCAAATCGTGTTGTTGTAATAGATAATGGAGAAATACTTATTGATAATACCCCTAAGGAAGTATTTTCTCATGTGAAGCAGTTAAAGGATGTAGGGCTTGATGTTCCGCAGGTAACTGAATTAATTTCACTTTTAAAAGAAGAAGGAATTGAACTTGATTCGCATATTATTGATGAATCGGAATGTGTTGATGTAATAGAAAGATTGCTGACTATGTGAGGGAGGTATCTGATGGCAATTATTAAAACTGAATCACTTACGTATCAGTATAGCATAGGAACACCATTTGAAAAGACAGCAATAGATAATTTGAATCTGGAGATTGAAGAAGGTGCTTTTGTAGGAATTATAGGGCATACAGGTTCAGGCAAGTCTACATTGATACAACATTTTAACGGACTTTTAAGACCAACTTCAGGTAAGATTTATGTTGATGGAAAAGATATATGGGAAGATAAAAATCAAATCCGTCAGGTTAGATTTAAAGTGGGGCTTGTATTTCAATATCCTGAATATCAAATTTTTGAAGATACTGTATATAACGATATTGCATTCGGACCTAAAAATATGGGTCTGAGTGATTCTGAAATTCGTGAGCGAGTGTATGAAGTGGCTTCTATGGTTGGACTTTCTGAAGAACAAATGAATAAATCACCATTTGCCTTATCAGGAGGGCAAAAAAGACGTGTAGCAATTGCAGGAGTTATGGCACTTAGACCAAAAGTACTTATATTGGACGAGCCTACAGCAGGTCTTGACCCAAAAGGAAGAAAAGAAATTTTATCTGAAATTTGTAAATATCATAAATATACGGGTTGTACTATTCTTCTTGTATCTCATAGCATGGAAGACGTAGCAAAAATTGCACAAAAAATTCTTGTAATGAATGATAGTCGTGTATTTTGCTATGATACAGTAAAAAATGTTTTTAAGCGTGCTGATGAGTTACAGAGAATAGGCCTTTCAGTACCTCAGATAACAAGAGTATGTATGCAGCTAAGAGAAAAAGGAATACCACTTAGTGATGATATTTATACAGTTGAAGAGGCTAAACGTCAAATTCTTGAACTTTATAATAAAAAAAGGGGGAGAGAATCTTGTTAAAAGATATTACAATAGGACAGTATTTTCCTGGTAAAAGTA
>JAFTWL010000176.1 GCA_017465305.1 Ruminococcus sp. | reverse complement strand
TTATTTTTCTTTTATTATATATCATCTAATATATTTATAGCATAATTATATTATTTTCTAATGTAAAGAAATATTTTGCTCAATTAATAATTGTTTAATGAGACACAAGTCAAATATGTTGTCTATTGAGACTTTCTAATACTTCTCTCAAATGCTTCTGCTCATTATATGTTCAAATAACAACACTAATCTTATAATCCATATCATTCCTTCTTATTCACTATAATATTTGCAATACGCTCTATCTCTGAGCAAAATTTTAAATTATTACTATTCATCCCAGTTTTGATGTCTTTAATCAATCTATCGTAATTTTTTATAGTTTCTGCCAATTGGTTTATATCTTCAACAACTATAATTGTACCCATTCGCTCCATCACTGCTTTTGAAAATGCAACCTGATGATTATTTACATGTTCATTAAATTCAAATTTCCGTGGTACTACGATAGGAGTTTTTGCAATTTGTAATGGCATTATAAAACTTGACGGCCCGCCATGGGTAATTACTATCCTTGCTTGTTCTACAAGTTCAATCATTTTCTGATAAGGATATAATTTTTCCCAAGCACAATACTTAGGTTCATAAGTACTATAACCTATCTGCATTACAACTTCTTCTTCAATAATGCCATCTCTTTTCAAATTATCAATACACTCAACAAGACGATTAAAAGGTTGTTCATGCGTTCCAACTGTAACAAAAATCATTATCAACCCACCTTAAAAAATACTACCAAGATTTATTGCCTTTGGATATACTTTTTTCATTTCTTCCCATTCAACAATAAACTTATCTGCAACAGGATAACACATCTTTCCTGCAATTGTCGGAGCATCAATACGGTCAAATACTTCAATATAAATTGTCTTAGCTCCTAATATTTTTCCAATCCAAAAAAATGGAATCGCAGGAGCTGCACCTGATGAAATAATAATATCAGGCTTTTCTTTAGGAAGAATCTTTATTGCTCTCCATGTATTGATAATAAGTGCTTTTATACTACGATTACTTGGATAATAACATGGATACATTTTTTCTCCTTGAAGAATACTTCTTGCATCTTCTTTGTCAAAAGTAACCCAAAATCTTTCTTTATTTTCCCAGAAAGGTTTCAACATATATAAATGTGTAAGATGACCACCTGATGAACCAACCAAACATACTTTCATTTTTGCTCCTCCTTACTTATTTTCTTTTTTAAATATAATCGCAAACGTTCTAAAAATAATCTTTAAATCCACCAACAATGACCTTTCAATTATATATTTACGATCTAAAGCGATTTGCTTTTCTATTGGCAGAGTATTTTTGCCCTCAATCTGCCAATAGCAAGATAAACCCGGCTTTACTAAAAGCCTATCTGCTGGAAGCTGATTTTGTTCTTCTGGAATAAAAGGACGTGGTCCAATAACAGACATATCACCAATTAAAATATTAACAAGCTGCGGAAGTTCATCAATAGATGTTTTACGTATAAATTTGCCAACTCTTGTCCTTCTAGGGTCATTAAAAATCTTAAAAGTAACACCTTCACTTTGATTTTGATTCATAAGTTCATTTTTGTGAGCATCTGCATTCACTTTCATGGAACGAAATTTATAAATCATAAATTTTGTTCCATTTTTACCGACACGAATTTGTTTAAAAATAACTGGCCCTGGATCATCTATATAAATAGCAATACTTGTTATTAACAAAACCGGAGATAACACAATAAGTGCTAATACAGAACATATAACATCCAGAGAACGCTTAACTACATCATAAACAGTTTTTTCAACATAAACAATAGATTCTTCCAGCCACTGCTGTTGCTTTTCTTTTTCTTCAAGTGTAATCATTTCAAATTTCCATCCTCTTTATATAATTCACCCAATATTGTGTTATATATTCTTATTTTTTCAGTATAGGCTTCCTTTTTTTATATATAACAGCTATACTAATTTCAACATTTAAAAATCAATAAGCAACATATATATTTTCAGACTTTTGGATTATATCAGCAGATACTTTTTTCTGAAGTAAATTCCAATTTGGTTTTCTATTAGTAAGGTTGTGACTATCAGAACCAAATATAACTGGATATCCCTCATTCAACAAATTTTTTACAAATCGTTTCTGTCTGAAATTACTAAATGCCTCATTATTTACTTGAAAAATAGCATTCATTTTTAAAATATGCTTCATTTGTTCTTTGCTAAAAAAATCTAAATAGCGATGAATATGTGCAATAATTGGAGTAAGATGATATTCTAATGAAATGTTATAAATTTCACATTCCATCCATGAAGAATATTTCGCATATGGAAACTCCAACAAAATCAAATCTGTACCCTGATATGCAAGTTTTTCAATATGCAGTAGTTCAGAAATACCATATTCAATGGCAACCTCAGCACCAAGATAAACATTCTTAGGAGAACTGATTTTTTTATAAGCTTTTTCACGTTTAGTCATAAAATCAAGAACAGACTTTTCACGATGTGCATAAAAATGTGGTGTAGCATAGATTTTTTCTACTCCCTGCATTTTAAGCATTTCCAGCATTTTCATTGATATTTCAACATTACTTGAGCCATCATCTATTTGAGGCAAAATATGAATATGAGATTCAATCATAATTTAGAGTCCTCAGCATTAATTTCAGTATCGATATATCCATAATCATATCTATATTTATTATATTTGCCATAATAACCAATTTTATGGTTTACTTTTATGTTATTGATTATAAATCCAAGATTTTTCATATCAGCAAGCTGAATTTTATTAATTACATTTTGTATATCTCCAAAGGTTGTTGAACCATACTTAACAACTATCATAACTCCTGCTACAAACTTACTTAAGTTTAATGCGTCAGAAACCATATTTATTGGTGGTGTATCAATAATAATATAATCATAACGCTTTGAAAGTTGTTTCATTATTTCTTCCATCCGTGTAGAACCAAGCAATTCTGAGGGATTAGGTGGAATCTCACCAGACGGCAAAACATCAAGATTTTCAATATCAGTATTTTGAATGCATTCGTCAATTTCAGCCATTTTACTCAATAAAGATGAAAGCCCAATTTTATTTTTTAATCCAAAAATATTTGATTGTACAGGCTTACGAAGATCTCCGTCACACAACAAAACTTTGTAATTTCCTTGTGCAAGCGTAACTGCAATATTAACAACAGTAGTTGATTTCCCTTCATCAGGATTTGCACTTGATACAACAAAAATTTTATTTTCTGATGTAGAAAGAGAAAACAAAATATTAGTACGCATTGATTTATAACCCTCAATCACATTGAATGAAATATTTTTCTCAAGCATAACAGGCCTTTTCTGAGTATTTCTATTTTTATCTGCTTTTTTTGTAATTTTTCTTCCATCAGAATTAGATTTTATTTCTTCTATCTCACCCAAAATTGGTTTTTCATATTTCTTTGTAAGCTCTTCCGCAGATTTTATAGTATTATCAAAAAAGTCAATAACAAAAATAATTAATACAGCCAAAATCAATGCTATAACGCCTCCAAAAGCAGTATTTTTCATCAAATTTGGAGCAATAGGGGTGTTATAGACTTTAGCAGTATCAATAGATTTGATTTCGCCAACGCCAATTGCTTTTGTTGTAAATTGATTAGCTTGTCTACAAAGTTCATTGCAAACTGCTGCGGATAATTCTGCATTTTTTGTAGTCGCAACAATATTTATTGCACTGGTATCTGTGACAGTTGTAATTGAAATTGATGAAGCAAGTGAAGATGAGGTGATTTTTCAATCAGATACAGAAAAACTTTCAGAAATAATATCTTCATCAAAACTTTTTATAAGAGCATTTCCAACTGACTCCATTACAGCGTCATCTTTTAAAACTTCTATATATGTATTGATAAGCTGTTTTGATTTGCTGATATCATTATAGTTATCATTATTATCATTTAAAATGCCGGTATAGCTCTGTACATACATAGAAATATGCGAAGAATACTCAAATGGCATACAAAGCTTAGTATAACCAAAGGCTGCTCCAGCACCGACTATTAATGCAATGACCAAAATCAAAATTTTACTCCAAAGCAGCCTTATTATATCCATAATTGAAAATGTTAATTCGTCATTCATCATTGAGTTCCTCTCTGTTAAATTTTATAAACTATTTGCTGTTAAATCACTCCGCATCACATTAGTTTTAAATATGTGCCGAAACAAGCAGATGCAAATCACAAAAATCAAAATCAATGATAAATCTGTATGTGAAATCATCCACAGCCATTATATTTTTATAATTAACAAACAAAATAATATAAATTATATGTAAATCATTATAATTATATCATCTGAATAGCAAAAAGTCAATACATCAAAGTAATATTTTTCTAATTTAATCAGCAAAATTTTTATCACTATTTTGATATTTATTGATGCAAAATGTACAAAAAAAAAAAAAAAAGGTAAAATATATGATTCTCAATATAAAAGAAATATTACTTTAATTTATGATTTTTCTTGTGAACTA
>JAFTWL010000175.1 GCA_017465305.1 Ruminococcus sp. | reverse complement strand
TTTGAAGAAATTCTTCAAACCGATTTTTAATTATCTTAGGAAATGATATATTCCCATATATACACTTTGATTATTCCTTTACACCGCCGAGTGCAACGCCACCAACGATAAACTTAGAAAGAACTATATAAATAACGATGATTGGGATTACAGAAAGTGCAACGGCTGCATACTGAGCACCAAGGTCAATCTTCTTATCCTGACCAAGTACTTTCTGTACCATCATAGGCATTGTAATCTTCTTGTCATTAGAAATCAAAATCATGTTCTGTGTATAGTAGTTGTTCCAGTTCTGTACGAAAGCGAAAATTGCCTGTACTGCAATAGCTGGCTTCATCATTGGAAGTGCAATAGAAATGAATGTACGGAATTCTCCGCATCCATCAATACGTGCAGCTTCTACGATGTCCAATGGGAATGAAGACTTCATATATTGACGCATATAGAATACAACTGCTGGAGCAGCGATTGCTGGAAGCAACAATGGAATGAAAGAGTCAGCTAATTTCAAAGTACCAACCATGAACTGTACGAAACCAGTAGATACAACCTGAATAGGTACCATCATAACCGCAAGAATAATAGTATATGCAGTATCACGAACTTTAAACTGATATACAGTCAAACCATAAGATGTCATTGCAGAGAAGAAAACAGTTAAAATTGTTGTACCAACTGCAATAATCAAGCTGTTACGATAACCAAGAAGAATATCCCACTGTGGAGATTGTGTAGTAATATTCTTTACGTTATCTACAAAATTAGAACCTGGAATCAAAGAAACTGGGGAACTAAGAATATCATTATGTCCACGAGTTGCGTTTACAATCATTAAGAAAAGAGGAATCAAGCAAACTAATGTCAATAAAATACAGACAACAAAACAACCAGCAGACTTTAGACGCTGCATAAAAATATAATTATCTTTTACACCTACATTTTCCATTAGTCGATGCCACCTGCCTTTGCCATTTTCTGTTCTTGTTTATATGCCTTAATCAATGCCTTACGTTCCTTCTTCTTACGATGTTCATCTTCATCACGGTTCATACGGAATACAATCAATCCAAGCAATGCTGTAATCAAGAATAAGACGATAGAAGCAGCACCGGCATAACCGTATTGTACTTTATCCGGATTAACACGGAATTTACTATAAACGAATACCGCAGCTGTTTCCAGTAATGGGTTAACTGTATTTGGAGATGTATGATACAGATAAGGAATATCGAACATCTGGAGACCACCAATCATGGAAGTAATCAAAGTATAAACAACCATTGGTCTGAGAAGTGGAAGAGTAATCTTTGTAAGAACCTGACCACTGCTTGCACCGTCGATAGCAGCGGCTTCAAACAGAGATGGATTGATACCCAAAATACCGGACATCATCATAATCATTGTATTACCGAACCACATCCATGTCTGAATAAACATAACTATTGCTCTTGACCAAACTGCACTGTCTTCAAATCTGATTGCTTCGCCTGAAATCAAGCTATTTGCCAAGCACATACTTGAGTTAGAGAAGAAACGCATAAACAAAGCTGCAACAGATACAGCAGTAATAATATTTGGCAAGTACATTACAACTTTGAAAAATCCCTGTCCAGGAATATGTAACTTAGAATCAGTAAACCAAACAGCCAGTAACAAAGATAAGAAAATCTGTAAAATAAAGTTACCAACCCACAAAAGTACTGTATTTCCTAAATCACGGAAAAAGTCAGAATGCACTCTTGCAACTGAACGGCTGTCACCACCAAATAAAAGGTCTTTAAAATTATCCATGCCTACAAAAGTATCCTGAGCAGCAAGACCATTTCCATGCAAGCTCAAAATAAATGTATTTATGAGTGGCCATACCTGGAAAAATGCGTAGACAATGAAAAAGGGAGCAATAAACATATAGCCGTATTTTGCATAACTAATTGATTTGATACGGCTTTGTGCTGTTGATGCCATAACACACACCCTCTCAAAAATTAAGTAAAATAGTAAGAATAGTAAAAAAGAAAAATAATTATTATTATAAATATATGCCTACAGGGCATAATTACCCTGTAGGCGAAATATTTAAATTTTCAATCCAAAATGAATATTATTACTCAAATGAATTATTCAACTGTGATATCAGGGATATCTGTAGAAACCTTGTCTAAGAATTCATTGTAAGTAGCGTCTTCATCAGCGAGGTCGCCATTGCAATACATCTTAACTGCATTCAACAAAGCATCGTTGATTGTAGCATCATACTTACTTGCGATACCATCAAGAGAAATCTTATCAGCAGAATCAAGTAAGATAGAGAACTGATCCTGACCGCCTAACAATACGTTGCTGTTTGAACCATCAGCAACAACCTGCTTCATAACAGTCTTGTTGTTTACGAAGTCGCTGTGGTCTGCTACATACTGAGACATTGTGTCAGCATCTACAGTCATAGCCTTGATGAACTGACCAGCAAATGTACCGTTGTCACAGTTTGGAGATACGCAGAGCCATGAACCGCCCCAGAACCAGCCTGTTGGACCAGCTGTGAGTGCATACTTACCATATGTTGAACCGCTTGCACCACCTTCAGAAGATTCAAGCTGTCCACCAGAAGCCAAAGCCCATGTTGGCAAGAAGTAACCCATTGTACCATCAGCTAAGTCACCATCGCTCTGACCAATTGCAGACCAGTCATCTGTCCACTGTTCAGCCTTGTTGATGTAACCAGCATCATAGTTTGTCTTTGCCATGGAGATGAAGTCACCGAGACAAGCCTTTGCATTGTCAGCTGTGATTGTACCATCATTTACCCATGCTGATGTTCTGTTACCAGCAGAATAAGCTCTCCATACACCACCAAGAGTATCAGCCATAGCTGTCTTGCCTTCAGAAGCTGTGTATACTTCAGCTGCTGCTGACCAGAATGCATCCCAGTCAGAAATCTTAGCCTGCATTTCGTCTGGAGTCTTTACGCCCAGATACTGTTCAGCGAGGTCTGTTCTATAAGCATAACCACCTGCTGCTGCCTGCCAAGAAGCACCCTTAAGAACGCCATTTTCATCTGTACCGATTGCTACAGTGTAACCATAAGCATCACTGTACATATCCTTTGTGATACCTACAGATTCCAATGGTGCAGAGTATTCATCATTATTTTCATAAGACATAACCCAGTCTGCATCACAAACATAAAGGTCTACGTCAGAACCAGATGAGAAGTATGTTGCATACTGTTCGTTAGCTTCGCCACCCTTGGAACCAACGTTCTGATACTTAATCTTGCCTGCCATATCAGGATACTTAGCTTCAACGATTGGAATCATATACTTCAGGTCGTCATCTGTCCAACAAAGAACAGTAAGAGCGTCACCTGTATCTGGCATAGATACTGCACCAAGTTCAGTAGCTGCTGCTGGAGTGCTGCTTTCGTCGTCTGTTGAAGATTCTTCTGATGATTCTTCTGCTGAAGATTCCTCTGATGATTCTTCTGCTGAAGATTCTTCTGATGATTCTTCTGCTGCTGTTGTAGCTGCTGGAGTTGTGCTTGATTCATCCTTGTCACCACAACCTACGAATGCAGTAGCTGTCATAGCTAAAGCAGCCATCAATGCCAAAGTTCTTTTTAATTTGTTCATTGGAAATTTCCTCCTTAAATATATATATTATATTATTGAACATAATAATATAATAAACTTTTAGAACGCTTTGATTTCGCCTGTCAAACTAATAAAAAGCGCAACAAGAGAACGTAAAAGCAATTCCCGTGATAAGCTTAATATACATCAATTTTATAAAAAAGTCAATCACTAAAACCATTTTTTCATATTTTTTAGTTATCTCTAACAAAAGCAACCCTATTTTTTTGTGCATGATGTATATTTTTTTCTATTTTTTCGTCAAAGGTTACAAAGAGGTTAAATTTGAATTGT
>JAFTWL010000174.1 GCA_017465305.1 Ruminococcus sp. | reverse complement strand
TTATTGTTGGAATAGCTGAACATAATAAAACTGTACTTAATATTCCAGCAAAAATTTTTTTGCTTGTAGCTCTGTTCATATAAAAACCTCCACCAAAGTTATTGTTATTTATATTCTATCATATTTTATGTTGCTTGTCAATCGCTTACATAAAAAATATATTGATTTGTTCATTACTTTTAGTTATTATTTAAAGAATAAATTCTGTACTATTATATCCATACTAATTTCATGTTTTGTTATTTTAAAATCTATTGACATCAAGTTAAATATGGTATACAATGAACCACATAATTTTTTTAAGTTTTTTAGCGAAAATATTTTTTATTAAAAACTTTTCAATAATAAAAACTTATTAAATTATATGGCTACATCAAAAGCAATCAAAAAATCAATAAGTAACAAACGTAATCAGAAAGGAGTTACTCGCATGTTAGAATTAAAAGACATAAAAAAAGATTATCTTGCTGGTGAAAACACAGTACATGCACTCAAAGGAATAAACTTAAAATTTCGAAAAAATGAATTCGTATCTATTTTAGGTCCTTCAGGATGCGGAAAAACAACAATGCTTAACATTATAGGCGGTTTGGACAAATATACTTCTGGCGACTTAATTATCAATAGCAAATCAACAAAAGATTTTAAAAGCCGAGACTGGGATTCTTATAGAAATCATTCTATAGGTTTTGTATTTCAAAGTTATAATCTTATTCCACATCAGACAGTATTACAAAATGTAGAACTTGCATTAACTTTATCAGGTGTATCTAAATCTGAAAGAAAAGAACGTGCTAAAAAAGCACTGCAAGAGGTTGGTTTGGGAAATCAATTACGCAAAAAACCAAGTGAAATGTCAGGCGGACAAATGCAACGTGTAGCAATAGCACGAGCATTAGTTAATAATCCTGATATTATTCTTGCTGATGAACCAACTGGAGCTCTTGACACAGAAACAAGCATACAGGTTATGGAACTTCTAAAAGAAATTTCTAAAAATCGTCTTATTATCATGGTAACACATAACCCTGAACTTGCTGAAAAATATTCCTCAAGAATTATAAGAATGCTTGATGGTGAAATAAAAGATGATACTTCTCCATTAACACCAGAAGAAACAGAGAAAGAAAAACAAGATGATGAATCATTAAAAGGGAAACCTAAAAAAGAAAAAATGCCGTCTATGTCATTTGCCACTTCATTCTCTTTATCCCTGAAAAATTTATTCACAAAAAAAGGACGTACAATGCTTACTTCTTTTGCTGGGAGTATTGGCATTATAGGAATTGCATTAGTATTGGCTATTTCTCAAGGATTTTCAAGCTATATAAATACAGTGCAAGAAGAAACTCTTTCATCATATCCATTGACAATTGAACGAACTAATACAGATTTAAGTGTTTTGATGGAAACTTTTATGGGGCTTAACAGCAATAATATTGACCATGATAAAAATTCTGTATATGAAAAGTCCTCAGTTTATGAAATGATTGATGCCCTTAACAATATGGAAACTACTGAAAACGACCTTAAAGCTTTCAAAAATTACATAGAAAAAGAACGTAGCAATACAGAATCAAATCTTCACGAAGCAATTAGCGGTGTACAATATTCTTATGATTTGGATATGCTTATATATACTAAAAACGTAGATGGTACTATTATACGTTCCGATACAGAAGAACTTTTACAGGAAATTGTATTGGAATATATGGGAATGGATATGTCATCTATGATGAATATGAATGAAAATTCCCCTATGGCTAACTCACCAATGATGTCAATGTTCTCAGGAGGAATGACATCAAATCTCTGGCAGGAAATGCTCCCTGGTGATAATGGAAAACCTATTAGTGATTTAATTGAAAAACAATATGACTTAATATATGGTTCATGGCCTAACAATTATGATGAAATTGTTCTTGTAGTTGATGAAAATAATGAATTAGACGACATGACATTGTATGCTTTAGGATTAAAATCAAAAGAAGATGTAGATAATATTATGGATTCAGCTGTGAATGGAACTGAATTAAAAGAAAAAACAGATTCTAAATGGTCATACGAAGAAATTTGTAATATGGATTTCAGAGCTATATTAAATTCCAACTGCTTTAGTTATGATGAAAAAACAGGACTTTATACAGATTTAAGAGAAACAGATGCAGGTCTTAAATATCTCTATGATAATGGTCTGTCACTTAAAGTATCTGGCATTATAAGACCTAATGAAGACGCAACAGCTTCTATAATATCAGGTTCTATTGGATATACAAATGATTTAACTAAATATATAATTGAAAATTCAAAAAAATCAGAAGCCATTAAAGCACAATTAGATGATAATACAACTGATATTTTCAGTGGATTGCCATTTTCAGAAAATACGGGTAATCTGACTGATGAACAAAAAGAAACAGAATTCAGAAATTATATCTCACAATTAGATGATTCTAAAAAACCTGAAACATATATTAAAATTATGAGTATCCCTACAGAAGAACAGATTGCAGCATCAACTGAAGAAGCTATGAAAGGTATAACTCGTAAAGATATGGAGAATAATATGACTCAGGCATTAACAGAACAAATGGGAATGCGTGAAGAAGATGTTACATCTTATATAGAATCTATGGATGATGAAGAACTCACAGAAACATTTACTCAAATGACACGTGAACAAGTAAAAATACAATATGCTCAACAAGTACAGGAACAAATGGCTGACAGCAAACCAGAAGAACTTATCAAGGCTATGAATGCATCTGTTGATACATTCACAACAGAACAATGCGCTATTTATTATGATAATATAATGAATTTCTCCGAATCCACATACGAAAAAAACCTTACAGAAATGGGATATATAGATTTAGATGACCCTGCTACCATTAACTTATATTCATCTACTTTTGAAAATAAAGATGTAATAAGTGACGCTATTTCAGATTATAATTCTGATAAAGATGAATTGGAACAAATTCAGTATACTGACTATGTAGGATTGATGATGTCATCCATTACTACTATTATAGATACTATTACTTATGTATTGATTGCTTTTGTTGCAATTTCATTGATTGTATCATCCATTATGATTGGTGTTATTACATTAATTTCTGTTCAAGAAAGAACAAAAGAAATTGGTATTTTACGTGCAATCGGCGCATCTAAGAGAAATGTTTCAGGTATGTTTAATGCTGAAACTTTAATTATAGGTTTCTCTTCTGGATTAGTTGGTGTTATTATAACATATTTACTATGTATTCCTATAAATATTATAGTACATAATTTAACGGGCATTGCCACATTAAGTGCAGTTTTACCTTTGCCAGCAGCAATTATACTGATTTTAATAAGCATGATTTTAACATTATTATCTGGATTAATACCTTCAAGGAGTGCAGCTAAAAAAGACCCTGTCATTGCTTTAAGAACTGAATAAAAAACATCGGCTATGGATAAACTTTTATCTATAGCCGATATTTTTATATATTCAATTATTCACTCTTACCGTAAAATTTAAGCAAAATTTCCTTAAACATATCTGGAATATATTCATAATGATTAGACCCTTCATAAATTTTACATTCAGCTGTAGTAACTCCATTTGACTCTAATCTACTCATAAGATTAGATATTCCTTCTAAAGTTGTATCATTGTCCTCATAATATTCTTCATAATCTGGGTCTTCATTCTCTCCACCAGAAATATATAAAGTCTTATTAAAAGTATCATTTCTATCAAAATATCCATATTCTGATTTATATTCATAATCTCCATACGGTAAAGAATAAGGTGACCAGAATGCAGGACTTCCTATAATGTAATACTGAAATGGTTGATTTTCATATAAATCTGAGTTAAACGCTGCATAATGTGCAAAAACTCCACCTAAAGAATGACCATATAATCCTGTACGACTAAAATCAATATTGTAATTTTCGCTTATATAAGGCATGAGATTATCAGTAATAAAATTCAAAAATAAGTCTTTATGTTCACAAAAATATTTACCTCTAACAGCATTATCAGTTCCATCAATGTCAAAATCATAACCAATACTTGCAAGAAGAACATCCTCTGTTTTTCCTTCTTCCATAAGTTTTCTCAATGCAGGATGGTCCCCAAGTCTCCACACTCCATCTGTCATCATAAGCATAGGATATGTTTTGTTTTCATCAAAATCAGGCGGTAATGTTATATGTACAATAAATGTAGTATCAAGTTCTTCATCATAAATTGATATTTCTTTAATAGAACCAGAAATAGCAACTACATCATCATATTCTTTATCAAATCCCCAGTCACTTACTGTTTTAGTTTTAGGTTTAGTTTTTAATTCTTTATAAGTACCATCAATTACACTTTGCCAGACAATCAACATATCTGAATAATTCTGGTCTGCTTCTTCTTGTGTAAATATCCTATCTTCTACATTTCTTTTACACTCTTCTTTATACCATTCTTTAAGTTCATCAAAAGATTTTACCTCAGTTTCATCTGAATCACCACCCACTCCTATTGGTCCACCACCATCATAATTATATGGCGGATTAATCCCCATATAATTCCTTCCATCGATTAAAACTTCTTGAGATATTTTAATATCAGGATTTTCATCAATAAATTTTATAGCATTTCCATACTCTTCTTCAGTAAAAAAATCTGTTTCTTTCAATTCTTCATAATAATTTTTAAGTTCTTCTTTATCCCACCACTTAATTTCAACAATATGTTCACTGTTAAAACTATCAGATTCTTCATTTTCTATATCAGTTTTTTCTACATCAAGTGTAATATTTCCAATGGAAACACTGTTTTTCTCTTTTTCTGACATAGAATTTTTTAAAGTTATTGTTGATGATTTTTTTTCTTGTTCTTGTGAATTTTCAGCAATTTCAGAAGTTTCGGAAATATTATCTGAACTTGATTCAATATTTTCTTCTGACTTACAAGCACTTAAACTCAATATCATGGAAATAGAGGCTAACAATGCAATCAATTTTTTCATATTTATAAATATCCTTTCTTAATATACTAAAAAACCTGTATTGATAAAATATAATAGAAAATTTCTATCAATACAGGTTTTTAATATATTTATAATAAATATTTATTGTGATTGCATCATGAGAATATAATGATGTATTTGAAAAAATGCTTAAATAAATGTAAAATAAGTTTAATAAAAATTACATCATTTATAATTACACTAATTCTCCATGCTTTTCATAGTGTGAGACCTTAGTAATTTTATTTTTTTCGTCAACAAGGATAACATTTGGTTTAAACTCAGAAGCTTCCTCTTGTGCCATCTGTGCATAAGCCATAATAATAATTTTATCCCCTGTTTGTGCCTGACGTGCAGCTGCACCATTTAAGCAAATAACACCACTGCCACGCTCTCCGGCAATAGTATATGTCATAAATCTATTGCCATTATTTACATTTACAATCTGCACTGCCTCATATTCTAAAATGCCCGCAGCAGCAAGTAAATCAGAATCTACTGTAATACTACCAACATAATTGAGTTCTGCCTGTGTTACAGTAGCACGATGTATTTTTCCTTTCAGCATTGTCAGCATCATTAAAAATTTCCTCCTGACTGCACAATAAAGTTATCAATAAGTCTTGTCTTTCCAATATATACAGCAATTGCTGTTAAAAATGGTCTATCAAGTTTATCAATTTGCTGCATAGTCAATAAATCTACCGTTTTTACATAATCAATACGTGCAAGTGGCTCAGATGAAATTATATCTTTCATTGCATCTGTTAACTTCTTAGCATCAGTCTCTCCCTGTTCAAAAAGAATTTTTCCTGCTTTAATGCTTTTGCTTAAAATAAGTGCTGCTTTTCTCTCTTCAGGGTTAAGATAAGTATTTCTTGAACTTTTAGCAAGACCATCTGACTCCCTTACAATAGGACAGCCAATAATTTTAATATCCATATTTAAATCTAATACCATACGTTTAATAACAGCTAATTGCTGTGCATCTTTTTCACCAAAATAAGCTCTGTCAGGTTTTACAATATTAAATAACTTTGATACTACTGTACACACTCCACGAAAATGTGTAGGACGACTTAATCCACATAATTCTTTTGTAAGAACATCCATATCAACAAAACTGCAAAATCCATTAGGATACATTTCTTCAGGTGTCGGATGAAAAATAAGATTTGCTCCTACAGACTCGCACAAAGCAGAATCTTTCTCTAAATCTCTTGGATAACTTTCCAAGTCCTCAGTAGGTCCGAATTGTATTGGATTTACAAAAACACTGACAACTACACGGTCATTTTCTTTACAAGCACGTTCAATAAGACTTTTATGCCCCTCATGTAAATATCCCATAGTTGGAACTAATCCGACAGTAAAACCTTCTTTATGCCATTCTTTAACCTGCTCACGTACTTCCTGAATTTTTTCCGCAATCTTCATTTAATCCAACTCCTTTTTTAACTGCTCAATAATGTCATCCTCTATAGAAAAACAATTTTCCTGTGCAGGAAAAGTTCCATTTTGTATTTCTTCTTTATATGATTTGAACGCTTCGTTCATTATAGTTCCGACATCAGCAAATCTTTTAACAAACTTTGATTTAAAATCTGAAAACATACCAAGCATATCCTGATATACAAGTACCTGCCCATCACATCCTGCACCTGCACCTATTCCAATAGTAGGAATAGAAAGCATAGAAGTAACAAGCTCAGCAAGTTTTTCTGGAACGCATTCAAATACTACAGAAAAAGCTCCAGCAGCTTCCACAGCCTTTGCATCAACAATCAACTGACGAGCAGCATCAAGAGTTTTAGCCTGAACTTTAAAACCACCTAATGTATTTATAGATTGTGGAGTAAGTCCAAGATGAGCTACTACAGGAATAGATGCATTTACAATTGCACGAATTTGTTCACATACAACTTGTCCACCTTCAAGTTTTACTGCTCCTGCTCTGCCCTCTTTCATAAGACGACCAGCATTTAATACAGCATCATGTACAGATGTTTGATATGACAAAAATGGCATATCAGCTACTACCATAGCATTTTTGGTACCACGTGCAACAGCTGCTGTATGGTGAATCATATCTTCCATTGTTACAGAAATAGTATCCTCATAACCAAGAATTACGTTTCCAAGAGAGTCACCAACAAGAAGCATATCCAATCCTGCATTATCCATCAACTTAGCTGTTGAATAGTCATAACAGGTAAGCATAGAAATTTTTTCTCCACGCTCTTTTTTTGCTTGAAGTGTCTGTACTGTTTGTTTCATTAATAACCTCCCGTGTAGTCTATATTTTAAACTACACAATTTAAAAATAGTACAATTTCCTATAAGGAATATTGTCCACTTGTATAATATCACAATAAATAAAAAAAGTCAATATCGAAAAAGTTTATAAAATAAACTTTTACTTGACAAAACAATATCTTTACAATAAAATATATATAATATTTTATTTATAAAATCAAGGAGACTCTTATATGAACATATGTCTAATACGTCACAGCATAACAGAAGGCAACTTGCAGCATAGATATATCGGTAAAAAAACAGATATACCACTTTGTCCAGAAGGTATTGCTTTAGCAAAAGAACAAGCTTTAAAAGTAAAAAAATTTAATCCTGATATGCTTTTTGTAAGCCCTATGATACGATGCAGAGAAACAGCATCTATTTTATTTCCTGATAAGTTACAAATAATAATAAACGAGTTAGAAGAATGTGATTTTGGTGATTTTGAAGGTAAAAATTTTTTAGAACTAACAAATATAAAAGCTTATCAAGACTGGATTGACAGCAACGGAACTCTTCCTTTCCCTAATGGCGAATCACAATATAACTTTAAACAACGATGCTGTAAAGCTATTGAATCAATATTTGAAAAATATCAATTTGAATCTGCTGCAATCGTTGCACATGGTGGTACGCTAATGTCAATATTATCAGAATACGAGGAAAGCAATAAATCATATTTCTCCTGGAATATAAAAAATTGTGAACCAGTTTATTGTAAAGTAAATTGTGTATCTCCACTAAAACTAAAAGTATACAACCAACAATAAATCTCTGTTTTTGTTTATTTTAAAGATTTAATATTCTTTCAGCATTTTTATATGCTATTTTTTCTTTATCTTCTAATGAAATATTTAAATTTAAAAATGTATCTTTTTCACTTGCCGGATTCCACAGTGGGAAATCACTTCCAAATAAAATTCTATCTGTTCCATAACCAAAGATATATTCTTTAAGTTTTGCAACATTTAAAAACATCATACTGCTTGATATATCAAAATAGCAATTCTCATCTTTAAGATATGAAAAAGCTGTTTCAAACATTGACCATCCTCCTAAATGAGCTGCTATTACAGTAAGTTTAGGAAACATATGTAAAATCTTCTTTAAATGCTTTGGATGAGAATAATCATATCTTGGGTCTCCGCAATGTATAAGTATAGGCATATTTCCTTGTAATGCGTCATATACAGGATATAACCTTTCATCGTCAATTGAAAATTGCTGTGTATCTGGATGAATTTTTATACCATGAAGCCCAAGAGATTTAATACGCTCAATTTCTTCAAGTGGATTTTCCATTCCTGCATGTAATGTACCAAATCCAATAAATTCACTATGTTCAGAAGCTTTTTTAGAAATAAAATCATTTATATGACATACAGAATCAGGTTTTAAAGCAACAGGTAATAATACAAATTTATCTATTCCTGATTCCTTACCTATATTCAATAAGGTTTCAGCCGTAGCATTTAAATTAGACTTTAACTGATAAAAATTACATACACTTCTTGTAGCTTTTTCAGCAATTGCATCAGGATAAATATGTGTATGAAAATCAATAAACTTCATTTTATTATCTCCTTTTATTTCAACTTAGATTATTTGACAATATCATTTTATCACTATTATCGTTATTTGTCAATCCATGCAAATTTTAATATTGTTATATCTGTAATATATTGATTTTTAAAAATAATTATGATATACTATAAAATACAAAAAGAAGGGAGTCTTTTAATATGTTAAATGGAAAAACTATATTACTTGCTATAACTGGTAGTATTGCTGCATATAAAGCAGCTAATATTGTTAGAATGTTAAAAAAACTACACTGTAATGTACACGTTTTGATGACCCAGAATGCTACTAATTTTATACACCCATTAACACTTGAAACATTATCACAAAATAAATGTCTGATTGATACATTTGATAGAAATTTTCAATATAGTGTTGAACACGTTGCCTTGGCAAAACAAGCTGACCTTGTGCTTGTAGCTCCGGCAAGTGCTAATATTATAGGGAAACTTGCTAATGGTCTTGCTGATGATATGGTTACTACTACAATTATGGCGTGTCCATGTAAAAAAATAATTTCACCGGCCATGAACCACAATATGTTTCATAATACTATTGTCCAAGAAAATGTTAAAAAATTACAATCTCATGGATATGAAATAATTCCTCCGTCTTCCGGAATGCTTGCAAATGGCGACATTGGAGATGGCAGAATGCCAGAAGAATCACTTATTATAGAATATGTACTTAAAGAAATTGCTTTCAATAAAGATTTAACAGGTAAAAAAGTTTTAGTTACCGCCGGAGCTACAATGGAATCAATAGACCCTGTCAGATATATAACTAATCATTCAACAGGAAAAATGGGAATAGCTATTGCAAGAGCTGCCATGCAACGTGGAGCTAATGTTTATCTTATTGCAGCACATATCTCAGTTACTCCACCACCATTTATAAACTTAATTTTAGTAAAAAGTGCTTTAGAAATGTTTGAAGTTGTAAAAAAAGAAGCTGTAAACGCTGATATTATTATAAAGGCTGCTGCTGTAGCTGACTATCGTCCTATAAATATTAGCTCTCAAAAAATAAAAAAATCAGATGACAATATGTCTATTCAATTAGAACGTACAACAGATATACTTGCATATTTAGGAAAAAATAAAAAACCAAATCAGATTTTATGTGGCTTTTCTATGGAAACAGAAAATTTATTGAAAAACTCTAAAAAGAAATTAGAAAAGAAAAATCTTGATTTAATTGCTGCAAATCTTCTTTCTCAAGAAGGAG
Organism: Ruminococcus sp.; assembly: GCA_017465305.1. Taxonomy (GTDB): domain Bacteria; phylum Bacillota; class Clostridia; order Oscillospirales; family Ruminococcaceae; genus Ruminococcus_C. The sequence continues at coordinate 372 of JAFTWL010000174.1, read as the reverse complement.
CAGGATTTGCTGGTGATACAAATGTATTAACTTTAATTACAAAAGAAAACACTACACCATTAGAAAAAATGTCAAAAGATTCAGCTGCTCATATATTATTAGATACTATACTAAAATTATCTAAATAAATTTGAATGCTCTGATTTCAATAATTCTATTTCAAAAAATACAAATACTTTTTAAAATACTTGCATAATATTCTCACGATATAATCACATTGTTAAGCTATAATAATTACATCAGTTCAAAAGAAATATAATGATTATTGTGTTTTTTAAATGATGATACTCTCTTACCGTTTCCGAGGGGTGAAACGGACCAACAAAAAGACATTTCTTTCTACAAAAGAAATGTTTTAATATATAAGCCGAC
>JAFTWL010000173.1 GCA_017465305.1 Ruminococcus sp. | reverse complement strand
TTTAATAAAAGATGGAATACAATCACGACTAACAGATAGCTTGGAAACGATATTTTCTTTAACAGGAAGTCTTGCAATTATTGATGTAATTGATGGTGAAGAGATGTTATTTTCTCAAAGCTATGCTTGTCCTGAACATGATATTTCGATTGAAGAACTTACACCACGTATGTTTTCGTTTAATAATCCGTTTGGAGCTTGTGAACATTGTACAGGACTTGGTTCATTTCAGCAAATAGACCCTGAACTTGTAGTACCTAATAAAGATTTAAGTATTCGAGAGGGTGCAATTAAAGCTTCAGGATGGAATAGCTTAGATGATAATTCAATTGCTATGACATATTATAATGCTATTTCAAAAAAATATAATATTTCTTTAGATATTCCTGTTAAAGATTTACCTAAGGAGTCACTTAAACCATTTTTGTATGGAACAACAGAAGATTTATTTCTTCATAGAATAAGTGATAATGGGAAGTCAAATAGTTATTCTGCTCCATTTGAAGGAGTTATTCCAAATATGGAAAGGCGATTTAAAGAAGGTTCTGACTGGGCTAAAGATGATATATCTTCTTATATGCAGGATGTTCCATGTCCTGTATGCAAGGGCAGGAGATTAAAAGCTGAAATATTAGGAGTAACTATAGGTGGATTGAATATTATAGAACTTACAGAGTTTTCTATTTCTCAGTGTATAGATTTTTTTGAAAATATTAATTTAACAGAGCAGGAACAATTAATAGGTGGACGAGTAATTAAAGAGATTAAAGAGCGTTTGGGATTTTTAAAAAATGTTGGTTTAGATTATCTGACACTTTCAAGAAATTCAGGTACACTGTCAGGTGGAGAGAGTCAGAGAATACGTCTTGCAACACAGATAGGTTCTTATTTAATGGGAGTTTTATATATTCTTGATGAACCAAGTATAGGACTTCATCAAAGAGATAATGATAAGCTTATTGCAACATTAAAAAAACTCCGTGACCTTGGAAATACATTGATTGTAGTAGAACATGATGATGATACGATATTATCTGCTGATTATGTTGTAGATATCGGTCCAGCTGCTGGTGTACATGGGGGAGAAGTAGTTTATACAGGTGATGTAAAAGGACTTCTTGAATGTGAGAAATCAATTACAGGAAAATATCTGAGCGGAAAAAAACAAATATCATTACCTGAAAAACGCAGAGAAGGTAATGGCAATAATTTGATTGTTCATGGAGCAAGAGAACATAATTTAAAAAACATTGATGTGACTATTCCATTGGGAACTCTCACTTGTGTAACAGGTGTTTCTGGTTCAGGAAAATCCTCGCTTGTAAATGAAATTATTTATAAGCATTTATCTGCTAAACTAAATCGTACAAAAGTAAGAGCAGGTAACTTTGATTCTATGGATGGAATAGAATTTTTAGATAAGGTAATTTCTATTGACCAATCACCGATAGGAAGAACACCACGTTCTAATCCTGCAACATATACAGGTGTTTTCACAGATATCAGAGAATTATTTTCAAAAACAAATGAGGCAAAAACAAAAGGATATACAGCAGGGAGATTTTCTTTTAATGTTAAGGGTGGACGGTGTGAATCATGTCAGGGAGATGGAATTGTAAGGATTGAAATGCACTTTTTGCCTGATGTTTACGTTCCTTGTGAGGTATGCAAAGGGCATAGATATAATCGTGAGACATTAGAAGTAAAGTATAAAGGAAAATCTATTTATGATGTGCTTGAAATGACAGTAGATGAGGGAGTTGAATTCTTTTCTAATATTCCTAAGATTGCCCGTAAGTTACAAATGTTGCAAGAGGTAGGGCTGGGTTATATTAAAATCGGACAGCCTGCAACAACATTATCGGGTGGTGAAGCACAGCGAGTAAAATTATCAACAGAGCTTGCAAAACGACCTACAGGAAAAACTATATATATATTAGATGAGCCTACTACAGGACTTCATACAGCAGATGTGCATCGTTTAATTGATGTATTACAACGCCTTGTAGATGCTGGTAATACTGTATTAGTTATTGAACATAATCTTAATGTTATCAAAGTAGCAGATTATTTAGTTGACTTAGGTCCAGAGGGAGGAAATCAAGGTGGTACTGTTGTTGCTTATGGTACGCCTGAAGAAATTGCAGATTGTAAAAAGTCATATACAGGGAAATATTTAAAATCATATTTATAAAATAAAGCACTATAACAGTTTAACATTAAGATAGCTGTTATAGTGCTTTTTATTTTATAATAAATTTTATTCTACAATAATCTTATGGAATACTTTTTTCCCTTTTCGTAAAATAGTTTCTCCATCTAATTTTATCATAGTTTTTGGGTCTGTAATTTTTTCATCATTAACAGAAACGCCGCCTTGTACAACAAGTCTGCGGGCTTCACCATTGGAAGCAGAAAGTCCAGCCTTAACCATGAGCGTTAAGATTCCAATAGAACCATCAGTTAGGTCATTAGCAGAAAGAACCGTAGTTGGCATATTTTCATTTGAACCTGAACCACTGAATACATCTTTTGCTGCTTTTTGAGCTTTCTGAGCTTCTTCAGTACCATGTACCATTTCTGTAAGATGGAATGCAAGAATTTCTTTTGCTTCATTAAGCTGTTGTCCTTGCATAGTGCGTTCCATTTCTTCAATTTCTTCAATTGGAATGAAAGTAAGCATTTTAAGGCAGTTCATAACATCATCATCAGATACATTTCTCCAATACTGATAGAAGTCATATGGAGAGCATTTTTCAGCATCAAGCCATAAAGCACCCTTTTCAGTTTTGCCCATCTTCTTTCCTTCTTTTGTTGTAAGAAGTGTGAATGTCATGGCATAAGCATTGCCCTGTTCTACACGACGGATAAGGTCTACACCACCGAGCATATTGCTCCACTGGTCGTTACCACCTAACTCCATCTTTACGTCTTTATTCTGATAAAGATACAAGAAATCATAACTTTGCATAAGCATATAGTTAAATTCCAAGAATGAAAGTCCTTTGCCTTCCAGACGTGTTTTAAAACATTCAGCAGTAAGCATCTGATTTACAGAGAAATGACGACCTATGTCACGTAAGAATTGAATGTAATTCATATCGAGCATCCAATCACCATTCTTTACAATTTCTGCTTTTCCGTCAGAGAAATCAATAAACTTTTCCATTTGTTTGCGGAAGCATTCTGCATTGTGATTGATTTCTTCTACAGTGAGCATTTTACGCATATCTGTTTTTCCTGTAGGGTCACCAATCATAGTAGTTGCAGTTCCCAGAAGAGCGATTGGCTTATGTCCTGCTTGTTGCATTCTTTTCATAATAATGAGCTGTAAGAAGTGACCTACATGGAGGCTGTCAGCTGTTGCATCGAAACCTATGTAGAAACTTACTTTTTCATTATTCATGAGTTCTTCAATTTCTTTTTCGTGAGTCATTTGAGCAATAAGACCACGACGTTTGAGTTCTTCAAATAGTGTCATATCTTTTCACCTTTAATATAAAAATTTTACTGGAGAAATAAAAAAGCCTCCAGCAATATAAAATTTGCCAGAGGACGATGAAAACACCGTGGTACCACCTCAATTTACTGTAGCTAATAAATTCACAAAACTACAGCCTCAAAACGCTGTAACGGGCGTACCCGAATAATCCTAATAAATAATAATTTACATTGTTCAGATTATCAGCTCCGAGGCGTATTCGCAGTGCATTGAACCTTTTCACACCAACCAAAGGCTCTCTGTATCAATGTTGAACTGTTACTTCTTCTCATCTTAGCATTTTTTATAACTTTATTTTATCATAGGCTTAAAAACTTGTCAAGTCTTTTTATTAAAATAATTTATGATATAATGAATTGACTTTTTAGATTGAATATGATAATATTATAACTATACAAATAAGAATTTATAGAGGTGAATAAATGTTTTCAATTTATTTTAATGGAAATTGTTTTCAGGAATATGAGTCTACATTATATTTGATAAACGCAGCAAAAAGTGAATTTACATGTGCTAAAGATTTTATAAATGAAGCATTAAAATATCTTATAGCAGAAAATGAAATTTATGAAGATTACAAAAACAGGCACTTTGTTGAATCAACAGATGACGATATTAGTTTGATGAAATCAATAATATCAAATATGAAAAAATCAGTAGTATTTGATTTTGAAAAAATAGTTGAATCTCATACTATGAATCCTGAATATGATGTTGAGCATATGATGCTTCTTACTTCAGAAAATAATTATATTATGCTATATTGGAATACTACAGCGTAGTTATATACTACGAATATATAAATATCAATATTTGTAGGAGGGAAAAATGAATTTAGTTTTATATTCAAATAAAATTGATGAATATTTAAAACATGATGATGTGATTGATTATAATAATAAAGCCATTATAAAATTAGCTGATACATTATTTAAAAACTCAAGTAATGAGTTTGATTTTATTAAAACAGCTTATGAATTTGTCAGAGATAATATTTCACATTCAGCAGATATAAACGAAGATATAATTACATGTACTGCTTCAGAGGTGTTAAAGGCTGGGCATGGAATTTGCTTTGCTAAATCTCACTTGTTAGCAGCTTTATTACGTTGCAAGTCTATTCCAGTAGGTTTTTGTTATCAAAAGCTAATTTTAGATGATGAAATAGCTCCTATACTAATTTATCATGGGCTGAATGGTGTATATATTAAAGACTATAACAAATGGATAAGACTTGATGCAAGAGGAAATAAAATTGGCGTGAATGCACAGTTTTCAATAGAAACGGAACAGCTTGCGTTTATAATACGTCCAAAAATGGGAGAAGCTGATAGTTTTATAGTATATCCTGACCCTGATATAAAAATATTAGAAAAATTGAGAAAAAATAAGACAAGGGCAGAATTATGGAATGATTTACCGAATGAACTTGAATATAATAAATAGTATTAAATTTTAATTTTTTAAGCAAATTATGATATTTTTAGGTCTTCTTAGTCTCTAATAATATAAACAATATTGAGTATGATATACTATAATTATACAAATCAAAATTTATGAGGTAATTAAATTATGTTCTTTGAAAAGGCAAATATTGATGATTTAGATTCATTAGTCAAATTAAGAATAGAGTACCTAGTTGAAGATTATGGAGATATATCTAAAAACAAACTAACACAAATTTCTGAAAAGCTCCCAGGTTATTACCATAAGCATTTAAACAAGGATTTATTTGTATATGTATGCAGAGCTGACAATGATATTGTAAGTTGTTGTTTTTTGTATATTGCGGAAAAGCCATCAAATCCAACCTTTATAAATGGTAAGATAGGCACGGTATTGAATGTTTATACAAAACCTGAATACAGAAGAAAAGGAGTTGCAGGAAAATTACTTAAACTATTAATATCCGATTCAGAAAAAATGGAACTTGATTATGTAGAACTCAAGGCAACTGATTCGGGATATAATTTATACAAATCTATCGGATTTGAAGATGTCATATCAAAATACCATAATATGAA
>JAFTWL010000172.1 GCA_017465305.1 Ruminococcus sp. | reverse complement strand
TTAGTTGTATTTTATATTTTTACAATTATTATTTATATTATATCTTTGCCTTAGTGATTCTCAAAGTCTTACATAAAACTTTCATAAACATAAAATAATAAGCTTTAATGTATTACAAATTGTAACATATCATTTTGCGTAAAATATAAATATATTGTTAACTTTTCAGAATACACACAATATTTCTTAAAATTTCACTAAACACACACAAGTTTTCACATAACTTTCTGTTTGCTATATACATAATAAATATGATAAATTATTGAACTTTGTTTTCTAAAAGCAAGATATTTTATTAAAAATGTAATTCGAATTAAAATTTTACATTTTTTCAGGACAGTCAATCTTGAGAATATGAAGCGTATTACTTAGTGCCTGACGTGCTGCACGACAAAGAAGTAACCTTGCCTTCTGCACTTCAGCATTTTCTGCATGCTTTACACTGCAGGCATCATAAAATTTATGGAAAAGTGTCGCAAGTTCTGTTGCATACTTCGTAATTTCTGAAGGGTCATAATTCTTTGCTGCCAAATCAACCTTTACAGGTAAAGCTGCAATATGACGAATAAGTTCTATTTCCTGAGGTTTATCAAGCAAATCAAGATATTTCAAATCATCATTATCAATAATTACTTCTTCTTCCATGTTCTTTAAAAGACTACAGATTCTTGCGTGTGCATACTGTACATAATAAACGGGATTTTGCGATGATTTTTCAACAGCCAAATCTAAATCAAATTCAAAGTGAGAATTAGCTTCTCTTGTATTAAAGAAAAATCTTGCTGCATCAATAGGAATTTCTTCAAGCAATGTCACAAGTGTGATTGCCTTTCCGCTTCTCTTTGAAAGCTTTACTACTTCACCGTCACGCATAAGCATTACCATCTGCATCAGTACAACATCCAGACGCTGTGCATCTGCACCAAGTGCTGTAAGAGCTGCTTTTAAACGTGGTACATATCCATGATGGTCAGCACCAAGAATATCAATCGCTCTGTCAAAATTTCTTGTCATAAGCTTATCATAATGATATGCTATATCTGGTACAATATATGTTGGTATTCCATTTGCACGTACAAGAACAAAATCTTTATCAGCACCAAATTCTGTAGCTTTAAACCATACAGCACCTTCCTGCTCATATGTGTAGCCTCTGTCTGTAAGTTCTTTTACTACTTTTTGTACGCTTCCGTTTTTATGCAAAGTACTTTCTCTATACCAGTTATCATAAATTATACGATACTTCTTTAAGTCACGTTCAAGACCAGCTATATTTTTAGGAAGTGCATATGCAACAAGTGCATCTCTTCTCTCCTTAGCTTCACATGAAACATATTTATCGCCATATTCTTCAATAAAGTTTTCAGCGTGTTCTATAATATCTGCTCCATGATAAGCATCTTCTGGCATTTCAACAGATGAATCAAAATGCTGTAAGTAACGGACTTCAAGAGATGTAGCAAACTTTTCAATCTGATTGCCTGCATCATTTATATAAAATTCTCTCTTTGCGTCATATCCTGCCCAGTTTAAAATTTCAGCTAAACTGTCACCTAATGCACCGCCTCTTGCATTTCCAACATGCATAGGTCCTGTAGGATTGGCTGAAACAAATTCTACAAGTATTCTCTTTCCGCTTCCTGTTGTTGTTCTTCCGTAATTTTCTTTTTCATCAAGAACGTTTTTAACTGTATCAGAAAACCATTTTCTGCGAAGGAAAAAGTTTAAAAATCCTGGCCCTGCTATTTCTGCACGCTCAAAATAGCTTCCCTTTAACTGAATTTCATCACAAATAAGCTGTGCTATCTGACGTGGTGCCATATGGAATGCCTTTGCACTAACCATTGCAATATTTGCTGCAAAATCTCCATGCGATTTATCTGCTGGTATCTCAATTTTAAAAGCAGGCATCGGAACTGCCGGAAGTTTTCCATCAGCTATTAAACGTCCTACTCCATCTAACAAAATTTCATACAAAGCATCAGAAGCGATTTTTATGCAATTCGCCATAAAATATTATTCCTCTTTTCTTTGATTTTAATTTTTGATAACTTCCATTATGACCTCATTTTCGGACAAATAAGCCGAATTGATGTCAAGCGTATATTTTAAGTGGAGACTTCCACCATCCTGATTTAATTTATTTTCAATAAGGCTGGTTCGTACGCCCATTGTCATATCTCCAAACGGTGTCGAATAAAGGCAGAAATGCTTTTTGCCTACTTCAAGCATAAGGTTTGAATTTGATGAACCTGAACGTATAATTGAAACCACATTATCATCAGTTACTTGTATACGTGTTACAGAACCCTCAAACCCTGTTGCTTCTGTATCTTCATATACAATTTCCCATCCTCCATCATCTCTCTTATTATATTTACCATCCGTAAAAAGTTCTGATTCTGATGAATCATCTTCTGTTCTTTGTATTGTTCTAAGTTTAATAGTATCTTGTTCTTTCATAACTTCAGCCTTTCTTATACATGACTGCTATATACATTACCTGTTATATCTGTCTGTAAAAAATGTTTTGCATTTTCAGCGAAAAGCTCAACACTGTCACTTACATAATAGGTATTTTTCCCTGTCTCAGTACGGTCAGACAACAATCCTTTATTATCAAGACATGCCTTTGCATATTTTGCTGCCTCTGCACCAGGAGAAATCAATCGCACATCTTTTCCTATTACATCAGCAATTAAATCAGCAATAACAGGATAATGTGTACATCCAAGAATTAATGTATCTATTTCCTGTTCTTTAAGCGGTAAAAGATATTCTTCTGCTACAAGTCGTGTTACAGGGTTATCAATCGCAGTATATCCGTTTTCAACAAGATGTACAAATAAAGGACATGCCTTTGATGCAACAAAATAAGAAGGATTCCATTTGTGTATTGCTTTTTCATAACTTCCGCTCTTAATAGTCGCTGGTGTACCAAGTACACCTATACGACCTGTTTTCGTAACAGAACAAGCCTCTTCCACTGCCGGATATACAACACCTGTAAAAGGCATATCTGTTACAAATGGCTGGTCGCCAACTACAGAACTTACTGTACCACATGCAGCTATAATCATTTTAATCTGATGTTTTCTAAGAAATTCTACATCTTCTTTTGCATATCGAAGAATAGTTGCATTGCTTCTGCTTCCATAAGGAATACGTGCTGTATCTCCAAAATAAATAATATTCTCATGCGGTAAAAGTATATTTAGTTCCCTTACAGTTGTAAGTCCGCCCATTCCTGAATCAAATACACCAATTGCATCATTTTTCATATTGATTTCGTTATTGCTTTATTGTAACAATAACGCTCCTTTCCGGATTATTTTGCAGTAAGCTAATTCTTTTTATAAGAAATTATCAGTAAAGTCTTTCTGCATGTTCAATTGCCTGTTCGATAAGCTTATCTATAAGATAGCTCTGGCTCATGCCAAGATGCTCCATAAGCTTAGGATACATACTTATATTTGTGAATCCAGGCAAAGTATTTATTTCATTCAAAATAATCTCATCATTATCTGTAAGGAAAAAGTCAACTCTTGACAAGCCTTTACAACATAATGCATTATATGCACGTATTGCTGTTTCACGTATTGCTGCTGATGAAGCATCTGAAATTCTCGCAGGAATAAATAACTGAGATGTTCCTGTTATATATTTATCCTCATAATCATAGAACTCTGCTGCCGGACTGATTTCTCCTACATATGACGCAAATGGTGCATCATATCCGAAAACAGCTACTTCAAGTTCTTTTCCAACTATAAACTCTTCAATTACAACTTTACAGTCATGAGAAAATGCTATCTGAATCGCATCTTTTAACTCATCAATATTTTTAGCTTTATTAACACCTACTGAAGAACCTGCATTCGCTGGTTTCACGAAAACAGGAAATCCAAGCGTTTCAGCTATTGCCTCACACTGCTGGTCAAGTTTACCCATATCTTTTTGTCTTATAGAAGTCCATTTTGCTGTTCTTATGCCATTATAATCAAGAATAGTATGTGTAATACATTTATCCATACAAGCAGCACTGCTTAATGTTCCACATCCGACATATGGCAATTTCGCCATCTCTAAAAGTCCTTGTAATCTGCCATCTTCACCATTTCTGCCATGAAGCACAGGAAAAACTACATCAACTTTTTTAATAAATGTCTCATTATTTTCAATTGTAATAATTCCTTTGTGTATCGGGTCAGGCGAAATAATAGCAGCTGAACAGTCAGGATTAAACTCCCATGTTCCAGAAGCAATTTCAGAAACATCTCCAGGATAATAAAGCCATCTTCCTTTTTTGGTAATACCTATGCAGATAACTTCATATTTATCTTTCGGAATACTGTTAATTACATTTGTTGCGGACATAAGAGAAACATCATGTTCGCTTGAAACACCACCAAATAAAACGGCGACTCTGATTTTTGCCATATTCTAATTCTCCTTTACAGTAACAGTAATTAAATGATTTTCCCGCCATATTTTTTATATTATCATATTCAAATTATTATGACAGAAGAATTATTATACTTATCTTATTGTATCACAAATTAAGCTTTTCTGCAAGACTTTTTTCAGAAAAACATATAACAACTATTTATAACAAAATTTTTTTCAAAGGGCTTGACTTTTTTTTATAAGTATGATATAATATAAATCACCTCTCTACAGGGGTTTATTTTTGTGCCATTTATTTTGTTTTTTATACGGCATAAGCATAACAATGATGATAAGCTCCGGCTTTTTCAATGGTATCGCTTTAATAACATTGTAGCAGAGGGAGGCAAATACCCAAATCCTGATGGTATAAAATCAGGAGAAGTAATTGAGCAGGAGGTGCCGATAAATGAGAGTAAAGGTAACTTTGGCTTGTACTGAATGCAAGCGTCGCAACTATGTAACAAAAAAGAACAAGCGTAATAACCCAGAACGTATTGAAATGAATAAACATTGCAAGTTCTGCCGCAAACATACGTTGCACAAAGAAACTAAGTGATGATTGGAGGTCTTGAACCGTAATGGCTGACATCGAAAAAAAAGCAGCACAGCCTACAAGCGAAAGCAAGGCTGAAAAAAAGGCAAAATCAAAAGCTGATTCAGACTCCAAAAAGTCCAAATCCAAAAAATCCGATAAGGATAAACAAAGCATTTTTAAGAGAATTGCAAACTGGTTTAAAGACCTGAGAAAAGAATTCAAAAAGGTTACATGGCCTGACAAAAAAAGTGTATTTAAAAATACTCTTGTAGTTTTATGTGTTGTTGTAATCGGCAGCATATTTGTCGGTCTCCTTGATTTTGGTTTCCTTAAACTTATGGAATTCTTAATGGGTCTTTCAAAGTAATGTGCAATTTTTACCGCCAATGACGATAAAGGGAGGAGTTATATAATATGTCAGAAGCAGCAAAATGGTATGTAATTCACACCTATTCAGGCTATGAAAATAAAGTAGCACAAGATATTGAAAAGGTAGTAGAAAACAGAAAGCTTCATGAACTCATCCTTGAAGTCAAAGTGCCTACCGAAAAAGTAAAAGAAATCACTGACGGCAAAGTTAAAGAAGTGGAACGCAAAATATTTCCAAGCTATGTGCTGTTAAAGATGATTTATACTGATGATACCTGGCACGTAGTAAAAAACATCCGTGGTGTAACAGGATTTGTTGGCCCTGCTTCAGAACCAACACCACTTACAGAGGCAGAAGTTGCTGCTCTTGGCGTTGATGTCGGAACTTCAACTGAAGTCAACTATGCTGTAGGTGATACAGTTGTTATTACTGGTACAGCTATGGACGGTTTTACAGGCGTTGTACAAAATATCAATCTTGAAGACGGAATTGTAGATGTTATAGTTTCTATGTTCGGTCGTGAAACTCCAGCTTCAGTGGCTTTAAATCAGGTTGCAAAGCTGGATGATTAAATGTAAATTCAAATGCGGAATCTCTGATTCCGGTGGGAGGGAATGCAGACTGCGCTCCCGCCATTTACCACAATATGGAGGTGTGCATTATGGCACAAAAAGTTACTGGTTATATTAAGCTTCAGATTCCAGCAGGTAAAGCTACACCTGCACCACCAGTTGGTCCTGCACTGGGTCAGCATGGTGTCAATATTATGGCATTCACAAAGGAATTCAATGAAAGAACAAAGAACGACATTGGTATGATTATCCCTGTTGTTATCACTGTTTATGCAGACCGTTCTTTCACATTTGTAACAAAAACACCACCAGCAGCTGTACTGATTAAGAAGGCTTGCGGTATTGAGAGCGGTTCCGGCGTACCTAACAAGACAAAGGTTGCTAACATTACAAAGGAACAGGTTAAGGCTATCGCTGAACAGAAGATGCCTGACCTGAATGCAGGTTCTCTTGAAGCAGCTATGAGCATGATTGCTGGTACTGCTCGTTCTATGGGAATTGTTGTAGTTGACTAATGCTGAAAATGGAAAGCGGAGTGTCAGCATATAAATTGTAAAAAATATGCGGCTCTGACTTCTCGATGGTGGGAGGAACATTCCGCTATTACCACTAAACCAGGAGGAATATAATAAATGAAACATGGAAAGAAATATATTGACAGCTTAAAGGCTGTAGATACTACTAAGCAGTATGCTTCTGAAGAAGCTCTCGGCTTGGTTTGCCAAAATGCAAAGGCAAAATTTGATGAAACTGTAGAAGCACATATCCGTCTGGGTGTTGACTCAAGACATGCTGACCAGCAGGTTCGTGGTGCAGTTGTTCTGCCAAACGGTACAGGTAAGACAGTTCGTGTATGTGTATTCTGTAAAGAAGATAAATACGAAGCAGCAAAGGCAGCTGGTGCTGACTATGTAGGCGGTCAGGATTTAGTAGAAAAGATTACAAAGGAAAACTGGATGGATTTCGATGTTGTAATCGCTTCTCCTGATATGATGGGTCTTGTTGGTCGTCTTGGTAAAATCCTTGGTCCACGTGGCTTGATGCCAAACCCAAAAGCAGGCACTGTTTCTCCAGATGTTGCAAAGGCTGTTACAGAAGCTAAGGCTGGTAAAATTGAATATCGTCTTGATAAGACTAATATCATTCACTGCCCAATCGGTAAGGCTTCTTTCGGTACAGATAAGCTCGTTCAGAACTTTGAAGTTCTTATGGAAGCAATCGTAAAGGCTAAGCCATCTGCTGCTAAGGGTACTTACCTCAAGTCCTGCACAGTAACTTCTACTATGGGTGTAGGCGTAAAGGTTGCTACTAATAAGTATGGTGTTTGATTTAATTTCATACAAATAAAGTATTTAAGACTCTCATCAAATTAAAATGAGAGTCTTTTTTACTATAATTTTTATTGTTAAAATATGAGGTATTATATATGTTTACATTTTCTAAACCAATAAATAATAAAATTGCAAATCAGAATCTCTTTTCTGCTATTTTCATTATGAGCTATTGCATTTTACAATCGCTTATATTATTTATATTACTTTGTAAAATAATTTTTAATTTAAATGAATATTCTATAGAAAAAACAATAATTTTATTTATCTATATTATTTTAACTTTTGCTCCACTTTTGGAGGCTCTTGTAATACTAATACTATCAATAATAGGAAGAGTTATATTTAATAATAAAAATAATTCTAAAGCTTATCGAATTTTAATGATGTTTCAACATATATTTACAATATTTCCTTTTTCATTTACTTCAATACTTCTTTCTATATTTGTATTTAAAAATTTTTCTGAAAAAGAACTAATTTTAGAAATTTTTCCCGTTTCCTGTGCATTAATATCATTATGTATTGCTATTTTTAATATTCATCAAACTTTTTTTGAAAAAGTACTTAACAAACCAAAAAAGTATAATATACAATAATACAACAATTATTTTTATTGAAAATTAATAAATAATCTGAAAGAGGTAATATATATGTTTACATTTTCTAAGCCCATAAACAATAAAATTGCAAATCAAAATTTATTTGCTTCTATTTTTATAATGGGTTATTGTATTTTACAGGCAATAGCTCTTGTTATAATGTTTTACATAACATCTATTGATAGTTTAGCGTTTTTTGTTTCATATATCTTTTTAGCAATTCTTCCATTCATAGAAGCTTTTATAGTTCTTATCTTAGCGATTATAGGAAGATTTATTTTCACCAGAAAAAAAGATTCTAAAGCTTATCGAATTTTAATGCTGTTTCAGCATATATTCACTATATTCCCTTTTTTATTTATTTCACTACGATATTCTATACATATGCTTAAATATTATAATGATAATGTAAATATACTTTTAGTGATTGCTCCTGTTCTTTGTACACTAATAACACTTTGTTGTGCTATCTTTGGTATTCGTCAAAATTTTTTTGAAAAAACACTTGACAAACCTAAAAAAGTGTGATATACTACAATAGTTGTAAAAATACAATATCGTATTCTAAAGACAGCTGGTGGCTTATGCCGTAAATCCAGCCGAGGAATGTGTAACTTCTTATGAATTTTACGCTCTTTCCTTGTAGAAATGAGCGTTTTTATTTTTGTTACATTCCTTTGATGCGATAACACAGTATCGGAGGTGAAATCACATGGCAAGTGAAAAGATTTTAGAAAGCAAAAAGGCTAAGGTTGCTGCTCTTACTGAAACATTACAGAGCTGTGTTTCTTTTGTATTAGTTGACTACAAGGGCATTACTGTTGAAGAAGATACTAAGCTGAGAAAAGAACTGCGTGAAGCTGGTGTTCAGTACACTGTAGAAAAGAACTCTATGCTCCGTTTTGCATTCAAAAATATGGGTATTGATGCTTTTGATGACGTTCTGCACGGTACAACTGCTGTTGCAATGTCTACAAGCGACCAGACTGCTCCAGCAAGAATTCTGGGTAAATTCGCTGAATCAAAAGAAACATTCAATCTTAAGGCAGGTTACGTAGAAGGTACTGCTTATGACACAGCTGGTGTTATGGCTCTTTCTAAGATTCCTTCCAAGGAAGTTCTCCTTGCTCAGCTCGTTGGCTCTCTCCAGGGTCCAATCCAGAAGCTGGCTGCTACATTGCAGGCTCTTGCAGACAGCAAGTCCGAGGAAACTGCTGCTTAATTTTTTGTCGGTATTTTTTATTATTCCCGACATTTCCTATTGAGAAATATTACAACAATAAAATCTAATAAAAGGAGATTATTTATCATGGCATCTGAAAAGATTTTAAATTTCATTGAAGAAATCAAAACTATGTCCGTTTTAGAACTGGCTGAACTCGTAGAAGCAATTCAGGAAGAATTTGGCGTATCAGCTGTTGTTGCTGCTGCTCCAGCTGCTGGCGGTGCTGCTGCTGTTGAAGAAAAGACTGAATTTGACGTTGTTCTCGCATCATTTGGTGACGCTAAGATGGCTGTTATCAAGGCTGCTAAGGACGTTCTCGGTCTTGGTCTTAAGGAAGCTAAGGCAGTTGTTGAATCTGCTCCTACAACAGTTAAGGAAGGCATCTCTAAGGCTGACGCTGAAGCTATCAAGGCTAAGCTCGAAGAAGCTGGTGCTACTATCGAAATCAAGTAATTTTTATTGTACTGAATTTAAAAATTACTTATACTATAAAAATTCCTGTAGAGGGTATAGCCATCTACAGGAATTTTTATTTTATGGATTTTTTATAGAAGTTATATTATATTTTTAAGAGAAAGTAATATCCCTAAAAATAGCATGATTTCATCTTTATCTATTATAACACGTCCATTTAAAATGGAAAATGTTATATTAGGAAATTATAATGATATTTTAAAGGAAAATATAAACTGAATTTTATAAAAGTTAAGTAAAAAATATTTTATAATATAAAATGCATTACCATCATTAAAATTACCCCTGGTACACCTAATATAGCTGACTGCATTAAGTTAAAGGCATTAAATTCGGGTGCAAAGCCTATTATATTCCCCAGATAATGCACTATAGCAAGTGCTGCCCAGCCACTTAAAACTCCACATAAAACAGATAAAATTTTATGTGTCCTTCGAAAATAATATAAAAACATTGCACCGCCTAATGCTATCCACACTGCCCAGAATGTAATTGTTTCCATATAATATCCTTTCTTTTATTATTTATATATCATGTAAGCAAATATGCCAAAGCCATCATAAGCCTTTTATTATCTCCGCCATCTTTATAAAGCATTACAAGCAGGGCAAGAATTATTATTTTATCGCTATCCATATTATTAAAAAGCTCTGATATTTTAAGACCATTTGAAAGAGAAAACGGAAATGCTCCCGATTTCCCTTTCTCTCCTGCAAAATTTATATTTTCATTTTTATAAGATACGGCTGGTGATAATTCTTCTCTGAATGGAAGAAATGTATAAACAGGTTTATTATTGCTATTATTATTTATGTTGTTATTACGTTGCCTTGTATGCATAGACATATTTTTATACATCTGCTGAGAACGCTGTGCTGCATCACGTTTTAATGCTTCTGTATCCTTTCTTGTATATTCTGACATTACACAACGTCTCCTCTCATACAAATTTAAAAAATATCATATATATCATAATGTAAAATCTTTAAGCATTCCACTCTCTTTAAGTAAACTCCATATTGATAACATCTTCATCAGCTTTATAGCTTTATCTACTTTTTTCTGTCTTTCAGCTTTTAAATGTGGTTTCAATGCCAATAATAAAGCAGTATCATCATTTCTTTCTGAGCTTCCCATAAGCTGTGATACTTTCATAAGTGAGCCTATATCTAATCCTAAACCTCCAGCATCTTTTGCAGAAGATTCTTCAATTGTGTCGCTATCAGAAGATTGCTGTGACGCATTGTTATTGTTAGCACTTATATTGCTATCATTATTATTACTACCATCATCATCTTCTTTTAAAAGCTGGGCAAGCTCCTGTAATTGCTGCATACTTTCAGGGTCAGAAAGTATCTTTTGCATACTCCCAAACAGGTCATCCATTTGCCTTTCGCCTCATTTCTATTAATTTTTTCCACCCATAAGCTTTTCATATAATGCTTTAGCCTGAGGTGCATTTATAAGTTTTTCCATCATCTTTGGATTATTTATAACTTGTTGCATTTTTGCCGCATCATCTTTTTTCATGCCTTTCATCGCACTTTCAAGTTTTCCTGATTCTAAATCCTGCTTAAGCTGAGCCGGTGAAACTCCAAGCTTTTTACTTACAGTATTTAATAAATTATTGAGCTGTGCTGAATTCATATTAGGTTTCTCCATATAAAAATCAATTCCTTTCAAAAATATATTGTATTACCAATTTGTTTATGATATAATATTGATAAGTGATATACTCATACTTCATATGTTCTTATTATCATAAATACAGAACAATTATAATTTACTTTAAAGAAAGAGGTCTTTTATTTATGAGAGTTATTGTAATTTCAGACACACACGGAAGCATTCACTCACTAAATCAAATTATAGAAAATAACAAAAATGCTGATGCATTTATTCATCTTGGCGACGGCGAATACGAATGGGATAAAATGTGCAGTTCTATTACTGATAAAAATGAACTTGATAAATATCATTACGTAAAAGGAAACTGCGATTATAATGATACATATCCTTTGTATAAAATTATTCCTATTGCAGGACATCGTATCTTTGCAACACATGGGCATCGCTATAGTGTAAAATATTCTCTTGATGTATTGCTTGATACTGCCAAAAGAAAAGAATGTGATATTGTACTGTATGGTCATACACATGTTCAACAACAGACTTATCAAAATGGCATATATGTTATGAACCCTGGAAGTGCTGCCCTGCCACGTGATGAAAAAGGCAGGTCATATGGCTGGATTGACATAACTCCTAATGGAATTATAACTAATACAGTACCTTTGGACTAATTGCTACTTATATTATATGCAATAAGTTTCAGAAGTTTCCTAAAAGCTAATTGCATTATATTGTATTGTTTTTATCAGTACAATTAAACTTTTTAAATTGTTATTAAACTCGGAGGTTATTATTTATGGCTATTAAAAATAATGCCATTCCCCTAAAAAACTGCTGGAAGTCCAATTATCTATTATCTTTCTTATTAGGTTTTTGTTCTTTGATGGTAGTACTGATACCAATTATGATTTTTGAAAAGGGATATTTTTTATATTATGGAGATTATAATTCTCAGCAAATACCCTTTTACTCTCTTGCAAATGATGCTGTACGAAGTGGAAGCTTTGGATGGAACTGGTATACTGACCTTGGTTCTAATTTTATTGGTTCTTATTCGTTTTATCTTCTTGGAAGTCCGTTTTTCTGGCTTACAACAATTTTACCTAAAAATGCTATAATATATGCTATGCCATTTATTATTTCAATAAAACATG
>JAFTWL010000171.1 GCA_017465305.1 Ruminococcus sp. | reverse complement strand
TTTATTGATTAAAAATTCTATTAAAACACAATCTAACCCAGAAAAAATAAATATAACAGCAAAAATCAATAAATATGATACTTTTGTATATCGTCTGATTAAAATTACTATAGTTACTATAAACATAACCGAAGATGTTACAGGTAATGAAAAACCTGTAAACCATGTTCCTCCTGTCGTATATGCAATATACCACTGAAATAACAGTAATAATATAAAATCAATGATTAAATATAAAAACACATTTTTTTTATGTATAATCATAGGAATAAAAATAAAACAATATATTAAACAAATCGAACTTAAAACTATATTTGACCATATAATTCTTGAGTTTATACTATAATCACAAATCATAGTTAAAAAAGCAGAAAGAAAAATAATAATTGTAGCTATAAATATCTTGAATTTATTTTTCATTTTCTGATGATAAATCTCAACTTCTTTTGGAAAAGGCGGTTTAACATCCATCAATTGTTTTACTTCAGGATGATATACAACAGTCTGACATAAAGGACATTTTTTTTCACTATCTTTAAGTTCTACTCCACATTTTATACAATATGCCATTATTATCTATCCTTTCTGATTACTTTCTATTGTAACTGAAATTCCTTGTTTAACTAAATTGGTAAAGAACAAACGTTCTAACTCTGATTCTTTAATATTTCTAATCATGTTAATATATAATTTATCCTTATAAGATAATATACCACAATTATTAGAACAAGTTGACTGAACACCTAAAGTAAAATCAAATCGTTCTATAAATGATTTCATCTGCTCAGGAACTGTTATAATACCCAGATTAGACATTGTAATACAAGATTTTTTTTCTCCAACTAATGAAAATGCTATCCTCATGCCTATATCTTTCAGAAACAATGGCATAATTTTAAGAAATTTATTTCTCTCAGCTTTGACATTTGCAGTTATTTTTGCACGCATCTGCTTTTCAGTAAGCTGTAATTTCATCTTATAGAGAATTGCTATCAAAATATTTTCTTAAATTTACTGGTATCAGAACTTTAACTGGTTTTTGTTTTTTCTTATTTGGATTTTCAGCGTTCTGTATTTGCATTATCGAATAAATCATAACTGATACAAGAAATGCTGTCAAACTTACATTATACTTTTTTGCAACAGATAATACATCATTTAAATTTATAATACCAATAGTTAAATTGTGAAAAAAATTTTCTTCTTTTGTTCCACGGATTTTATAAGCTGTAGCTTCTCTTCTTGATTCAGAAGCTGTCCCATCATATTTTAAAAAACTATCCTCTAATTCTTTTATATCTGGAATTTCATCACGATTTAAAACTCCTGAATTAAAAGGAATCTTCACTTTATTTTTTTGAAAAATATACTCTGCTTTAAGAGTTTTTAAAAATATCATTCCACCATTTCCATCAGTTAAAGAATGAAAAAACTCTGTTGCAATTCTATTTTCATAATATAAAACTCTGAATGCACAAACTTTAATATCTTTTCTTGTCATTTTACTACATGGATATGAATATTCTGGTATAACATCTGGTGCTGTTGTTATCTCTTCTAAGTAGTACCAAAAAAATCCTTTGCACAATTTCATAGCAATAGAGGGAAAACGCTTTATTGTATGATTTAATGCTGACTGCAAAATAACAACATCTATTTTCTCATTTAATGTTACAGACAAACGAAATACATTACTCCAGTTCTTTGTCTGAACAGCAGGATATAATTTCGCTGCATTATCTAAACGCAACCACATTCGTTTATTCTCAGACATTTAATACCTCCTTTAAAAATACAGGTATCTTTTTCATATCATTTTTGCTTCCTTAATCCCATAAAGAAGGTATATATGCCACATATCCGGTGCAATATGAAGATATGACTTGCATCCTGATTTGCACAATTTTTCATTAATACAAATTGAATCACTTAACATAATTTCATCACCACCAACAAATATTAAGGATGGTGGAAATCCAGTTAAATCCCCAAGAACAGGAGATACAAATGGTGAATTTATTTGCTTTGTATAACATTGAGCATAAAAGTCAAGTCTTTTTTTTGTTATTGAAGGGTCTTTTTCATAATTTGTTTCATAAGAAATTCCTGACATACTCAAATCACACCACGGAGAAACGGCAATAATACCACACGGCATTGGTATATGTTTTTCTTTTAGTTTAAGCGTAAGAGCAAACACTAATCCACCACCTGCTGATTCCCCACATAAAACAATATTTTCAGAAGAATATCCATTATCAATAAGATAACAATATGCACTGACTGCATCTTCAAGTGCTGCTGGAAATTCATACTCCGGAGCTAAACGATAAGCAACAGAACATACCTTAATATTATTTTGTGCAGCAAGACTTGTTCCAAATCCTCTTGCATATTGTATTCCACCTGAAATATATCCTCCACCATGAAGATATAAAATTATTCCATTATTATTCAATTTCTTGGGAATAATATATTCAGCTTGAAAATCTACTGATTCTATTGAATGATATGTTACATCTGACTGATATTCATGTGCCATAAAGCTACCTATTTTATTCTGAAAAATACGTGACTTTTCAATAGAACATACGTCAGCTAATTTATTTACTATTGATATCTGTGACCTTAAAATTTTTGTAAATAACTCCATTTTCGCTCCATTTCCAAAAGTATATTATTATATAAAAATAAAACGCCGAATTTTCATACTCCCAGAACGTAACAGTATGAAATCCGGCGTTAAAAAAAGCTTTATTATAATGAAAAACTACTTATTAAATTTTATTTTATAGTATAATTATATCATAGTTAATACCAAATGTCAATATAATTTTTTTACTTCTTATAATAATATCTAATGAATTTTCTGCAATATTGAAATCGTTTCTTTAATCTTAGAAAAAGCTACAATAGAATCATTGATTCCTGCTACTGCCTTTTCCATTGGACAAATATCATCACCTTTTCGATTGATGATAACATCTATTAATGTATCATAACTTGCTTTAATATTATTTTCAGATAATAATTCAAAAGCTCCTTTACTCATAACAGAAGCATGAACAGAATCTACTCTCATAAGTATATACAAATGAGCCGCAGCCTTTCCTATAATTTTATCTATTGCTGAAAAATCTTTGAAATTTGTCCCACTTTCAAGCCACTCTACAAGAGGTTTTACGCCTTTGCAAATACTGGTCATGATAACATCATCCTTACAGATAACACAAGTATACTTCCCAGTTTCAAATATTTTTTTAGCATTGATTAAATCATTATTTAAGGAGTACATTATTTATTTTCTCCAGCTCTTCACGAATTTTTATATGCTGAGGACAGACTTCTTCGCATTTTCCACATTTAATGCACTCACTTGCACGCTTCTTTCCATGCCCACCGACAAGCCAGCCTTCCTGATTTAACGCAATATCTTTACTTCCATAAAGTGTGAAATAATTCATAGCTGTAAATGAACCAGATACACCAATATCCATAGGACAGACTTTTGAACAATAATTACAAGTAGTGCATGGAATCAATGGTATTCTATTTAATGCTTCCTGTGCAAGAGCGATTGTATTTCTCTCATTTTCACTAAGTCTGCTGAAATCTTTCATATAAGAAATATTATCCTGTACCTGCTCTATATTACTCATACCTGAAAGTACAGTAATAACACCATCTAAATCTGCTGCAAATCGAATCGCCCATGATGCTGGTGACATTTCTGGCTCTGATTTTTTAAGAATATCTATAACTGACTGTGGTGGTGTTGCAAGCATTCCACCCTTAACAGGCTCCATAATAATAACAGGTTTATTATGCTTTCTTGCAATTTCATAACATTCTCTGGAGTAAATTGATGTGCTTTCCCAATCAGCATAATTGATTTGCAACTGTACAAATTCCATTTCTGGATGAGCTGTTAAAATGTTCTCCAGTTCCTCAGGAGTAGAATGAAAAGAAAATCCTGCATGGCGTATAACTCCCTCTTTTTTCTTCTCCTGAATCCAGCTCCACATATCAAATTTATCAAAATACTGCGTTCTGGTCTCGCCAAGGTTATGTAACAAATAATAATCAAAATATCCTGCACCTGTCTGCTTCAAAGAAACTTCAAGCTGTTCCTGTGCTTCTTCTTTTGTTTTACAGTTAATCCATGCTGCATTTTTAGTTGCAAGCTGGTAACTTTCTCTTGGATAACGTTCAACAAGTGCCTGCCTTACTGCATCTTCACTACCATTATAAGCCCATGCAGTATCAAAATATGTAAATCCGGCTTCCATAAACATATCAACCATAATTTTGGTTTGTTCAATATCAATTATACCATCTTTTTGAGGCAGACGCATCATTCCAAATCCAAGCTTTTTAATTTCTTCACCAAGATATGACATAACTTTCTCCTTTATAAATTATTTTGTGTTTTTGATATTTGTATTATTTATACAATACATAATCAAAGGAATCAATGATAACTGAAGAACAATTCCAAAAAGGCCAGTAAGTATGCTATTCCATATAACTGCAACAGAAAGATTATCATTACCCAAAGCATACACTGAAATTAAAATTGCAACTGCACGAACTAAACGTCCGCCAACTTGTGATATCAAAACTTTTAAAATACATGGAATCTTTACATTACAAAGTAAACCACTGAACAAGCCATATGAACAAAGTTCAATCATCATGAACGGAAGCATCATTGACCCTGGCATACCAGTCAATGCAAAGCTTACAAGAGGTCCAAATAAACCAGCTATAGCTCCAGCATAAGGCCCAGCAATCAATCCTACAATTAAAATTGGTAAATGCATTGGTAAAAATGTTTCACCGAGTGCTGTACCTAAGCCAGATATACGTCCTATAACATGAAAAATCTGTGGTACAGCAACTGCTGCAACAATTGCAAGTAATGCTGCTAATGTTTGTTTTTTAATAGAAAGCTTTGTTTTTGTTAATACTGCTGAATTAGTCATAATTATATTCCTCCAAAAACTTAATTTAATTTATCAAGCCAATTCTTTAATTCATCTGCATTTAATATACCATTAAGTAATTTGCCTTCCTGAATTATTGTAGAATCTGATACGCTGTTTTTTAAATTATCAACTGTTTTTCCAAATCCACTGCCTCCAGATGTCGCAAATAAAATAATTTTCTTTCCAGAAAAATCATAGCTTTCTAAAAAGGTATTGATTATAGTTGGAGCTATATACCACCAGATTGGAAATCCAACAAATACTACATCATAATCATCCATATTACTGCATTTCTCTGCAATTTCAGGTCTTGAAGCTTTATCGCTCATTTCAATACTGCTACGACTTTTTTTATTCATCCAATTAAGGTCGTCATTTGTATATGGAACTTTTGGTTTAATCTCAAACAAATCTGCATTTGCTACATCTGATAAAATTTTTGCTGCATTAGCAGTTACACCACTTGCTGAAAAATACGCTACTAACTTTTTAGACATAATTTTTGTCCTCCTAAAAATTATAAATTTTAATATTTTATTTTAAGATTGAAAGTGTTACTTCAACACTATCATCACCTAAAATATTTTTCAATTCTTCTTTTGTAATATTATCTATATGTCCAAGCTTTGTAAATGACCATGAATTTTTATCATAATATATAACAAATTTATTGCCCTGATAAAGAATAATATCACCAAAATCAGTATCAAGTTGTTCATCATTTCTTGGCAGATTTTCCAGAAGTGTGCCTACTTTTTCAAAGTTTGCATAATCATTAAGTGTAATAGTTAATGGTTCAAAATCCAGAAGTTCTATTAGTGCTTTAGCTGAAGAATTATCTTCTAAAGTCGCTGTAAGAAGATTTTCACCAATTTTAATATTCAATTTAGCTTCTGTTTCTTCTTTATTAGTAGGTAAATCTAATGTTTCAATCCAGCTTGCAACTTCGCTTTCTGTAGCATTTGATGAAAAACGTCTTCCACTCATTTGAGTATCAATAGAAATACCAAGATTCTTAATATTATTTTCGCTTGTTTTTATACTGCTACTTCCTGATGTACAGAATGGAACAATAATTTTATCTGAAAAATCATAACTTTCAAGAAATGTGTCAATAATACGTGGTTCTTCTCCCCACCAAATAGGATAGCCTAAAAAAATTACTTCATAAGTATCAATATTTTCAATTGATTGTGCAATTTCAGGGCGAACTGTTTTATCATTTTGTTCCTGATTTGCTCTACAAGAAGAATTTGTATATTGAATATCTTCATCTGTATATGAAATTTTTGCTTCAATTTCATATTTATCAGCATTAGTAATATTGACAATATGATTCGCTATCTTCTCAGTATTTCCAGTGCGTGAAAAATAAGCGACTAAATAATCAACTTCATCATTATTTTCAATATTTTGATTATTGAGCAATCTCCATTTCATCAAACATATATCAAATATATTACAAGTTCCATCATTGTTTAAATCATATTTTTTATCTAAAATATCTTCGCCTTTTAACTCTGATAAAATAAATTTTTGCAAGTTTACCATATCTTGAACAGAATAAGTTGTTGCATATGACTCATCCGCAGTAATATTATTTATATTTGATGCTACAAATACAGAACAAAATATAGTAATTGCAGCAATTAAAACAGAAAACATTTTTTTCATACAAAGTCACCTCTCAAGCTATTATCAAATCTTTTATTTTAAATCAAATTAGTTTTTATCTAAATTATTATAAACTTCATCTGTTACAGGTTCTAACCATTTATTAGAAGTATTTTCTCCTGGACACTCAACAGCAAGATGACTAAACCAACATTTAGATTTAGCGCCATGCCAATGTTTTACTCCTGCTGGTATCGTTACTACATCGCCAGGTTTTAGCCCTTGCGCAGGTTTCCCCTCTTCCTGATACCATCCTTCACCATCTACACAGATAAGCAGTTGCCCACCACCTTTTGAAGCATGATGAATATGCCAGTTATTACGACATCCTGGCTCAAATGTTACATTTGCTATAAATACAGTTTTACTTGCATCAGTCAAAGGATTAAGATAGCTATTACCAGTGAAATATTGTGCAAATGCTGTATTTGGTTTACCCTGCCCAAAAAATCCGCCATGGCTTTCTTCATTGCATTCATCTGCATAAATTTCTTTTGCAAGATTAAAAGCTGCCCACGCATTTGGCCAACCTGCATAAAATGCAATATGAGTCAAAATTTCAGCCATTTCTGTTTTAGTTACACCATTTTGTTTTGCTGTAGAAAGATGATATTTAAGAGAACTATCTACAATGCCTTTACTGATTAATGATGTAATTGTGATTATTGACCTCATTTTCAGAGAAAGCTTGTCCTCTCTTGACCACACTTCACCGAATAATACATCATCATTTAATTCAGCAAATTTTGGAGCAAATTCTCCTAAGCTATTTCTTCCTGCTGTTTGCTTTACCATTTTAATCTCCTCCTAATATAAATATTATATAAATATTATTTTTAATCCCATGTGAGCTTTCCAGTTTCTACTGCAACTTCATATCGTTTAATTTTATAACTCAAACGCTCAAGCATTTTATCTATTTTTTCTCTTTGCTCTAATAAATTTTCTTTTTGCTCTACTAGAAGTTGTAGCCTTGCTGGAATTGTTGACTCTCCATCCTGAGTGAGTTTTACATACTCAATCATTGCTTCTACAGGAATTCCCGCACTTCTCATGCAAATTGCAAGTTCTACCCATTGTAAATCTGCTTCCTGATAATCTCTAATACCTCCAGATGTACGAGTTACAGTTGGTATCATACCTACTCGCTCATAATATCTAAGAGTATCCTGAGTAATGTCATACTTATTACTAACTTCTTTGATGGTCATAACTCTCACCTCACTTATCAAGTATTATTATAATAGTTAGAGTTAACTCTAAGTCAAGAGATTTTACTTATTTTCTATATTATGCACAAAAGAAATTTTTATATTTATATATAATAACTAAATATGATATTACACGACTATTCTTAAACTGATAACAAAAAGGGAAACAATAAAAATACTGCTTCCCTTTTACTATTTTATAAATCTTATAATATAAAGTAACTATTTGATTTTTCCATTTAATCAGAAATTAAAGATTTTAATTTTTTTCTTTTAAATATTCTAAAATTTCTTCTGCATTAGTATCTGGTTTCACCTTTGGCATAACTTTTTCAATTAAACCATTTTCATCAATTATGTAAGTAGTACGCACAACTCCCATACTCACTTTTCCATACATCTTTTTTTCTTTCCATACATCATAAGCTTGTATTACACTGAGTTCAGTATCTGAAAGCAATATAAATGGCAAACTATATTTTGTTGCAAATCTTTGATGAGAAGCCACACTATCTTTGCTAACACCAATAACTACGATATTTTTTTCTTTAAATTCATTATAAACAGATGCAAAAGCACATGCCTGACGAGTACAGCCAGACGTATTATCCTTTGGATAAAAATAAAGTACAATTTTTTGTCCTAAAAAATCTGAAAGAGAAATTTCATTTTCATCTTTATCATTTAATGTAAAATCAGGTGCTTTCATTCCAACTTCAAGCATTTTTATCTTCTCCTTTAAGAATTTATAATATACTATAATTAATATATCATAATTTAAGTAAAATTACAATACAAAATATAAAATATTTTTCTCTATTATGATATTTTTTAATTATAATACACACTTTAATTATTCTACGTTTTTCAAAGCTTCTCCCATTGGAACTTTACTTATCTGCCTCATAAGCAATAATGCAACAAATAAATATGTTATAATTCCTATAACAACAACTTTTAAATATACATTCCATTGAATAACACATGGAATCCATCCAGTAAATCCTGTCATCATAATATGCCATATAAAGTTTAACATAACATTAATAATAGGCAATACAACAATCAATGAAATAATAGTTACTATAGTTGTAGTTAAAATATATATCTTATTTATCTCTATTTTGTTATATCCTAAAATTTTTACCATAGAGATTGATTGTGCATTCTTTTCAATTATAATTTTGGCTAACAAATAAATAACAAGCATAAATACTGCAACGCCAAGTATCCAGAATACACTCATCATATTCCCCATAGATTGTTTGAGTTGTCTTGAAGACTTGGTATAATCATCCTCAGTTATTTCAGCTGAAATCAAACTATCATCAATATCATCTATGCCTTCATTTGATAAATACCCACTATAGTAATCTTGATTTTTATCAAATAAAGCATTAAATTTTTCCCTGCTCACAAATATTGAAAGTGTTGTAGGATTATCATAAACCCCATCAACAGTTATATTGTATTCTTTATCACCAAATTCCTCTTTAAGTGTTAAATCGTCACCTTTATTTAAACCATATTTATCAGAATATGCACTTGAAATATATATTTCTCCTTCACTTAAATCAATATCAATATATTTGCTGTTATCTGATATTCCATAAACTGATATATTTTCAGTAAAATCATCACCAGTCGTTTTTAAACTTCCTATACAATATTTTTCTGCGTCTTCTGAATTTGTTTCTACTGGTGCTTTCAAAATATACTGATGAGATGCCACCATATTAGAAATCGTTTCATCTTCTACATAGTCAAGAAGAGGTACAAACATTGTTCCAAAAACAAGCACAATACCTGCGAATAAAATACCAACAAAAATAGTTATATAGTTTGGTATGTTTTGAAAAATAACTCTGAGTCTGAATCGAACCATAATATTAATTTTTGTATTCAATTTAAAAGCCTTTTTCTTCTGATGCCTTTTTAAATCACGTCTTATAAATTTTAAAGGAGAAAGACTTAATATTCTTGCAAGCATTACAAAGTTAATCAACATCATAATTGCAATCGGAACTAAAGTTGTTTCAATAAATGCAGTAGCATTCCATAAAGTTTTATATGAAGTAAGACTATAACTTCCCAGATATAAATCAGCCATTACGTTCTTAAAGAGTGTATAACCAAGAATATTTCCTATAACCGCAGATATAAAAAGAACTATAATAGGTGCTGCCATATAGTGTCTTATAAGTTCTGCTTTTGTATATCCTGATGCCCTTAGCGTTCCAATTACATTTGATTCACGACTTATGGTATTACTTGTTGTGATTGCGAAAACAAAAGCAATAATCACAATAAGAATGTACATCATTGTTAAAAACATTACTCTATCTCCACCCATATCATCACCCGCAAAGTTTATCGCATTTGATGAAAAAGCTGGAATAAAATTTGTTAAAGTAGTTTTTTCGCCTATAGATTTCATCAAATCTTCAGCCATATCTTTTGCTTCTGCACTTTTAAAATCTTCAGGAGGATTATTATATTTCCAAGAATAATTATAATGAATATTATTTTCTCCTATCGTGCTAAAACCTTTATCAGTCATTATTGCTACCCCAAACTTTATGCTGTCAAACATAAAGTCTGTATTATTCTGGAATAAAGCGGAATAATCAGGCAAAGCTACAATGCCAACAACCTCTAAAGTTTTACCTGCTATATTGAACTTATTTCCTATAGACAAATTATTATTTTTCGCATAAAGTCTGTCAAGAGCAATTTCATTTTCTGATTTCGGTGTATTTCCATCTAAAACGCATACACGATTTACATTTTTTCTATCAATAAAAATACGCAGCGTACTTTCAAAATCATCTGTATCTTCTTCAATATAAAAATTATTATAAAGCTTTATAGCATTATTTTCGATATCGTTTATAAAATTACTGTCTGCTTCTTCAGCAAGTTCAAAGTTACCATCTTCGACATTATATTTTTCAAAACTCTGGTCATATGCCGTCTTAAGACTTTCATCAGCTATCAGAAAACCTGAAACAATTCCTATAAGTGCAGTCATAAATAAAAAAATTACTACGTATTTTCCTATATCGCCCCTTATTTCTCTAAAAATTCGTTTATTTAAAGGATTTTTCATTATAGCTCACCTCACCATTCAAGATTTATAG
>JAFTWL010000170.1 GCA_017465305.1 Ruminococcus sp. | reverse complement strand
GAGAGCATCTGCCTTACAAGCAGAGGGTCATAGGTTCGAGTCCTATAGTTTCCACCACTTTTCTGGTCTGGTAGTTCAGTTGGTTAGAACGCTGCCCTGTCACGGCAGAGGTCGTGGGTTCGAATCCCATCCAGATCGCCAGCCTCTGTAGCTCAGTCGGTAGAGCAGGGGACTGAAAATCCCCGTGTCATTGGTTCGATTCCGATCGGAGGCACCAAAGGAACATATTCCAGTTTGTCGTAATAACGGCTTACGAAGTGTGTTCCTAAATGCGGATTTAGCTCATCTGGTAGAGCGCCACCTTGCCAAGGTGGAGGTAGCGAGTTCGAGCCTCGTAATCCGCTCCATTGCATTGTATTATCTCTTCCATTTAAAACCGTAGGACTGTCTCCTACGGTTTTTGCTTTATATACGGAGGACATGGAGGCGGAGAACCTCCGCAGGCAGACCCCCCGATGTATCAAATTTTAACTATTTATGATACTGTCATAGCCCCCGGGGGCGGTTTTGGGTGAACTTTATCTG
Organism: Ruminococcus sp.; assembly: GCA_017465305.1. GTDB lineage: Bacteria > Bacillota > Clostridia > Oscillospirales > Ruminococcaceae > Ruminococcus_C. The sequence continues at coordinate 9,265 of JAFTWL010000170.1, read as the reverse complement.
CAAAAACAGTTAAAATAAAAGAAAAACCACCCCCGGAGGGGGAAAGCTTTCTGTGAAACAAATAATAGTATTGTAACAGCTGGGGGAGGACAGCGGTCGAGCTGGCTCAGCTCGAAGGAGGTTTGTTATGATTTGTAGAAGATGTTCAAATTATTTGCCTGATGATTGCAAGTTTTGCGGTTATTGCGGTATGCCAGTGTCATATTCTGCTCCTGAATCGCATAATAATATAAAAACACCTCAATATAATTATAATAATGATTCTATGAATAAAAATAATAAGAACAGTAATGCCTATAAACCTCTTATAGTGGTTCTTTTAATTCTTGTTTTTGCTATAATTGCAGTTGTAGTTGTATTTTTTAAAGATTTGTTTATGCCTAATACAGGGTATACAAATGAAATTATATTGCAGACACATTCAGAAACTACTGTTACAACAACTTTAACTACTGTACAGACAGACACTGTTGTAGTTGATTCCAATCAGAATAATTTAGATTATAATATTGAAAATGAGAATGAGTATAACACTGATAATATACTTATGAATAATGAAAATACTAATTTTGTATATTCACAGATGAATGAAATCAATAAACAGTATTATGATATTTTTTATGAGCTTATTTCAAATGCAGAAGAGTATTTAACCTGGAATGAGATTATTGAACAGCCAAGTAAAGAATCATTAAACTATGTTTTAAATGGAATCTTTACTGACCACCCTGAATGTTTCTGGTTTCATGATATTTCTGTAAGCTGGTCAAATAATGAGTATCGTATATCATATAATATATCTAAAGATGAAATTGATGATTTAAAGCCTAAGATTGAAGCAGCAGCAGAACCTATTTTAAAACAAGCTAATTCTTATAGCAGTGATTATGAAAAAGCATTATATTTGTATGAAACAATTATATCTATGACGCAGTATTATTCTGATTTGCAGGAGGGAACACCCGAAGCTTACAGAACAAGAGCAATTATGAGTGTATTGCTTGACGGACAGGCAGTATGTGCAGGATATGCAAAGACTTTTCAGTATTTAGCTGAGAGATGTGGCTTAAAGTGTACATTTGTAACAGGCACAGCTGATGGTGAATCTCATGGCTGGAATGTAGTTTGGATTGATGGAGAACCTTATCATATTGATTTGACATATGGTGACCCTGTTTCAGATGATGGAACACAGACTATAAATTATACTTATTTCTGCATGACAACAGAGGAAATATCAAAAAATCATGTTATATCAAAACCTGTTGGTTTACCTGTATGCACTACAACGCAGGCAAATTATTATATTAGAAACGGGTATTATTTTGATACTTATAGCAGAGATGATGTAGAAGGTGCATTACAATCACAGATTGAAAATGGCAATAAGGATTTGTATTTAAAATTTAGTTCAGCAGAGGCATTTAATGATGCTCTTGAAGATTTGATTAACGGAGATAATCCTCAGATTTATTATATTTTAGATACTAATAGTATCACATATCAGTCAGATGAAAAATTTTATGTTATAACATTCAAGTTATAGCTGAAGATATATAACTTTAAAAAATAATTTTATGAAGGGATAGAGTATGAATTTATTATTTATTGGCGATGTAGTCGGCAATGCCGGATGTCTGTTTTTACAGGCGAATTTATCTAAGATAAAAAAAGATTATAATATTGATATAACAGTAATCAATGGTGAAAATTCTGCTCAGGGTAATGGAATAACTAAATATTCAGCACAGCAGATTTTCACAGCCGGAGCAGATGTTATAACAACAGGAAATCATTGCTTTAAAAGACGTGAAGCACTCTCTATATATGATAATGACAGAATAATCAGACCAGCAAATTATCCTGTTGGCTGTGTTGGAAAAGGTATATGTACACTTGATTTTGGATTCTGTCAGATAGCAATATTGAATTTATCGGGAACTACGTATTTAGACCCGCTTGATAATCCGTTTACTATGGTGGAAAATATGCTTAGTGAAATATCAACGCCAAATATATTTCTTGATTTTCATGCTGAAGCTACAGCTGAAAAAAAGGCTATGGGTTACTTTCTTGCCGGAAAAGTTACAGCAGTTATGGGAACACATACTCATGTACAGACAGCAGATGAAGTTATTCTGAATGACCATACTGGATATATTACTGATGTCGGAATGACTGGTCCAGAAGAATCTATACTTGGTGTATCAGTAAAACCTGCTCTTGACAGATTCAGATTTAGATTTCCTACTCGCTTTCAGGAGGCTGATACACCATGCTTTTTGAACGGGGTCATTATAAATTTTGATGAAAAGTGTGGTAAATGTACGAAAATAACACGTTTAATTCTTAGATAATGCACAAATTTTAAAAAAGCACTTGCTTTTTTGCTCAGTCTATTGTATAATGTTCTTGCTAAAACTTGCGGCTTATGCTTTCGCAATTTCAGCAATAAAAGTAATATAAATCTTATATTTTATTAGGAGGTCGTTTTTCTATGGAAATTTTAAAAGTATCTTCTCATTCATCACCAAACTCTGTAGCCGGAGCAATTGCTGGTGTAGTACGTGAAAAGAAAGTCGTAGAAGTACAGGCTGTTGGTGCTGGCGCTGCTAATCAGGCTGTAAAAGCAATTGCAATTGCACGTGGCTATCTTGCACCAATTGGTGTTGATTTGATTTGCATTCCTGCATTTGCAAATATTTTGATTGATGGCGAAGAACGCACAGCAATGAAGCTTATATGTGAAGAACGCTAAAACAGCAAAAAAGACGCTGCCCCCATAAAAGGCAGCGTTTTTTCAAGCTGAATCAAGCTGAAGCCAGCTTGACCGCAGTCCGCCCCCAGCCGATATGATACTGTTATTTGTATCACAGAAAGCTTTCCCCCTCACGGGGGTGGTTTTACTTTTATTTTAACTATATTTGCAAATACAATTTAACAAAAATTGCCCCCTTGAGGGGGGCAGTATTGAAAAATAAATACATGTAGTGTAAATTTCAGGGGGGATTTACGAGCGGAGGTTCTCCGCTATAATAGAAACCAGGAGGAATAAATACGATGGACACCGATGGTGGTCGAATATCACTTTATATATACATTGGAATATTATTGATTACAACAATTTTACACATTTTATTTTCTTCATCAGCATCAGCTTTAGAAGAAATTCGCCCGAAACTAAAAAATCTGTCAGAGAAAAATCATGATTATGATATATTGCTGAAACAGGAACAACATCCAAGAAGACTTGAAAGAACTATACTAACAGAAAGAGTATTTTACAGCATACTCCAAACTATTTTATTATCACAGATTATATTTTCTCCTATGAAAAATTTATTAAGTTCTGCTGGAAGTATTCTTGCTTATATAATTTCATTGGTTATAGTAATTTTAATATCGCTTATTTATATAACATCAATAGGACATTATTTGCCTGATAAAATCGGAACAAAAAATCCTGAAAAATATGCTTTGAAAAATGCAAAGTTATTATCTTTTTATATCTATCTTTTGTTGCCATTGCAAGGCGTTACAAGCGTTATAGGATGTCTTCTTACAGGGACAGCTATAACAGCCCCAAAAGACACTGTAACTGAAGAGGATATACTCCTTATGGTTGATGCAGGCAATGAAAATGGCTTGATAGAAGAACAGCAAAAAGAGATGATAAATAATATTTTTGAATTTGATGATGCAGTAGTTTCTGATGTTATGACTCATCGTACGGAGATTATAGGCGTATCACTTGATATGAAGATAATGGATGTTGTGTATCTTGCAGTTAATGAGGGATATTCAAGATTTCCTGTATATCATGAAAATATGGATAATATTATAGGTGTCCTGATTGTAAAGGATTTGCTTGGTCTTATAGGTTCAGAAGAAATATCCGGATTCAGTATCAAGCATTTTATGAGAAAAATTATTTTTGTTCCTGAAACAGCAAAGTGCAAAAATGTACTTGCTGAGATGTCACATAAGAAAGTACAAATGGCTGTAGCTGTGGATGAGTATGGCGGTACAGCTGGCATAGTTACAATGGAAGACATTCTTGAAGAAATCGTCGGAAATATTCAGGATGAATATGATGATGAGGAAATCGAAATACGTGAAGTAACAACAGGCGTTTATACGATAGATGGTAAGGCTGACCCTGAAGAAGTTGCAGAGACTTTAGGAATTGAACTTCCTGAGGAGCAGGAATTTGATACAATGAGTGCTTTTATAGTTGAGTTGTTAGGTCATATTCCTGATGAGGAAGAAGCACCATCTGTAGATTATCAGGGCATAAGATTTACTGTTTTACTTATAAAAGATAACTGGATTTCTAAAATTAAAGCTGTTAAAATTACTGATAAATAATAAAACTCCCCGTTCTTTGAATAAAAAGTTCGGGGAGATTTTTTAATATTTTGCTTTAAGTATTTGACCATACAGCATAAGCAACAAAAGTTGTAGCTTCAGCATTATACCATCTTTTACTGTGACCATATTGATAAATAGCTATATTATTATAATAATAATTATTTTCTACATCAACCTGATAAGTTGCCATATTAGATACCTTGTCTAAATCCATACAATCTATTGCACGATAGTCGAAATAATCATCATAGTATTTTTCGTCAATTGTTTTAGTCTTAAAACATTTTTTAACGGAAGCACAATGGTCATAGTCATCAGATTCATAGTGAATTTCTTCTTTAACAGCTTTTTTTAATTCACTTTTTGAACATTTGTTTTCTTTCATAATTTTTTTCAAAATATCATCTGGAACTAAAGAAATAACCGTATTAACATCTTCTTCATACATTGCAACAACAAAATCACTAACTGCATCTTCTTTGGATTTTGAACCGTTTGAATTTATAGCAGATAATATTGTAGCTATTAAGACTATAACTATAATAGCAGCAATTGCACAAGCTATTATTCCGATTTTTTTATTTTTATTACCACTTAAAATTCCATGACCATTTTTATCTGTTGGTGGAACTGGATTATAGTTTCCTCCACTGTATGGTGGTATATTATATCCGTTGTTGTTATTATTTATAGGATTTATAGGTGGTGGCGTAACGGGTTTGCTGATATTTACACTTTTAAAATCCTGTTTTGTTCCGCATTTTCCGCAGAAATTTGTACCTGGCTTTAATTCTTCACCGCAGTTTTTACAATACATAATTTTATCCTCTCAATAATTTTAAATGTTTTGACTTATATATTTTTAAGACTTTTATTATAAAGCCTATTATATCATAGAAAAAATAATAAATGGTCGCATACAAAACGACATATAAAGATGGTTCAGTTTGGCGGGAAAGCTTCGCTGATAAATTCCCCCTGAATTTAATTTTTGTTTCCCACCCCCGTGAGGGGGAAAGTTTTTTTAAAATTAACAGTATTGTAACGGCTGGGGGCGGACAATGGTCAAGCTGATTCAGCTTGATAGTTTATTTCCACAGTTAGTGCAGAAAGATATATCATTGCTCTGAACAGGTGTTCCGCATTTGGAACAGAATTTTTGATTTGAGGTTTGCTGAGACATTGGCGGAACTTCCTGACGTTTTGCACCGCATCTGCTACAGAATGTAGAATCTTCTCTTATTGTAGCACCACATTGTGGGCAGATATTAGCTTGCTTCTGTGCCATTATATGTTCAGCTACAGGATTTTTCATTCCGCACTGGTCACAGAACATCATAGCTTCAGGAATTTCTTTTCCGCAGTTTTTACAGATTATACGCTTTTTGTATTTTCTGACTTGTTCTCTGTACTGTTCAATATTATTTTTTATATTTTTTGTATCCTGAATATCAGAAGCAAAATCAGGGTCAGGGTTTTCTCCGTATTTTTCAATATACTGCTTAGCAATTTTTATATATATTGAATTCAGTTTGCGTTCCTCTTCGTTAATCAGATTGTTAAGGCGGATTGATTCAGTTGAGTTTTTTGTTTTTTCGACAGCACTTTGGCTGACGTTTGTGATTTTTTTACCTAAGTCTTCAAAGAAAGCCATAATGGGATTCCTCCTTTTAATATATATTATTTATATCTATTATACAAGATATTTTTCTGTTTTGCAACCCCCAAGCTGAGCCAGCTTGACCGCAGTCCATCCCTGAGATTTACACTACATTTATTTGTTTTTCAATACTGACCCCCTCAAGGGGGCGTTATAACTTTTATTTTAACTGTTTTTGATTAAAATTTAAAATTTTGCTTCCCACCCCCGTGAGGGGGAAAGTTTTTTAACTGATACAAGTATCATAGAATCTGGGGACAGATAGCGGTCGAGCTGGCTCAGTTTGGCTGAGAGTCGCCGCTGACAAATCCCCCCTGAAATTTACGCTACATTTATTTATTTTTCAATACTGCCCCCCTCAAGGGTGCGATTTCACTTTTATTTTAACTATCTTTGCAAATACAGTTCACCCCAAACTGCCCCTGGGGGCTATGATAGTATCTTAAATATTTTAAATTCGATATATTGGGGGTATTGCCAGCGGAGGCTCTCCGCCACCCCCGTGAGGGGGAAAGTTTTTTAACTGATACGAGTATCATAGAATCTGGGGGCGGACAGCGGTCAAGCTGGCTCAGCTTGGCGGCTTGCATGTGGTGTTTTTTTGTGATATAATAATATCATAATCTTGAAAGGATAAAAATGATAATGACAAAAAAACCATTTGCCCCTGTTTCTGTTATAATTTTTATTGTGATAAAAATATTATTTATCCTTGTAACTATTTTAATTTCCATAATAATATTTTTCCATGGTTGTTCTAATTATGAACAAACGTTCATTTCACCTGAATCTACTCATACTATAATTGTGGAATATGATTTTGCATCACGTCCTACTGTATATGAAAAAAAGAAACTGGGCAAATCTTTTCTTTGGGCTTATGAGGGTGTAGGCTTTAACGAAAATGTTTATTCAAGTGTAGAATGGATTTCAGAAGATATTTTTGAAATAACTTTTTACGGAGAAACAATTACTATTGATTTGAGTTAAATCATATCAGTGTATTATAATAATATTTTATAAATGAAAGGAAATAAAAAATGCTTTCAATAGAAAAAGATTTTTATTTGAGCCGTATTCGAAATTTTTGTATTATTGCTCATATTGACCACGGCAAATCAACGCTTGCTGACCGTATTCTGGAACAGACTTTTACTGTCGCTAAACGTGACATGGAAGAACAGATACTTGATAATATGGATATAGAGCGTGAACGTGGTATTACAATTAAGGCTCGTGCTGTACGTCTTAATTATAAAGCCAAAGATGGAAATACTTATGTATTTAATCTCATTGATACACCAGGACATGTTGACTTTAACTATGAAGTTTCCCGTAGCCTTGCAGCTTGTGAGGGTGCTATACTTGTAGTTGATGCTTCACAGGGAATTGAAGCTCAAACATTGGCTAATACTTATCTTGCAATTGAACACGACCTTGAGGTTGTACCTGTTGTAAATAAAATTGACCTTCCAGCTGCTGACCCTGAACGTGTATGCAATGAAATAGAATCTGTTATAGGGATACCAGCAATGGATGCACCAAGAATATCAGCAAAAGCAGGTATAAATATAGAAGAAGTTATGGAGCGAATTGTAACAGATATGCCAGCACCTGAAGGAGACCCTGAAGCACCTTTGCAGGCTCTTATTTTTGACAGCTATTATGATGCTTATAAAGGCGTTGTAATATATATACGTGTAAAAGAGGGAACTGTTAAAGTTGGAGATACTATTCGACTTATGGCTACAGGTTCTGAATTTACTGTAGTAGAAGCCGGATATATGGATACAAGCCGTCTTATAAATGTTGGTTCACTTAAAGCTGGCGAAGTCGGTTATCTTTCAGCATCCATCAAAAGTATAGGTGATACAGAAGTAGGTGATACTGTTACACTTGCTGAAAATCCTTGTGATGAGCCTCTTCCTGGATATAGAAAAGTAAATCCTATGGTTTTCTCAGGTATATATCCTGCTGACGGTGCAAAGTATGGTGATTTAAGAGAAGCTTTAGAAAAACTGCAATTAAATGATGCCTCTTTAACATTTGAACCTGAAACTTCAATTGCTTTAGGATTTGGTTTTAGATGCGGATTTTTAGGACTTCTGCACATGGAAATAATTCAGGAACGTCTTGAGCGTGAATATAACCTTGACATTATTACTACAGCCCCTTCTGTTATATATCGTGTTACAATGACAAGCGGAGAAGTTCAGATGATTGATAACCCTACTAACTTTCCTGACCCTGGACTTATTCAGATGGCAGAAGAGCCAATGGTGAAGGCTGAAATTTTGACACCGTCTGATTTTGTCGGTAATGTAATGGAATTATGTCAGAACAGACGAGGCGTATTTATTGATATGCAATATATAGATGATACAAGAGTATCATTAAAATATAACTTGCCTTTAAATGAAATAGTATACGATTTCTTTGATGTGCTTAAATCAAGAACAAAGGGCTATGCTTCATTTGATTATGAGATGACAGGTTATGCACCGTCAAAGCTTGTAAAACTTGATATACTTTTAAATGGCGATATGGTTGATGCACTTTCATTTATTATTCATACTGATAAAGCGTATGAGAGAGCAAGAAAAATGGTAGAGAAACTGAAAGAGAATATACCACGTCAGTTATTTGAAGTTCCTGTACAGGCAGCCATTGGCGGAAAAATAATAGCAAGAGAAACTATAAAAGCTATGAGAAAAGATGTACTTGCTAAGTGTTACGGCGGTGACATTACAAGAAAGAAGAAACTTCTTGAGAAACAGAAAGAGGGTAAAAAGAGAATGCGACAGCTTGGAACTGTAGAAGTTCCACAGGAAGCATTTATGAGCGTATTAAAACTTGACAACGATTAATGTCAAGCTGAGTTAGCTTTTTACTGTTCGTTTTCAGCTATTATAATATTATTTGATATATTTTAAGGAAACTATTTGCGGAGGTTTTTTGCCTCCGCTTCGCTTTGTGCAAAATATATAATTTTCAACAAAATTACAGACGTATTTTTTACTTTAAAAAGGCTTGACAAAATCAAAAAAGCGTGATATAATAATAAAGCTGTCACACGAGAATACAGCGAGTTGAGAAAAAACGAGTCCGTGAGCGGGAAGACCTGGGAAGGAAAACGAGTTCACAAAAAGTTAACTTGACAAAAGCGAAAAAGTGTGATATAATGAATGAGTTGCTGAAGGGAACGGAAGCAACGAGAATACAGAAGAGCAAAGG
>JAFTWL010000169.1 GCA_017465305.1 Ruminococcus sp. | reverse complement strand
TAATGAAATAGTATTAGGTTCACCTTCAGAAATTTTACGTACAAGATTAGTTGCAATCATATTGTGATTCAATACATTTGCTGTTCCACTTGTACCATAAAGTTCAAAGCCCATTCTTGCAAGCTTATCAGCAATTGGAATAATTTCCTGCTTATCAGTATCTCTTACAGAAATCAATACTCCGCCTTCTTTTTTCAGGTCATAACCTGCAGCAATAAGACCTTTAAGAAGTGCATCTTCTAAATTATGTCCTATACCCAGACATTCACCTGTAGACTTCATTTCTGGGCCAAGCATTGTATCAACATCTTGTAACTTTTCAAAGCTGAACACAGGAACTTTTACTGCTACATAATCACCTGATGGATATAATCCACTCTGATAACCAAGGCTCTTCAATGTTTCACCAAGCATAATCTTTGTTGCAAGGTCAACCATTGGAATGCCTGTTACTTTACTGATATAAGGTACTGTTCTTGAAGAACGTGGATTTACTTCAATAACATATACTTCATTGTTATATACAACATACTGAATATTAATAAGTCCGACTGCATGAAGTTCCTTTGCAAGAAGTCCTGTATAGCGAATAATTGTCTCTGTAATCTTTGGACTCAGATTCTGTGCAGGATAAATAGAAATAGAATCACCAGAATGAACACCAGCACGCTCTACATGTTCCATAATTCCTGGAATCAAGAAATCAGTTCCATCACAAATTGCATCAACTTCAACTTCTGTTCCCATCATATATTTATCAATCAAGACAGGATTTTCTATCATATGACTTGTGATAATTGCCATGTACTCTACAATATCCTTGTCAGAATGTGCAATAATCATATTCTGACCACCCAATACATATGATGGACGCATAAGTACAGGATAACCTAATTCCTTAGCTGCACTTAACGCTTCTTCTGTTGTCATAACTGTCAGACCAGCTGGTCTTGGAATGTTGCACTTTTCAAGCAACTCATCAAATCTCTCTCTATCTTCAGCTGCATCAATATCATCAGCTGATGTTCCAAGAATATTAACACCCATATCAGCTAAATATCTTGTAAGCTTAATAGCTGTCTGACCACCAAACTGTACTACTACGCCATATGGTTTTTCTGTATTGATAATATTAGCAACATCTTCTTTTGTAAGAGGGTCAAAATACAGACGGTCACCTGTATCAAAATCAGTTGAAACAGTTTCTGGATTGTTATTACAAATAATAGCTTCACAGCCCATTTCTTTTAACGTCCAAACACAGTGTACAGAACAATAGTCAAACTCAATACCCTGACCAATTCTAATAGGTCCGGAGCCGAATACTATTACTTTCTTCTTATCTGATTTTGTACGCTCAATAAATTGTTCTGCTTCATTTTCCTTATCATAAGTAGAATAAAAATAAGGTGTTTCTGCCTTAAATTCGCCTGCACAAGTATCAACCATCTTATAAACAGCATGTTCATGAACAGGACATTTCTGTCCTGACATACGTTCAATTGTGCTGTCAAGATAACCATATTGTTTTGCAAGGTGATACTTTTCTTTAGTTAATGTGCCTTCAGCTAAATATTTTTCAAGATTAACTAAATTCAATAACTTATTCAAGAACCAGTTATCTACCATTGTTAAATTATGCAATTCTTCTACAGATACGCCACGCTTCAAAGCCTCAAATAACTGAAATGCTCTTTCATCATCAACTACTTTAAGCATTTCCATAATCTCATCAAGTGGCTTTTGTGCATACTTTTTCATGTTCATGGAATCTACGCCAAGCTCAATAGAACGAACAGCCTTCATAATTGCCTGCTCAAAACTTGTGCCGATTGCCATGACTTCACCAGTAGCCTTCATTTGTGTTCCAAGTGTTCTCTTTGCATATACGAATTTATCAAAAGCCCATTTAGGATATTTTACAACTACATAGTCAAGAGCTGGTTCAAAACAAGCATATGTCTTTCCTGTTACCTGATTTATAATTTCATCAAGTGTATATCCGATTGCAATTCTTGTTGCAACTTTAGCAATAGGATAACCTGTTGCCTTGGAAGCCAATGCAGATGAACGAGAAACACGTGGATTTACTTCAATAACAGCATAATCCATGCTCGTTGGATGAAGTGCAAACTGACAGTTACATCCACCTTCAACTTTAAGCTCGGAAATAATATCTAATGCAGCTGTACGCAACATCTGATATTCACGGTCAGTCAATGTTACTGC
>JAFTWL010000168.1 GCA_017465305.1 Ruminococcus sp. | reverse complement strand
TTAAAATAGCTTTACCCATATCAACACTTACACATTTAACTTTATTATTTTCATCCAGGAACAATGTTAAATGTTTTATACCAGAATTAGTTTCAAGTGTGATTTCTGTTTTATCTGTCATTCCCATATCATATACATATTTTCCTATACAGCGAGTAGCATTGCCACACATCATTGCCTCAGAACCATCTGCATTAAAAATTCTCATTTTAAAGTCAGCAATTTCAGAAGGCATAATTAAAACAAGCCCATCAGAGCCAACGCCAAATCTTACGTTGCTCATAAAAATTGATAATTTTTCAGGGTCGTCAACTGTTTCATTAAAACAATTTATATAAATATAATCGTTTCCGATACCATGCATTTTAGAAAAAGTCAACATATTTTACACTTCCAATCTATGAAATATTACCCTTCTATTATACATAATAAATCTCAATAAATCAAGCCATAATAAAAAATTTTTTATTATCATATAAAAAATAATTGTTTTTTCGATAATTATAACAATTATAACGAAAAATCAGTAGTTTAATTATTATAAAAAATATTAAACCACTGATTTATTTAAATATTATTATCTTTTAGAGTAACAAGCATTTTCACCTAGAATATCAGATATTCTTAATAACCGGTTATATTTTGCCACTCTTTCGCTACGACAAGGAGCACCAGTTTTTATTTGTCCTGTCTGCATTGCAACAGCTAAGTCAGCAATGGTAGTGTCTTCTGTTTCTCCTGAACGATGTGAAATAATTGCACCATATCCGGCATTCTGAGCCACTTTAATTGTCTTAATTGTTTCCGAAACTGTTCCAATTTGATTTAATTTTATAAGAATTGAATTACCACAATGTTCGGTAATTCCTTTTTTAAGTCTTTCAGTATTTGTTACAAATAGGTCATCGCCTACTAATTGAATTTTGCTTCCAAGTTCTGTAGTAAGTTTATTCCATCCAGTCCAGTCATCCTCATCTAGACCATCTTCTATTGATGCTATTGGATATTTATCACAAAGATTTTTCCAATATTCAATCAATTGTTCTGAAGTGTACAGCTTACCGCTCTTAGGTAAACGATATCCTGTTTCATCTTTCCATTCACTTGCAGCAGCATCCAGGGCAAGAACAAAATCATCTTTAAGTTTATAGCCTGCCTGCTCAATGGCTGAAAGTATTAAACAAATAGCCTCTTCATCGTCAGATAGATTGGGAGCAAATCCTCCTTCATCACCTACTGATGTAGAAAGTTCTTTTTGTTTTAAAAGTTTAGCAAGTGTATGATATACTTCAGAGCATTGTCTTAAGCCTTCAGCGAAGGATGGAGCACCTACAGGCATAATCATAAATTCCTGTATATCAACTGTGTTATTTGAATGTGCACCACCATTTAAAATATTCATCATTGGGACGGGCATAGTATTAGCACATACACCGCCTAAAAATCTAAATAATGATAATCCGTGTACTTTAGCAGCAGCTTTTACAGATGCAATTGAAACAGCAAGTATTGCATTTGCGCCAAGATTAGATTTATCTTGTGTATTATCTAATTTTATCATATCATTATCTATACCATATATATCTAAAATATCATGTCCTTTCAATAAATCAGAAATTCTGGTATTGATATTTTCTACAGCTTTAAGGACACCTTTTCCACAATATCTTTTATCATCTGAATCACGCAGTTCTAACGCTTCGTGCATACCTGTAGACGCTCCGCTTGGTGCAATTCCACGTCCAATCATTCCATTTTCTAAAATGACCTCAGCTTCTACTGTAGGATTGCCTCTTGAATCTAAAATTTCACGACCAATTATATTTTTAATTTTCATAGTCATATTATCCTTTCTAATATAAAAAACTCTGCAATTATGATTTCTCATTTTGCAGAGTTTTATACATAAAAAAAATAATGTTAAACTTTTTGAGCTTGTAATAATTCTTCTCTTGCACTTTGCAGCATTAATTCACTTGGATTATCTCCGCTCATAATTCTTGCAATTTCATTGACACGTTCTTCAAATGATAGTAATGTAACATTAGTAGCTGTCCTGTCATTTTCATTTACTTTTTTCTCAATGAGCAGGTGCTGGTTAGCCATTACTGCAATCTGTGAAAGATGAGTTATACATATAACTTGATTAGTTGCAGATACTTCTTTTAATTTAAACCCTATTTTTTGAGCAGCTCGTCCACTAACCCCCGTATCGATTTCATCAAAAATCATTGTAGGTATATTATCCTGATTAGCAATTACACATTTCAATGCAAGCATGATTCTTGACAGTTCGCCTCCGGATGCTACTTTTGATAATGGCTTTAATGATTCGCCTTTATTAGCGGAAATAAATATTTCCATAGAGTCCATCCCATTTATAGTAAGTTTAGTTAATTCATGTTTGATATCGATAATAGTATCCTGCATATTTAAAAATTGCAATTGTTCTATTATGGCTTTTTTGAATTTATCTGCTGCATCTCTTCTTTTTTGTGAGAGTATTTTTGCTTTTACAGATACTTCATCAAGCAAAAGTTTTTTTCTATGTTTTAACTCATCAATTTCTTTATCATACCGTGAAGAATCTTCTACAAGTTTCTGAGCTTCTTTAATTTGTTGTATTAAGATATCACAAGGACATAAATATTTTTTAGAAATACTTCGTAACAAGTCTAATCTATCTTTTAAACTTTGTATATATGAAGTATCAATATCTGTTTTAATTATAATTTCAGAAATCATTTCTGAAATATCAATAATCTCTAATTTGGTTTTTTGTAATCTTTCATATATGTTTATAAGATTATCATTTTCATACTCATTTAGAATTTTTTCGGCTTTGTCGAGATTTGATATTATACCTTCCTGCTCATTATTTAAAATAAAATTAACTTCATCTATTGATGATAATAGATTTTCTTTTTCCTGCAATTTAAATAATTCTTCTTCTATGCTTGTTTCTTCGCCTTCTTTTAAATCAAGAGACTCCATTTCATTTAAAAGATTTTGCATTGGAATTACTTTTTGATTAATTTCTTGTTTTTTATTTTGTAGTTTACTAAGTTTCCTTGAAACTGATTGTAATTCTTTAAAGCTTTCATGATAATCATTTAAAAAAGGTTCACAGCCTCCAAAATTGTCAATTAAATTTATATGGTTCTCTGATGATAATAAAACTTGATTATCATGTTGCCCATGTATTGCAACAAGAAGACTACCTATTTCCTTTAATGTTGCAATAGTAGTAGTTCTATTATTTATACGTGCCACACTACCTCCATCTGAAGATATTTCTCTTGTCAATATCAATTCATTATCAGAACATGAAAATCCCATAGATTCAAGTATTTCTGTAACTTTAGATGATATATCGCAAAATAAAGCAGAAATAATTGCTTTTTTGCATCCTGTTCGAACAAGTTCTTTACTAACCCTATAACCTAAAATTGCACTAACACCATGAATTAAAATAGATTTTCCTGCTCCTGTTTCTCCAGTGAATATATTAAAATCAGGAGAAAAAGGTATAGAAGCACGTTCAATAACGGCAAGATTTTCAATATACAATTCTTTTAGCATTACAGTATTCCCCCATCCTCCTGATATTTTTTTACAAAATCTATAGCTTGTGTTTCTGTGCGCATTAAAACAAAGATAGTATCATCTCCTGCGATAGTTCCTACAATATTTCTATTATGTATTCTATCTAATGAAGCACAGGCAGCTTGAGCCATACCAGAATGACAATGAATTACAACCATATGCCCAGCTGAATCTATATTAAGAATAGCTTCATGTAAAATATTTTCTGACATATTAGGTTTAGAAGGAATAAAATATTTTGTGCCTCCATTTTCAATGTGTTGTTTTATTATTTTTAATTCTCGTATGTCTCTTGAAAGTGTAGCCTGTGTTACAACAAATCCTTTTTGTTCTAAAAGATATTGCAATTCTCTCTGTGTAGAAATGCAATATTCTTCGATTAAATCTTTTATTACCTGTTGACGTTCCTTTTTCAACTTTGTTACACTTCCCCTCTATATTCTTTTTAAAGGTTGAATAAGCTTATTACTTAGAGAATCAAAGAAAGTATTACCGCTTAAATCAATTAAATTTAGTTCATGAGGAGAACGATATACTTCTAATATATAATCTTCTTTAAATATTATAGGAGCTTCTCCGTCAGCACAAATGTAACTATCATTCATATGGTGAGTTTTTAAAACTACACGCAGTCTAGTTTCTGGAGAAAATAATATTGGTCTTGCAAAATATACATGAGGACAAATTAATGAAAGTTCAATGCAGGGAAATTCAGGCTCTATTATTGGACCACCGGCTGAAAGTGCATAAGCAGTAGAACCAGTTGGAGTGCTGAATATTACGCCGTCAGAACGATATGAACCTAATAATACATCATTTCTGTAAACTTCAAAATCAAAGACTCTTGAAAACTGACGATTTACAGTTATATCATTTAATGCAGTACAATGATAAATAATATTTCCGCGGGAATCAATTAAATCTCCACAAATCATCATACGTTTTGAAATACGATAATCTCCGCTTTTAAGCCGTGAAAGTTCATTTAATTGTTCAGACTCTATAGATGCCATAAACCCAAGGGTTCCAGTATTTATACCGAGCAGGGAAATATTTTTGCCAATTACATATTTAGCACATCTTAAAATTGTACCATCTCCTCCAATTGCAATTGCAAAAGCAGCTTCATTTGTAGCTTGAGAAATTGGTTGAAATGATATATATGGTTTTTCATCAAAATATTTTTTTAAATTAGAATCTATTATTGATTCTATCTGATACTGATAAAGTTGTTTACATACATTTTGAGTACAAGATAGGGCTTTTTCTTTTTGTATATTAGGAATAACAACTGCTTTCATTATCATAAGCTCCTTTAGTAATTAAGAATCTGAAAAGGCTTTTTCTACAATTTCATAAAAATCAAAAACCTTATTTTGCAATACATTTGATTTTTTAATTAAAGAAACATATTCAATGTTTCCACTGCCTCCACGAATAGGAGAAACAATTATTTCTTCTAAAAAGAATCCGGCCTTATGAAATTCAGACTCAATATTTTTCAAAATGTTTATGTGGACTTTCTTAGATTTAACAATCCCATTTTTGCATATATTTTCTTTTCCTGCTTCAAATTGAGGCTTTATTAAGACAACGGCATATCCATTATCTTTTAAAAATCTGAAGATATCTTTTAAAATTAAATGTAAGGATATGAAAGAAACATCTACTGTTATAAAATCTATAATATCAGTGATATTTTCATATGGTAGCGTTCTTATATCTGTTTTTTCTAAGTTTGTTACACGACTATCATTTTTTAATTTTTCTGATAATTGAGAATGTCCCACATCAACAGCATATACTTTTTTAGCACCATTTTGCAACATACAATCTGTAAATCCACCTGTAGATGCTCCTATATCCATACAAATAAGGTCTTTTAATATGATTTTAGAGTGACAAATCATTTTTTCCAATTTCAATCCGCCTCTGCCAACATATTTTAATTGATTTCCTTGTATAGTAATTTCATCTTCATCTTCAAACTCTTTGGAAGGTTTACTACAGACTTTATCGTTTACAATTACTTGTCCTTTAATAATCAATTCTTTTGCTCTTTGTCTACTGGAAACAAGATTTTTTTTAACCATAAGAGTATCTAAACGCATTCTATCTGCCCCCTGCTCTTAAAGTTTTGTTCTATTTTTTCAAATATTTTAGATTCTGAAAGTCCCATATGTTCAAGTTGAGCAGGAATAGTAGCTTGGGATATAAAATTTTTAGGTGCTACTCGCTGATAATTTCCATGGTAATTATTTTGAATAAGAATATCTCCTAAAATCTGAGATATTCCACCATAATAATATGATTCTTCAAAGAAAATGATATTATCATATGATTTACAAATTTCTATTATCGTATCCGACAAAGGAAAGATACAAGTTAATTTTAATATATCATAATTGATGTTCTTTTCTTTAGCACGAATATATGCATTATGCAAATTTTCATAAATTCTTCCATACGTTATAACTAATGTGTCTGTTTTATTGCCTGATATATGAGTATATTCTGTATTTAAATTTGTTTTATCAAATGTTGAATTTTCCCTTCCACGTGGGTATCTTACACATACAAGTCCTTTATCCTGGTACATAGCTTTTTTCATACATAATTTCAGTTCATCGTAAC
>JAFTWL010000167.1 GCA_017465305.1 Ruminococcus sp. | reverse complement strand
GAAAATCTGTCCGTCTGTAATAGAAATTACATTAGTATGAATATAAGCTGAAACGTCACCGGCTTTTGTTTCAATTATAGTCATAGCAGTAATTGAACCGCCACCATGTGCATCATCAAGACGGCATGAACGCTCTAAAAGACGTGAATGCAGATAGAATACATCACCTGGATAAGCTTCACGTCCTGGTGGACGATGAAGAAGTAATGACATAGCACGATAAGCTACAGCGTGCTTTGACAAATCATCATAAACAATAAGAACATCTTTTCCCTGACTCATAAAATACTCAGCAATAGCAGTACCTGAATAAGGAGCTATATACTGTACAGGAGCAGGTTCACTTGCTGAAGCAGACATTATAATTGTATAATCCATAGCACCATGTTTTTTAAGCATAGCAGCAATTTTGGCAACTGTAGAAGACTTTTGTCCTATTGCGACATAAATACATATAACATCCTGTTCTTTTTGATTTATAATAGTATCAACAGCGATAGAAGTTTTACCTGTCTGTCTGTCGCCGATAATAAGTTCTCTCTGTCCACGACCAATAGGGAACATAGAATCTATAGAGAGTATACCAGTCTGAAGTGGTACGGAAACAGATTTTCTGTCAGCTACACCTGGAGCTTCTCTTTCAATAGGGAAGTAATCATCAACTTTTATATCACCTTCACCGTCAATAGGTGAACCAAGTGCATCAACGACACGACCTATCATTTCATTACTTACACCGATACCGGCTTTCTTTTTAGTTCTTACAACCTGAGAACCTTCTTTTATTCCGTAATCAGAGCCAAGCAAAACAACACTTACTGTTTTAAATTCAAGATTTTGTACTATACCACGTACACCTGTATTAAATTCAACAAGTTCACCATACATGGCTTGTTCCATGCCATAAACAGTAGCAATTCCATCACCTACACGAATAACAGTACCAGTTTCCTGTACACAGTTTTTTCTGTCAAAGTCCTCTATTTCACTTTTTAGTACAGATATAATTTCACTTGCATTTACATTACTCATAAAAAAATCACCTCCGTATTAAATTTTGTCGCATATTATTAAATTTAGTGGCGAAACTTTGGTCATAAAGAAAATCACCGATACGAACAATAAAACCGCCAATCAATTCAGGATGATATTCAGTTATCAGTAAAGCATTTTTTTTACCTGACACATTACAAGCGAATTTTTGAAATCCTTTTTCCTGCTTCGGAGTTAGTGGAGTAACATACTCAACAATAACTTGTACAGTATCTTCCTTAATTAAAATTAAATCAAAGAAAGCACAAAACACTTCTAAAATATCAATATTCTCACCATTACGACAAACTATTTTTATAAAGTTTGCAACGTTTCCTGAAAAGAGTTTATCTATAACAGCTTCTTTTTCTTTAATTGAAATTATGGGATTATGTAAGACATCACTAAGAGCCGGATATGTGTCAAATATTTCAGCAGCTGATGAAACCTGTTCTTTAGTGCATCCTGTTTCTATAAGAGCCTTTGCATAGCAGTCAAGTGTCTGATTTATCATTTACATCCACCTTCTTCAGCAAGAAAAGCGTCAACAAGTTCTTTATTTGTATCACTCTGTAGGTTAGCACCAACAATTTTAGAAGCTGCTGCAATAGCTAAATCAGCGATTTCAGACTGAGCACTTTCAATTGACTGTTTACGCTCCAGAGCAATTTCTTTCTGAGCTGTTCTGATAATGCTTTCAGCTTCCTGCTGAGCTTTTTGTGTAATTCTTTCGCCTTGTTTTTCGGCTGAACGACGTGCAGAAGAAATAATTTCCTGAGCTTCATCCTTTGCATTGGCAACAGTAGCTTCGTATTCAGTGCGGATTTTCTGAGCTTTTTCGGCTTCAGATTTAGCTTTATCCAAATCATCTTGAACGAGTTTAGCACGCTGTTCCATTATAGCGTTGATACGACCGAAAAGGAACTTTTTCATAAATAGGAAAAGAACAAGAATATTGATAATAGAAAAAGCAATTGTCCAAACATCAAATTCTAACATATACTTTTTTGCGTTCTGTATACCATAGGGAACGCCTCTCCTTTCTTACGGATTTGCGTGTGATATGGTTACTTCATAATAACTAAAAGAAGAGCTACAACGAAACCGTAAATAGCAGTTGCTTCTGCCAAGGCACTGCCCAGAAGTAAAGCCTTGTTAATGTCTCCGGATGCTTCCGGCTGTCTTGCAATAGCCTCTACTGCCTTAGAAGTTGCTATGCCTATACCTAAACCGGCACCAATACCGGTCAAAACTGCAAGTGCTGCTGCAATCATGATAAATACCTCCTATTCAAGCTGAATCAGCTTGACCATTGTCCACCCCCAGCCGTTATGATACTATTATTTATTCCACAGAAGGCTTTTCCCCTTTGGGGGTAGTTTTACTTTTATTTTAATTGTTTTTGTTTTAAATGGCTCACCTGAAAGGGGAGCTGTCAGCGAAGCTGACTGAGGGGTTAAATACAGTTCACTCAAAACCGCCCCTGTGATAAAGTATCTTTTTGTAAGATTCAAATTTTTCTTGTTCTTTAACTGTTTTTGCAAATCAAATTTTTATTTTATTGCTCCCATGAGGGGGTCAGTTTTATAAACAAATTATAGTATCTTAAATCTCAGGGGCGGATTGTGGTTGAGCTGACTCAGTTCACTATTTCATAATGACTAAAAGAAGGGCTACAACGAAACCGTAAATAGCAGTTGCTTCTGCCAAGGCACTACCCAGAAGTAAAGCCTTATTAATATCTCCGGATGCCTCCGGCTGTCTTGCAATAGCTTCTACTGCTTTAGAAGTTGCTATGCCTATACCTAAACCGGCACCAATACCGGTTAAAACTGCAAGTGCTGCTGCAATCATGATAAAAACCTCCTACTCAAGCTGAATCAGCTTGACCATTGCCCACCCCCAGCCGTTATGATACTGTTATTTATTTCACAGAAAGCTTTCCCCCTCCGGGGGTGGTTTTACTTTTATTTTAATTGTTTTTGTTTTAAATGTCTAACCTGAAAGGGAAGCTGACTGAAGGGTTAAATACAGTCCACCCAGAACCGCCCTTGTGACAAAATATCTCTTTGTAAGATTCAAATTTTTCTTTTATTGCCCCCGTGAGGGGGTCAGTTTTGTAAACAAATTATAGTATCTTAAATCTCAGGGGCGGATTGCGGTCAAGCTGGCTCAGCTTGCTCAGCTTGATGTTCAGTCTCCAGACCTTCAGACATAAATAATGATGTAAGGAATACAAATACATAAGCTTGTATAAGTCCGTCAAATACGTCAAAATACATGCTGAAAACCATAGGAATAATAAGTCCACATACATGCTCAATCAATTTCATAACAACGAATGCACCAAGTACATTTCCGAAAAGACGCATACAAAGCGATAATGGACGTATTGCTAATTCCATTATATTGATTGGGAGCATAATGGGCATAGGCTTTGCAAAAGATTTAAAAAATCCCTTTAAACCACCCTGACCACGAAATGTAGATACTTCAATTAAGATAATACTTAAAAGAGCAAAAGCAACAGTTACATTTATGTCTTTTGTTGGTGGTTTTAATCCAAAACCAAACATTCCTATAAAATTAGAGAAGGCAAGGAAAATTAAAACTGTTCCAAGATAAGAAAAATATCTTTTTCCGGCTTTACCCGTATTACCTTCAAGGAAATCCTGAACCCATGTGACACCAAATTCTAAAAGTGCCTGACCTTTAGAAGGAATTATTTTTAAATTTCGTGTCAAAAGCAGAACAACAGCCATGAGAATAGCCATTATAATCCACATAGTTATAATTGACTCATGTATAGGTATTCCGCCAAACAATGGGATGGTAAAAACAGTTTTGTTTTCAAGGGATTGCATCAATTCTTCACCCATATCACCACCACCTTTTTTTAAAAGCTATTCTGGTATAAATGAAATACAGAACGCAGATTGCTAATATACTTTTTAAACTTTAAGTATTATTAGCTTTTCATTTATTATAGAACTTATTTTTTAAAAAGTCAATACCATAATCTTATATGAGCATTTTATCATTTAACCATAAATACAATCAAAAAAAAGAAAAATGCAAAAAAACTTTATTTTTAATATCTTTATTATTTAAATTATAAAAAAACGTATTTGTTTTTACAAAAAAATTTGTCTGTTAAAATATAAAATCGCAAAAAAATATAATTTCAATATTATAGTTTAATGCCTTAAATAATATAGAAGAAAAACATCAACGTATAGTATATAAATATATTGATTTTAACATCATATAGTATAACTTTTCAACATTCAACTATGTTTTCAACAATTTGTTGAAAACATAAATATCGTAAATACGTGTTTTTTTGAGTTTTGAGATTTTATTATTACATTTTTTTCAAATATAATTACATTTTAAAAACTATAAATACAATGTAAAAACCGTTTTGTAACTTTTTTTCAACATAGAGTTGAAAAAGCTGTTGAAAGTTTTTTTGGATAAAGATTTAAAAAAGAGAAATACTAAAGATACATTGTACGATGAAATATAAGAAATCAACTAAAGTAAAAGCGTACAATTTATATAATCGTGTGAGGTGATAGAAATGATAAAAAAAGAAATTTGTTTTTTGATGGGAACAGCACTTGTAGTGGGACTTCTTACGGGATGCGGAGAGGATGACAATTCACTTACATCGAGAGATGATACAAGTACAACAGAGGTGGTAACAACTACAGAAGATAATACAAAGACAAGAACAACTACTGATGATGGAATTTTAGATGATTTAGGAGATGCAGGTGAAGATATACTGACAGATATTAAGGATGCAGGTGAAGATATATTGACAGATGCTAAGGATATAGGCGAAGATGTAATGACAGGCATAAGTGATGTGGCAGATGATATTGTAGATGGTACAACAAGATAAGCCAGGTTGACCATTAGCTGCATCCAACCGTTTTGATAGTGTCATTTATTTTACAGAAAGTCTTACCTTTTCAGAGGTGGCATGACTTATATTTTAACTATTTTTACAGATATATTTAAATAAAAATCGCCCCCATGAGGGGGCAATTTTGCTTTTACCTTAATTGTTTTCACTTAAAATTTAAAATTTTGTTTTCCACCCCCGTGAGGGGGACGGAGAACCTCCGCTCGTAAATCCCCCCTGAGATTTACACTACATTTATTTATTTTTCAATACTCACCCCCTCCGGGGGCAATTTCACTTTTATTTTAACTGTTTTTGTTTTGAATTTTAATTTTTGTTTCCCACCCCCGTGAGGGGGAAATTTTTTTTACCGATAATAGTATCATAAAATCTGGGGGCGGACTGCGATCAAGCTGGCTTCAGCTTGGCGGAGAGCCTCCGCTGGCAAATCTCCCCTGAATTTTAAGCTACATTTATTTTTCAGCATTATTGACCCCCTCAAGTGGGCGATAAATTTGTATTTATATTTTGCTTAAAATTTAAATTTTGTTTCCCACCCCCGTGAGGGGGAAAGTTTTTTACTGATAACAGTAT
>JAFTWL010000166.1 GCA_017465305.1 Ruminococcus sp. | reverse complement strand
CGGCGGAGAGCCTCCGCAGGCAGTTCCCCCAATATTTGAAATTTAAAATATTTATGATATTGTCATAGCCCCCAGGGACGGTTTTGGGTGAACTGTATCTGCAAAAACAGTTAAAATAAAAGTAAAATCGCCCCCTTGAGGGGGTGAGTATTGAAAAATAAATAAATGTAGAGTAAATATCAGGGGGGATTTACAAGCGGAGGTTCTCCGCAAGGCTTTTTCGGTGCAGCAGTTTTCTCGAAAAATGTTGCCGAGGGTATGGGGCTAGAAGCCCCATATACACCGAAGGTGTATAACATAATTTAAGGATGATAATATGAATGAAAATTTTGATATAGCAGTAATAGGCGGAGGTCATGCAGGAGTAGAAGCTGCACTTGCAGCCGCACGTCTTGGCTGTAAAACTCTTTTATTTACAATATCTCTTGACCAAATTGCAAATATGCCATGTAATCCATCTATAGGCGGAACTGCAAAGGGTCATCTTGTACGTGAAATAGACGCTCTGGGCGGTGAGATGGGAAAAGCTGCTGATGCCTGTTTTCTTCAGAGCCGTATGCTGAACAGGGGAAAAGGTCCTGCTGTTTACAGTCTTCGTGTACAGGCTGACCGTGTTAAATATCATAATTACATGAAGCATGTCTGCGAAAAAACTGAAAATCTTTTTGTAAAGCAGGCTGAAATAACTGATATTCAGGTTCAGGACGGAAAAGTATGCGGTGTTGTAACTTCTCTTGGAACTGTATACCCTGTAAAAGCTGCGATTATTGCAACAGGTACTTATTTGAACGGAAGAATACATATTGGCACTGTATCATATGAAAGTGGACCAGATAGTGCTTTGCCAAGCAGAGAATTATCTAAAAATCTTGAAAAGTTAGGTCTTCCTTTGAGACGTTTCAAAACAGGAACTCCATGCCGTGTGCATAGAAGAAGTATAGATTTTGATGCTATGGAAATACAGAACGGTGATGATGAAATTGTTCCGTTTTCATTCTCAACAAATCCTGATGGTCTTCAGAATACTGTAAGCTGTTATATCACTTATACTAATGCTGAAACACATAAGATTATTCAGGATAATTTAGACCGTTCACCTATGTTTACAGGGCAGATTTCCGGCGTAGGACCAAGATATTGCCCGTCTATCGAGACAAAAATAGTTCGTTTTGCTGATAAGCCTAGACATCAGCTGTTTGTTGAGCCTATGGGAATGGAAACAGAGGAATTTTATTTGCAGGGTATGTCAACATCACTACCTGAAGATGTGCAGGTTGCATTTCTCAGAACAATAAAAGGTCTTGAAAATGTAGAAATTATGCGTCCTGCATATGCTATTGAATACGATTGTGTTGACCCTACACATTTACGTCCTACTCTTGAGACAAAGAGTATACAGGGTCTTTATGGTGCAGGTCAGTTCAACGGAAGCTCAGGATATGAAGAAGCTGCTGCACAGGGCATTGTTGCAGGAATAAATGCAGCCCTTAAACTGCAAGGCAGAAATCCTATGATACTTGACAGAGCAAGTTCATATATTGGAACTCTTATAGATGACTTAGTTACAAAAGGTTGCGAGGACCCTTACAGAATGATGACATCAAGAAGCGAATATCGTTTGATTTTACGTCAGGATAATGCTGATTACAGACTTATGCCTGTTGGTTATGAAATAGGTCTTCTTCCTGAAGAACGTTATCTTGATATGTGTGTGAAGTACAAGCTCGTTGAACAGGAAAAAAAGAGAGTTGAAAAAACAAATATTGCTCCATCGGAAGAGATAAACAAGTTCCTTGAATCCCATGGAACTGCACCGCTTCATACAGGATGTAAAATTGCTGACTTAATCAGAAGACCACAGCTTAATTATAATGTCATCAAGGATTTTGATGTTCAGAGACCTGATTTGCCTTCAGTTATAGGTGAGCAGGTTGAAATTCAGATTAAATATGAGGGTTATATTGAAAAGCAGGAGGCACAGATTTCAAGAATGAGAAAGCTTGAAGAAAAGTTATTGCCTGCTGATTTGGATTATACTACGATAAGAGGGTTAAGGCTTGAAGCTGCTGAAAAGTTAAATGCACGCAAGCCTGAGAATATCGGACAGGCAAGCAGAATTTCAGGTGTTTCACCTGCTGATGTTTCCGTTCTCATGATTTACGACAAGCTAAGCTAGCTTGACCGCAGTCCGCCCCCAGATTTTAAGATACTGTTATCAATAAAAAAACATTCCCCCTCACGGGGGTGGGAAACAAAATTTAAATTTTAAACAAAAAAATATAAAATACAAGTGAATCGCCCCCGTGAGGGGGTCAGTATTGATGAAAAATAAATGTAGATTAAAATTCAGGTGGGATTTGCAGTGGAGCTGGCTCAGCTCCCGCCCCCAGATTTTAAGATACTGTTATCATTAAAAAAACTTTCCCCCTCACGGGGGTGGCGGGTCTTGCATTTTAACTGTTTTTGAAAATATTTAAAATGCAAGTTATATAGCCCCCTTGAGGGGGTGAGTATTGAAAAACAAATAAATGTAGCTTAAAATTCAGGGGGGATTTGCCTGCGGGAGCTCTCCACAATTTTCTCGAAAAATGCTGCCGGAGCTCGAGGCAGAGCATCGAATGCCACGTAGTGGCATAATATAATTAAGGATGATAATACTATGAATTTTAATAATGCCAAAGAACTTTTTGCAAAAAATAATCTTACTTTAAGCGAAAAACAATTTGAGTTATTTTCTGTATACAGCTCATTTCTTGTTGAATATAATAATAAAATAAATCTGACAGCTATAACAGAAGAAAATGCTATATGGGAAAAACATTTTTTAGACAGTGTTTTATTATTCAAGCATATTAAAATTGATTCCAAAAGCAAAGTAATTGATGTCGGAACAGGTGCAGGTTTCCCAGGCGTTGCAATGGCTATTTATCAGAATGATTTAAAGCTCACTCTTCCTGACAGATTGAATAAGAGAATTGTATTTTTACAGGAACTTGCTGAAAAAACCGAACTCAATGATTGTACTTGTATTCACTCAAGAGCGGAGGATGCAGGTCGTCTGGATGATTATCGTGAAAAATATGATATAGCCTGTGCAAGAGCTGTTGCAGAATTGCCTGTGCTTTGTGAATACTGTCTTCCGTTTGTAAAAACAGGTGGTAGGTTCCTTGCATTAAAAGGTCCTAATGAAAGTGTTGATGATGCACAGTCAGCTATAAAAATTCTTGGTGGTGAGTTTGAAAATTCTTATATGGATGAACTTCCTGACGGAAGTAAACGTCAGATTATAGTTATAAGAAAAATCAGCGAAACACCTGAAATATATCCACGAAAATCTAAAGCAATAAGTAATAAGCATTTATAATGCGGTGCATTCGAGACGCTGTCTCGAGCTCTGGCAGCATTCTTCGATAAAACTGCTGCACCGAAAAAGCTTTTATTTTATTTTATTTTTCTTATATATAATTATCACAATAATGATTATAATTTATTGAAGAGGAGATAAGCATAACTCCCTCTATTATATTTTAAAAAAGCCTTTTCGTTGCATTCGGGATTCTGCTTAGTGTCTGGGACACATAGTCTCGGATGCACCGAAGGTGCATAACAGGAGAAAAAAATTATGAAACATATTGCATTTATTTCTGGAGTTCTGCTTGCGTGCAGTACCTTGATTCCCATGACTGTTTCAGCCGATGATGATACCATCGGTGAAAAAAGCAGTGGCGACTATACATATACAATTGACAGCGAAACAGGAAACGCTGTTATAAATGGCTATTCTGGCTCTGATTCAAATCTTGTAATACCAGATAAACTTGATGAGTATTCTGTTTCTAGTATAGATGCAAATGCTTTTTATAAGGGAGGCAGTAAAATTGAAACTGTAACTATTCCTTCAAGTCTTGAAGAAATAGGCGACAATGCTTTTTTTGACTGTACTTCCATAAAAGAATTCATTGTTGATGAAAAAAATGAAAATTTCTATACAGATGAAACAGGTGTTCTTTTCCGTAAGTCTGATAATTGTCTTATAGCTTTTCCGCCTGCATCAGACGCAACATCTTATACAGTACCTGATGGAGTAACTGAGATACATGGCGGTGCTATGGCTAAGTGTAATAATTTAAAGGAAATTACATTGCCTGACGGACTTGTATATATTGATGACTGGGCTTTTGCATATAATACATTTTCAAAAATTGATATACCTGATTCAGTAGCTGAAATATGCGATTATTCTTTTGCTTACTGTGAGAATGTCACATCATGGAAACTCCCTGAATCGCTTGTGTATATTGGAAATGCTGCATTTGCTAATTGTACGGGAATGAAAGAAGTAGTAATCCCTTCACATGTTACAAGCGTCGGAATGGCAGCATTTGTTGGTACTGGTTTGACGGAAGTTACAATTCCGCCGAATATTGAAACTATAGGATATTGTGCTTTTGGCTATAAAGATATGGAGAATGCCGTAGATGATTTTGTAATTTACGGACAGGCTGGAGGTGCAGCTGCTCAATATGCTACTGACAGCGATGAAGATAACAGTTATTCAAATAGCTTCACTTTTGTAACTGTATCCGATGCAACAGTTCCAAGAGGTGGTGCAAGCAAGGAAGAAGATTCTCAGAGTACACAGCCTAATGTTACAATTACTAAGGAAAAAGAACCAAAGAATACAGGTAAGATTATTCTTTTGTCAATAGGTGCAGCTGTGCTTGTAATAGGTGGTGGAATTATCCTGTTTACTACAAATAAAAGGAGCTGAGCCAGCTCCACCGCAAATCGCCCCCAGATTTTATGATACTGTTATCGTTGAAAAAACATTCCCCCTCACGGGGGCGGCAAGCTGAAGCCAGCTCCACCGCAAATCGCCCCCAGATTTTATGATACTGTTATCAGTAAAAAAACTTTCCCCCTCACGGGGGCGGCAAGCTGAAGCCAGCTTGACCGCAGTCCGCCCCCAGATTTTATGATACTATTATCAGTAAAAGAACATTCCCCCTCACGGGGGTGGGAAACAAAATTTAAATTTTAAGCAAAAACAGTTAAAATAAAAGTGAAATTGCCCCCGGAGGGGGTGAGTATTGAAAAATAAATAAATGTAGTGTAAACCACAGGGGAGGACAGCGGTCGAGCTGGCTCAGCTCGCTTAGCTCGGAGGAGATTTTATGGCATTGAAAAATAAGTTTAACATAGCAGATTCGTCAGAACTTGCCCGTGTTGAAGAAAAAATCAGCAAAACCAAGGCACTTGAACTGTTTGAAACAGGATTGCTTGATACCTTTGAAGTCGGAACATTTAAAGGACTTGCACAGATTCACAAGTATCTGTTCGACAGCATATATGATTTTGCAGGAAAAATACGTACTGTTAATATTGCAAAAGGTTCTTTTCGTTTTGTCCCTGTAATGTATCTTGAGACTGCTCTTGCTAATATAGAAAAGATGCCACAATCAACATATGATGAGATTATTGAGAAGTATGTTGAGATGAATATTGCTCACCCATTTCGTGAAGGTAATGGCAGGAGTACAAGAATATGGCTTGATGCTATTTTCAAAAAAGAATTGAAAATGGTTGTTGACTGGAGCATGGTTGATAAAAATGATTATCTGCTTGCAATGGAGAGAAGTCCTGTTAAAGATGTTGAAATCAAAGTATTATTGAGGGATGCACTTACAGATAAAATAAATGACCGTGATTTTTATATGAAAGGTATTGATGCAAGTTATCATTATGAAGGTTATAATGTTTTTAGAACTGAAAATTTAAAAAATTAGCGTGAAATCCTCTAAAGACGATTTTCACAATGTAAAAATATTTAAGATATTGTTATCAAGACAGAAATTAAAATTCAAAATAAAAACAGTTAAAATAAAAGTGAAATCGCCCCCTTGAGGGGGTCAATATCGCTGAAAAATAAATGTAGCTTAAAATTCAGGGGGGATTTGCTAGCGGAGGCTCTCCGCCAAGCTGAAGCCAGCTTGACCGCAGTCCGCCTCCATATTTTATGATACTGTTATCAGTAAAAAAACTTTCTCCCTCACGGGGGTGGGAAACAAAATTTAAATTTTAAGCAAAAACAGTTAAAATAAAAGTGAAATCGCCCCCGGAGGGGGTGAGTATTGAAAAATAAATAAATGTAGTGTAAACCACAGGGGAGGACAGCGGTCGAGCTGGCTCAGCTCGCTTAGCTCGGGAAGGAAAAGGATGAAATGAAAAAAGGTTTTATTTTTTCTATGTTATGTACAGGGCTTATATCAGGAAGTATATTTTTTTCTGCTATAAATCAATTTACAGTTTCAGCAGCAGATAGCGTTGAAATTGATGATATTACATATGAACTTAATACTGAAACTAATACATATTCAGTAACTCATGGTATACAGTCATTGCCTTCAGCTGATATTAAATCTGAAATAGATGGCATACCTGTTACATCAATCGGAAAGGGTGCATTCGCAGGATGTGCTTTTATGACATCTCTTAAAATACCGGACAGCATTCTAAGCATAGATGAAAGTGCTTTTTATAGCTGTTCTGGTCTTGATACTATTAACATACCATCATCTGTAGTATCAATAGGAAAGGGTGCATTTCAGGACTGCCAGTCAGTTAAAGAAATTACTATACCTAAAAATGTAAATATACTTTCTCAGGCAATATTCTATGATTGTACTTCACTTGAAAAAGTGTCACTTCCTGATACAGTAGCCTTAATAGGACAGGAAGCATTTCATGGATGTACTGCTATAAAAAATATTTCTCTGCCTGATTCAGTTGTTCAGATTGATACATATGCCTTTGAGGGTTGCAGTGGGATTAAAAATATAAATATACCTGAACAATGTGTTCAAATCGGAGATTATGCTTTTGAAGGATGCAGCGGACTTGAAAATATATCTGTAGCAAAAAACAATCCTGTATACGACGATGAAAATGGTATACTGTTTTCAGAGGGATATACAAAGCTTATAAAATATCCTGATTCAAGCCCTGAAACTGTGTATATAGTTCCTGACAACTGCACAGTACTCGCTGACTGGAGTTTTACAGGTGCGTCAAAATTAAAAGAAATTGATTTAAATAATGTTGCTCAGATAGGAAAAGACGCTTTTTTCTATTGTCAGTCACTTAAAAAAATTGAGATTCCAAATGGCGTTGTAGAAATTCCGGATAATACTTTTGCATATTGTTCATCACTTGAAAGTGTAAGACTTCCTTCAAGTGTTACACGAATAGGCAATTATGCTTTCTATACTTGTGGAATGCTTGAAGAAATTATTATTCCTGCAAATGTTACTGAAATAGGCGATTACAGTTTTCACAATTGTCTGAGTATGAAGAATATGACCATATCAGGCAAGTTAAAAGATGTAGGAACATATGCATTTGGTATGTATTCAGAATCTCAGGAAGATACTCCTGAAAAAGTGGAGGACTTTACAGTTAAATTCAATGGTGGCTCTGAAGTAAAATCATATGTTAAACAATATGATATAACTTTTGAGAATACTGGTGGAAGTTCAAGCACTTTATGGCTTGTTGTAGGAATTGTCAGCGGTGTGATTGTTGTTGGTGGCGTTATAACATTTATTATTTTCCGTAGTCGTAAAAAAAATAAAGATTAAGTTTTTCGAGGCTCCTGTCAGCAGGGACTTCCTGTAACTCAAGCATTTTTTGAAAAAATTGCTTGACTAAAAAACTTTTTTGAAAACAGTTAAAATAAAAGTGAAATCGCCCCCATGAGGGGACAGTATTGAGAAATAAATAGATATAGTATAAATCTCAGGGGGGATTTGTCAGTGGGGACTCCCCACAAAAATAGTTAAAATACAAGTGAATCGCCCCCGTGAGGGGGACAGTATTGCTACAAAATAAATGTAGCTTAAAATTCAGGGGCGGACAATGGTCAAGCTGATTCAGCTTGTGAGGAGGTTTTATGGTTAGAAGGTCTTTAATTTGTACTCTTCTATCGGGTGCAATGTCTTCACTTATAATATTAAACAGCGGACTTTCAACAGCTTTTGCTGTCGGTAAAGATGCTGATACATCACCAGGAAGTACTTTTGATGATGGTACTCTTACTTATACTATTCTTGAAAATCATCAGGTATCAGTTACAAGCTGTATAACTACAGCTACAAATATAAGCATCATGGGTAAAATTGATGGATATGAGATTGTTAGTATCGGTGATACGGCTTTTGCAGGTTGTGAAAAACTTCAGTCTGTCACTATTCCTGAAAGTATTTCAGAAATAGGAGAAGGTGCTTTTCAGCAGTGTACTTCGCTTAAAAGTGTTAAACTTCCTAATAGTCTTGAAGTGGTGCCTGCCGGTATATTTGTAAGCTGTACAGCTCTTGAATCTGTTACTTTAGGTAAAAATGTAACAGAAATAGGTGATATGGCTTTCGGATACTGTACATCCCTTAAAGAAATAAATATTCCTGATACGGTAACAACTATTGGTGACCAGGTTTTCTGTTATGCAACTTCTCTTGAATCAATTGAAATTCCTGATAGCGTAACATCGCTTGGACAGCTTACTTTTCAGTATTGTTCATCACTCACAGAGTTTGAAATCCCGAAAACTCTTGAGGATTTAGGCTATATGACATTTCTTGGATGTCAGAATTTGAAAAATATAACTGTTGAAGATGGAAATCCAACTTATATAGAAGAGAACAATATAATTTATAATAAAGATAAAAGTTCATTATATTTATATCTACCATCAAAGGGAAATGCAAGTTTTGAAATTCCTGAAAGTGTTACTACAATAGGTGATGCTGCATTCTTCGGAGCTTCTAACTTGAATTCTGTAATACTGAACAATAATCTTGAGTATATAGGAACAGGTGCGTTTGACTATTGTACATTGCTTTCAAGTATAAGTATTCCTGAAAGTGTGACTTTTATAGGTGATAATGCTTTTTCTGATTGTAGTGTCCTATCAAATGTTACATTTCAGAATGAAGAATCTGATGTAAACGGGAAAAATTTAACTATAGGAAGTTATGCTTTTTACTGTTGCAATAAATTGCTTGATGTTACAGTTCCTAAACGTACAAGTCAGATAGGAGAGTATGCTTTTGGTTGTACAGAGTCATTGAATGAATCTCAGGAAACGGAGAAAAAAGCAGTTGATGGCTTTCTTCTCTCAGGATATGATAATACTGCACAGGACTACGTAAAAAATTGTGATATTAAATTAAGCTATAAGAGTCTTGTATTTCCAATTAAAGAAATTGCTTTTATAGTAGCAATTGCAGCAGTTATATTAGTAATTGCAATTATATCAATAAATTTAATAAAGAAAAATATGATGACCAAAGAGGAAAAAGAAGCACTGTCTGATGCAAAAAATCAGCGTAAAGTAAAACTTGATAATCGTGAGTATAATTCAGAAGATGATAGTTCAAATAATAATAAAGATGAAAATAATGATGATGACTATGTAAGCATTTTAGATGGTGCTGAAGATGATGCAGATGATGGTGATTTGGATATAAATGATATAATTTCAAATCAGATGTCTAACAAAACACCTACACCACATCATTTCCGTATGGGACATGAGGAATCTTCTCAAAATGATTCTGATAATAAAGCTTAAATAGCAAATATAAAAATAACGGCACATATTGAAATGTGTCGTTATTGTTTATATTAAAATTTATATAAAGGGGATAGTTTTAATCAATTGATTTATATTATTAGCTCATTTTAATTCCATCCACCTGGACGATTGCCCTGATTTCCACTGCCACTACTTGAAGAGGATAAAGCACTTCCGCCAGATAATTTACCACCTTCGCCGTATCCATCAGAATTAAGTGTACCATTGTAAGTTCCGCCACTATATAAAGATAATCCACTTGTATTTGGACTATAGAAGAATACCATACCATTCATGCTCATATCAGATGGAACTGTCATAATAGAAGTTACATTTCCATTGCTGTCTGCGGCTGCAAATGTTTGATTTGCTGAAAAACTTGTGGATGATGATAAATATGTTGAACTTGGAGTTTCAAACATATCACTTGTTCCTATACCCCATACTGTGCCACCTGTAATTGAAAATGTATAACTTCCGTCGCCTTTATCAAAAATACCATTTCCGCCTGAAGTAGGACCGCATACAAGAACAGTACCGCCACTTATAGTAAGATTTCCGTTAGAGTCAAGACCATCACCTTCAGCACGAACATAAACATAACCGCCTGATATTGTAAGCGTACCTGTGGAGCTACTCATGCCGCCTCCCCAGCCGCCTTGACCCCATCCACCTTGGTTTCCGGAGCTGTCATTTCCGCCTGCTGCATTGAATCCGTCATCAGATGAAACAACATGGACTGTTCCGCCTTTTATCTGAAGGTCAGCTGCTTCTAATCCCTCATATGACTTTGTGACATTGATTTCACCATTATTGACTATCAAAGTATTATCTGCATGAACACCGTCATCACCTGAGGATGCAGTGATAATTCCACCATCTATAGTAATATTTGTTGCATGTACGCTGTCATCAGTAGAATCAATATTCATTGTACCGCCTGTTACGTTTATTGTACCTTCTATAACTGTATTATCATCTGTAGTACATCCAGCTTTAAGACCCTTTGCACTTATATCAGGTTTTGATGAACTGCTTCCGCCTCCTGGCTGGAATCCACCCCATCCTCCACTGCTACTCTGGGATGCAGGACAAGTTGTCTTTAAAGTAAGGTCACCGCCTGCAACTGTAAGCTTCTGAGAAGCATGGAATGCGTCAGAATAAGAAGTAACATTTACAGTACCGCCATTTACTTGAATATATCCTTTTCCGCTTGTTGTATCAGTGTCTTTTGTTTTAAATCCGTCACCAGCGGTGGATGTTACTGTTATATTTAATCCGGAAAAATCTGTTGCAGTGTCATTTCCAATAGTAATGCTGTCATTGCCACGAATGCCATCATCTTTTGCTGTTACCTGAAGTGTACCATTATAAAGCTTAATGTCATTCTTGCATACAATACCATCTTCAGTATTTCCGTTTACAATCAATGTACCTTTTCCCTTGATTTTTAGGTCATCACGTGCGAATATAGCACCATTTACAGTTTCTGTAACGCCCTCACTGTCAGTATATGTATCTGTA
Source organism: Ruminococcus sp. (assembly GCA_017465305.1). Lineage (GTDB taxonomy): Bacteria > Bacillota > Clostridia > Oscillospirales > Ruminococcaceae > Ruminococcus_C. The sequence goes on along the minus strand of JAFTWL010000166.1, from coordinate 3,381 downwards.
TGAGAAGTACCATCAGAAATAGTATTAGTTGTTTCGTTCTTTGGAGATACAACAACCTCATCACCAATTTGATTTACGAATATAGGTGCTTTGGATGAATTCGAAAGTTCTGCACCTTCTAAACTTAGCTCAACAAGTCCTGTAGGATATGTTGTTTTATCTACATCAACAATCACCTGTGCATCAGTGCTTTTTCCTGTGATTGAAATTGTACATGGCTGTGTAATAGTAATAGTTTCGCCTGAAACAGTTACATTATCAGCACTGCTTAATGTTGCACCGCTTTGAGATAATAATGTAACACTTCCATTGTTGAATGACGCAGAGACAGCCACTTTATCATCCGGATTAACTACTGTTCCGCCTGTTTCAGCTACATTATAAAATTCTGTAACATTGCTTGTCATTGCAAAGTTAGTATTTGCACCGTTTTCATGTCCAAGCTGTGAGCTGTTAATTGATGTTGTATAAGTACCAGTTGAAGTAATACCACTTGTGCTTATAATTGCATAATTAAACTTTTTAAGTGATGACTGAGAAAATACAGTTTTACCGTTGCTTTGTATAACTACAGGCAGGTCTTTCTTCCACTGTGCAGAATAATCCATAAGCATTACGCCTTGTGTACATCCAGTTAAATCAACAGTTGCTAAACTTGTTGTACTGTCAGTAATCTGATAATCTGTAGAAGTTGCGAGAACTTCACCACCTGTGATATTGAGTTTACCGCCATCATCAAGAGATAATCCTCTGTCACCACTTGCAATTACTGTACCGCCTGAAATGTCTATAGAAGTTGCCCCCTGAATAGCATCATTTCCAGCTTTAATATTTACACTTCCTGATAATACTTCAACCCAGTCCTTTGTTGATTTGATACCATCAGCTGAGGATTCAATATTGACAGTTGCTCCATCAACAGAAACTGTATTTTTTGCTTTGATAGCATCAGCGTCAGATAAGGTGTCAATATCTGTATTGATATTTACAGTACCGCCATTCAGACTAATGTCATCCTTGGAGTACATACCAACATTCATGCTACTTGAAATGTTAAGAGTACCTGTGCTTTTCTTTGTAATTGTAAGGTCAGATTCACAGTAAATTACACCGCTTGTTGTAAGGTTTGCAGTTGTTGATGTATCAGTGAGTGTATTTGTTCCCTCTGCAATGATTTTTGTTTTAGCTGCACTCTGAGTATAAATACATGGATTACCTGTGGATGATGTCATTGTAACATCACTCATAGTAATATCAACACTATTTATATCTGTTGTTATATCAGGTACATTTATTAAAATCTGACCATCAGTAACAGAACCATCAACTTTATATGAGCCAGAAGCGGAAATTGTAACAGTTTTATCTGATACACTTACAACGCCCTTAGTGTCACCTTCTACAGTTATGCCACTGTCGCTTAAATGTATAGAAATAGTATCAGTTACTGGTGTTGATTTCATCAGTGAATATTTCATCAGAGATAAGTCAAAAATATTTGCAAGACCATCATTGTTAAAGTCAGCATTGGAAGCTCCATTACCTGAAAGAGATTTCATTCCAATGATATATTGCTGCATTAAAACTATATCTGGCAATGAAAAATTATTGTCGTTGTTGACATCACCTGCAACAGAAACTGCATTTGCAGGCAATGAAAATGTTGGGATAGAGCTACAAAGCATACAAAGTGCAAGTATGCCTGATATTGATTTACGTCTTTTCATCATATTTACTCCTTTTTGAAATTTCAGAATTTATTTTATAATCGATTTCTTTTATACTAATTTTGATTATAAGGGTAGATTCTGAAATAAATCTTAAAGGAGTTTAATTTTGTATGATTGTACAGAAAATGTATTATTGTTTTGTGTACATTTTCTAATTAGAAAAAGACCCTTTAACAGAATAATCAAGCGGATAATATTCTATTTCAATGCCTCTTCGTTTTGCATAATCAACAGCATGAAGTTTATCTTCCGGTTTTCCGAAAACAAGAAGTAAATCACTTCTGTCAATCATAAATTCATCAGTATAATCATATGATTTTTCATGATAACGAAGATTCGGAGTAACTGAAGAATCTGCTCTGCAATTTAAATCAAAATATATGTGACGATATTCATCAGTCCAGTTATAGAACTGAAAATAATACGGTATAACAATATTTAAAGTAATATTATTATAAAGCTTCAAAGCACAGATAAACTGAGCAGCCCACATAGGAACGCCATATTCACAATTAAGATAGAAAGTATCATAGCCCTTGCAATAAAGTTCCCAGATGCGATAACGCATTGGCATTTTTATAGATATATATGGCTCTTCACCTTCATTTTTACATTTTAATAATAATTCTTCACCATTCGTTACAATTGTACAAGTCATAATTCTCACCTCTAATTAAATTATACATTTATTTTATAAAAAGTAATATGATATAATATATGTTATAAATAATAACATAAGTAAGATGATAACTATTATAAAGTTAAGAATTAAATAGACTATAATAAAAAATGCTTGACATATTCTTTCTTATTGTGTATAATATAATTAAAGAGAGCATACCGATAGGCGGTTGCTCCCACAAATTAGGTACAAAAAATGAGTAGCCGTCTTATGTGGTAGTTAGACGGTTACTTTCTTTTATTGCTATTTTGCAATATCTCAATGATGTTACAAACGACTAAAAGAAGGGTTAAAAACTCCATCCATGTCATAGCAATCACTCCCTTCCGGGAGCGTGGATTAACCGCCTACCGCTGTTGGTACGCTCTAATTATCTATTATATCAGTTATTTTGACAGATGTCAACAAAAAATTTTATATAGTAATTAGTAAAATAAACTGCTTGACATATTCTTTTTTGTTGTGTATAATATAATTAAAGAGAGCATACCGATAGGCGGTTGCTCCCGTGAGTAAAACTGATTATTAGAAATAACCGTCTTATTGGAGAGTTAGACGGTTATTTTCTTTTGCTATTTTGCATGATAATAATTATCTGACAAACAACCATGAGTAAAGTTAAAAACTCCATCCATGTCATAGCAATCACTCCCTTCCGGGAGCGTGGATTAACCGCCTACCGCTGTTGGTATGCTCTAATTATTTATTATATCAGTTATTTTGACAGATGTCAACAAAAAATTTTATATAATAATTAGTAAAATAAAATACTTGACATATTCTTTTATATTGTGTATAATATAATTAAAGAGAGCATACCGATAGGCGGTTGCTCCCATGAAACGTATTAATTAAAAAATGACCGTCTTATGTGAGAGTTAGACGGTTATTTTCTTTTATTGCTACTATCGCTAAATGCTTTGTAAACTAAACGTACATTGCATAATGTAATTATGAATTGAAAAAAAT
>JAFTWL010000165.1 GCA_017465305.1 Ruminococcus sp. | reverse complement strand
TAATTTACTTAGAGAACGAGTGAAAAAGGTTGAGAGCAAGACTTTTGGCTTTAGTTTTTGTCTTGGAGGAATATTTGAAAATTTCTGCAAGGCTTTGGGAGATGACGTTATGGCAAAATTAGAAAAAATTACATTTAATCCCGGTGGAGAAGATCCTATAGATTTTTTTGTGTTGGAGCAGACCAGAATCGGCGGTATCAATTATATTTTGTTGACTGATTTTGAAGAAGGCGACGGAGAAGCGTTGATTTTGAAGGATTAAAAAAACTTATTGATTTTCAAATTGAAAATGGAACGGATGCAATTATTATTTGCGGTACAACAGGAGAATCATCTACACTTGATGATGATGAACACAGAGCATGTATAAAATGTGCTGTAGAACAAACTCATAATCGAGTTCCTGTTATTGCTGGTACAGGAAGCAATGATACAAAATATGCTGTAGAGTTATCAAAAGAAGCTCAGGAACTCGGTGCAGATGGTTTATTAGTAGTAACACCTTACTATAATAAATGCACACAGAGCGGTTTGATTGCACATTATAAGAAAATTGCAGATAATGTTGATATTCCAATAGTTTTATATAACATTCCAAGTCGTACAGGTGTTACAATTGAAATTCCTACAGTTAAAATACTCGGAGAACATAAAAATATAGTTGCAGTTAAAGAAGCATCAGGAAATATTGGATTTACAGCTAAGTTATCAGCTCAGTGTGGTGACCTTGTCGACATTTATAGTGGTAACGATGATATGATAGTACCAATAATGTCATTAGGCGGAAAGGGCGTTATTTCTGTTCTTTCTAATATAATGCCAAAGGAAACACACATGATGACGAAATATTGCCTTGAAAATAATTTTGAGGCAGCTACTAAAATGCAGTTAGAATATTTAAATCTGATAAATAACTTATTTATTGAAGTTAATCCAATTCCTGCAAAAGAGGCTTTAAATATGATGGGAATGCCATCTGGTCCGTGCAGAATGCCTCTTTCTGAGATGAGTGAAGCACATAAATCAGTTCTTCGTGAATCTTTAGTATCTTATGGACTCATAAAATAATCTAAAGGAAAGGAAATCATATAACATATAGTAATAATAATTTTATATGTTATTTTGTACTTTATGCTATTGTAAAAACGGGTAGTAATCAAATTACTTGTTTTTGCAATGGTGTTAAAGTATGAGGTGAATATATATGACAAGAATCGTATTATGTGGTGCAAACGGTAAAATGGGCAAGACAGTTGCCGGTTGTATAGCTGGAAGAGAAGATTGCTGTGTAATTGGCGGTATTGACTCATATACACAACAGTATTCAGATTTCGAAATTGTGGCAACACCAAATGAATTAAAAGAAATTCCTGATGTAATTATTGATTATTCTAATCCTTCATCATTAGATAGCTTATTAGAATATGCTTTGGTAAATAATGTAGCATTGGTTTTAGCAACAACAGGATATAGTGACGAACAGATTTTAAAAATTAAATCTGCTTCTGAACAGATACCAGTATTTTTTACATTTAATATGTCATTAGGAATAAACTTATTAGTAGAGCTTGCTAAAAAAGCTTCTTCTATCTTAGGCGGACAGTTTGATATAGAAATTGTAGAAAAGCATCATAATCAAAAAATTGATGCTCCAAGTGGTACAGCAATTATGATTGCAAATGCAATAAATGAGACACTGGATAATGAATATCATTATGTATATGACCGTCATTCACGTCGAATGAAAAGGGATAAAAAAGAAATTGGTATGCATGCAATACGTGGTGGAACTATTGTAGGAGAACACGATATTATTTTTGCAGGACATGATGAAGTTATAACATTGTCACATAGTGCCGCTTCAAAAACAGTTTTTGCTGAAGGTTCTGTAAATGCTGCCGTTTATATGAAGGGAAAGCCAGCAGGGCTTTATGATATGAAGCAATTAGTAATTGATTAAATTTTATAAAAATTAAATACAAATACATATAACTACATATAACAAAAAAAGTACACTACTATGTATTTTTTAGTAGTGTACTTTAAATATCATATTTTAAATTACTATAAAATCGCTGTTTGCGTATCCTGTAATACCTTTATAAAAAATTACATACCAACCATCGGTTTCTCCGTAAATAGTAACTCCGTCTCCATTAGGAATGGAGCCAATAATTTTGCTATTTATAGATGGATAATCTCTTATATTAAGTCCTGTATTTTGAGTAACTACAGTACCATATTTTATAGGACCAGCATTTATAAAAGGTATTCCAAAGTAATCACAAAGAGATTGAACCAAATTTATAGCTATAGTATCTATATTATTTTTTATCCAGTTTGCATCTTGCAAATTATCATGATATCCTATTTCACATAGGACAGATACAGCTTTTGTTTTTGTAACTTCACCTAAGGTAGTTGTAGGACGGGCATTAACTTTATCAGGTATAGGATAAATTATTTTAAAATTATTAGCAATAATATTCGCAAGATTCTGGCTTGATTGGCTGACTAAAGAATAGTATATATCAATACCACGAAGCTTTCCAGCCAAGGATTCAGGTGCAGCATTACTGTGCAGAGCAAGATGAACATCATAATTTCCCATATTTGAATCAGCAACTGCTCCGTTGGCGTTTTTATTAGGATTATTCCTGTTAAATGATATACCACTGGAACGTAGATATGGTTCCATTCTATCAGCAATAAGATTCATATATTGTTCTTCGTTTCCACCATTTATATATGGATTCCATTCCTGAGTGGAAGGACTTAAAAACACGCTTGGCATAATATTAAACACCTTTCTATTGGTTTAAAATATAAGGATTTATAATTCCTATATTTTATTTTATGCAAAAATAAAATGATTTGTGCAAAATGGTTTATATATGAAATAATAATTTGGTGTATTTTTTAATTTCAAAAAACAAAAAAAAAAAATATAAAAATGCAAATAAGAATAAATTAAAACAATAAGGGGAATAATATTATTATTTTAATATAATAGAGGTGTAAATAATGATATATTT
>JAFTWL010000016.1 GCA_017465305.1 Ruminococcus sp. | reverse complement strand
GAAGCAACTCATCACGGTCAATATGGCGAATGATACTTCTGGCATTATTATATGTTGTTATGTAGGTTGGGTCTTCTGAAAGAATGTAGCCTACAATCTGATTTACAGGATTATATCCTTTTTGAACTAACGCATCATAGATGATAGTCAGATTCTTTTTCATTTCGATTTCTTTTTCATCGTTTACAGAAAATGTCATTGTTTTATCATACATAAATGTTTAAACCGTTACTGAAAACTTATAAAATTATATTTGTCTATAAAAATTCTGACAAGCAATATAATTTTTTAAATTTCATTCCTTTTTCTACGTATCCATTTTCGTATGTTCATTTAAGGCAATAAAAATCACTGATGTTAAGCTTAAATTTTAACTACTCATGTTGGCATGATACTCCAAAGGCGTAAATTCCCCATTAAAGTATGGGTATATATCATAAATAAAATTTATAATATCAGTAACATTTCCCTTCTTTGTTTATTTGCCAAATTTGGAATTTAATTTGATGTTGCTTAAGTATAATGATAACATATAAACCTTGCATTGTCAAGCAACATTAAGTGAGCAGACAATGTAAAATATTTATTTTTACATTATATCACAACTTTATGAAATCTGCAATAGCATTTTTAAATTTCTACTATTTTGCAATTAAAAGATATTTGTTTTTTGTATAATGTGCTGTAATAATAATAAATTTTTTTATATAATTATAAACAATAAATGTTATTATTATGTACTTAGGACAGATATGGACTGCCCTAAGCATATTATTTTTTTAATTAACAGCAAGAACGCTTTACGAAAGAGTTGCAGTCAGTGCATTCTGGAACAGTAGGGTTAGGTTCATGAGTGCCAACTGAAATGCAGTCAAGAGTACAATAATTTTCGTTTTCCATATTGTGCTTACACTGAGAAACAGAACATTTGATACAACTATTTTTCTTCTTTGTTTCCATTTTAAGAAACCTCTTTTCATTTAAATTAACCTGCAAAGCAGGAACAATAATATTATACACTATAAAAAATCATTTATTCAAAAAACAAATGATACAAAAAAATATTTTAAACAGCTTTTAATTTGTAATATGTTATGAAAATATAAAAATATAATTGACAATAAATTTTTATAATGATATAATACAAACAGTAATAAATTTATTAATTTATTGCTGTTTAGAAATGATAATCGTACAATTATAATAATAGAAAGGAAAAGCTACTTTATATTATTTAGGTAGCAGGATAGAATGATATGAAGAAATTACTTGCAATTCTCTGTGCAGTTGGAATGATGGCATCAATGGCAGCTTGTGGAGAAAAAGATGACAAAGATGAAAGCAGTACATCTGAGGTTGCAACAACAGCAGAGGAAAGTTCTGAAGAATCTTCAACAGAAGAGGCAACTGAAGAATCTTCAACAGAAGAGGCAACTGAAGAATCTTCAACAGAAGAGGCAACTGAAGAAGCCACAACAGAGGAAGCAACTGAAGAAGAATCTCGTGAAATTCCTGAAAATGGTGAACTTTCATTTGATTCAGTAGATGCTTCAGCATTAACAGAGTCTGTAACATGTGGTACAATTACATTTAAGGTAAATCCTGATTGGACTGCTAATACAGACAATGAAGCTATGATGATGTGGTCTATAGGCAGTGACGAAAGTGGTATTGTAGTTCAGAAGATGGATATGTCAAGCCTTCTGAATGGTATGGAAGATATTATGGATACAGAAGATATTCTTGAATATGTAGGAGCTGGCATGGCAAGTGCAGGCTATGAAGTTGTTTCTGAAGAATTTGTAACACTTAATGATACAAAAACATACCATATGGAATATATTGTAGAGCAGAGTGGTGTAAAAGCTAATTCAAATACATTTATGTTTGTAGGAAGCGACAATGTTATTTATTGTTTCCAGGGTGTTGATACAGAAGGCAGTACAGAAGCTGCTGATATAGTATTACAGATGCTTTCTACAGTTGAAATTGGCTAAGATTGATTTTTATAAAAATGTAAAAAGGTGCATCGCTTCGGTGGTGCACCTTTTTGTTATTTAATTATTGACAAGCTGCATACAGAGTGATATAATAAAGTAAATTTAAAATAAATTAAAAGCTACTGGTATTATTTTAAGTAGCAGAATAGGATGTAACAATATGAAAAAATTACTTGCAATATTTTGTATTATAGGAATGATGGCATCGATGGTGGCTTGTGGCGAAAAAGATGAAAGTATAAGTAGTGAAAGTTCATCTGAAGCTACAACATCATCAGAAAGTCTTGAAAAAGATACAGATAAAAATTCTGATTCAGATAATTCTAATAATGATAGTTCAGAAGCAGAACCAAGAAATATACCTGAAAACAGTGAATTTTCATTTGATTCTGTAGATGCTTCTGAATTAACAGTAGATACATCTTTTGGAGATATTAATTTTAAATCAAATCCTGACTGGACTGCTGAAACAGATAGCAACAATGAAAAATTATGGAACTTTCCTAATGGGGGTATTATTTTAACTAAGAATATGGATTTATCAAATGTAGAAGAAAAAGAAAAAATTGATAGTCTTTTTGAACATATGGGTGATGGAGTGATAAGTGCTGGATATGAAATTGTTAATGAAGAGTTTGTAACAATTAAAGGATTAAAAACGTATCATGTTTGTTATAATATGAAATCAGATGATGTTGTTACGACATGTAATATGTTCATGTTTTTAAATAGTGATAATACAATGCTCTACTCTTTTAATTCACAAGAAAAAGAAGAAAGTACAGAGATATATAATAATTTAGTTAAGCTTCTTTCTACAATAACAATATAAAAATTAAATAAGCTTATAACAAAAAATCAGTGCTACTTTTTAAAGTAGCACTGATAAAAAATAATAAGAATAGAAAAAAGAAAAGAGAAAAAGAAAAATTGATAGACAATAATTATAAAATATATAACATATATTGATGATATTATATCACATTTAAACAAGTTTGTCAATATTTGCGAAGAGTTTTCTGTGTAAAACTTTTACTAATGTTTTTGTGCAAATTGCTGTATTAAAATTTATTATTATTTTTTTGAAGTCGTTTTTTTTCTCTCAGTTCTTTAAAAAAGGCTTTAAGTTGATTTGAGCATTCTTCTTGAAGAATTCCTCCTAATATTTCAGGCTTATGATTATAAGGCATGGCAAACATTTTTTGAACAGAACATACAGAACCGCTTTTTTCATCATAAGCTCCAAAGATAAGGTTATCAAGTCTTGCATGTATGATTGCACCACAACACATAGGACAGGGTTCTAATGTAACATACATTGCACTGTCGATAATACGCCATCCTCCTAATTTACGGCTTGCATTATCTATAGCCATAATTTCAGCGTGAGCGAGCGGAGAACGATTTTTTTCTCTTAAGTTCCATCCTTCGCCGATTATAGTATCTGTTGGTTTATGTACAATTACAGCTCCGACTGGGACTTCACCAAGTTTTGCAGCATATTCAGCAAGCTCTAAGGCACGTTCCATATATTTATAATCAGGATTATATAAATCGGTCATAATCAATACTCCTTACCATATATACGTAGCTATAGCAATAATAAAGGATATCATAAGAACACATATGAGAATACTATTTTGAAATATATATATAATTTTTTCTTTGATATAATTAATGATATTTTTCAAGTTAAGATATTTTAATATTATTTGCTTGTTAAAATTGCTATTTTTTATTTGATATAAAGATAATATAAATATTATTATTGAGAACAGGCATATAAATACAAAAATTGATATTTTTGAAACAGATGAAACGTCTCTTGATAGTACCAGTAAGAATATAAACGTGCGATATATAGAATGATTTATTATAGCTGGTATAATAGAATTGCTTTTAATAACACAAGCTGAAGCTATTGAGCATAATATAAATGATGGCAAAAATTGTGTAATATTGTGTGTCATCAAGGAAGCAATGAAAGAAGTAATAAAAATGGCTGTTCCATTGCCGAATTGTCGTAGTACCTGAGGCATATCACCACTAAATAACATCGCAATCATAGCAGGTATAATTAGAAATTCAAATATAAAATAAAATGCTTGCCAGAATGGGTGTATGCCGGATGGATTATAAATAATACTATTTATTGAGATTCCTAATTTACTTTTTGCATCCACAAAAGGAATCCACCAATTTACTGCAAAAAATAATAATATAGTTGCAGCAAGTCCTGAAATTGTTGTCTTTTTGAATGGAGATTTAAAAGGAGTAGCTACTTGTACAGGTAATTTAAATGATTTTCTTATAAAAATAATGGGCATCAAATATCTTGTTATTTCAACAATAGATATTGTAATAATTACAAAATTTTGTTGACCATATATTTTATCATTGAAAAATGAGTATAGAACAGGAATGCCCATATGATGTAATAGAGCAGGAAAAATATTTCCAATTAGGAAATCTTCCATTAAATAAATAAACATTGCAATACCAAGAATAAAGTCGATTTTTTTAATTGCTTTGTGTTCCTCATTTACTGAACAAGTATTTTGAATGCCTGCACCATCTATAAAGACTACTTTTTGTTCTTTATTATAAAAAGCATACGGATTGTTTTTCCGCTTTTGCCATTGTTTAAAGGCGTTTTGCTCTTTTTTATCAGATGATTCAGAGTCGTTCAGTAAAAATTTCTTTTCATATTTTTTTTCTGATTTAAAATTATCTTTATTTTTTGATATATTCAAATAAAATAATCCTCCTGATAATCTTATAATTTTTCATAAATTCCCTTATATTTATTATATCATAAATTAAGTATATACTCTTCATAATAAAATTAAATAATTTTTCATTCCTATAAAGATATTTTTAAACTAAATAATTTATAAGTAAAATGTTGTTTCAAATATATTATTATTTAAACATTTTATAATTAGTGTGGAAAACACATTTAAATGTTCGATATTTGTATTTATGAGGTGAAAATTAAGAAAAAATATTTTGACAGTTTTTAAAAAAAGCTTGCAATTTAATAAAGAATCTGATATAATAGTTACAACAGGAGCAGTTATCCTGTAGTTTTCCTTTTATGGAGGTGAATCTATAATGGCATACAAAATTACAGATGCATGTTTGAGCTGTGGTACTTGTGAATCTGCTTGTCCAGTAGGAGCAATCAGTGAAGGTGAAAGCACATACAAAATCGATGCAGATACATGTATTTCTTGCGGTGCTTGCTCCAATGAATGTCCAGTAAGTGCAATTGAAGCAGACTAAGAAATTATGAAAAAACGCTTCAGCCAGCAGATTATTTTTGTCGGTTGAAGCATTTTTCTTTATATAAAAACCTTATAATTCATAAAAATATTTATAAATCTGAATTAAATTTTAAGCTTAATTGTTCTGATAAACGGTAGAACAGAAAGGATTGTATAAAAAATGAAAAAATTAACTGCTCTTTTTATGGCGTTAACACTTACAGTAGCATCAATGGCAACTGTCGGTTGTAGGGAACAGGAGGATGTAAAACCTATAAGCGGAACAAAAGTTACAAAGGCAACAGTTTTAATAGACGGAGAAGTTGGAACAGAGCAGACTGTAGGCGATTCAGTTGTCACACTTGATGGTGCATATCGTTCTGTATTTTCAAATATGCGTGGAAATTATCCATGTGATGTTGTATTTCTGAAGTTTACAGTAACTAACAATACAGATAAGTCTATTGATGCAGG
>JAFTWL010000164.1 GCA_017465305.1 Ruminococcus sp. | reverse complement strand
CATTGGGAACAGTAAAAAACAATGCTGAAGATATTAAAAAACGTATAGAAGAGGTAATAAAGGAAACAGGTTGTGAGAAAGTAAATATAATAGCTCATTCCAAAGGCGGGCTTGATGCAAGATATGCCGCAAGTGTTTTAGGAATGGGAAAGTATATAGCAAGTATAACAACTGTTTCCACACCTCACAGAGGTTCACAGATTGCTGATGAAGCAAATAAACTACCTGATGGTTTTTATAGATTAGTTGCTAATTTTATGGATGAACGTTTTAAGAAGCTTGGTGATAAAAATCCTGATTTCTATACAGCTTGTCATCAGTTTACATCAGAATATGCTGAACAATTTAATAAAGAAGTTCCTGATTATGAGGGAATATATTATCAGAGTTATATGTCAGTTATGAAGAATGCTTCAAGTTTTGCAATATTATCTTTTACATATCTGATTTTAAAGAAGTATGGAAGAAATGATGGACTTGTAACAGAAGAATCAGCTAAATGGGGAGAGTTCAGGGGAACATTTGAGAATAAGCATCGCAGAGGCATTTCTCATGGTGATATGATTGATTTAAAGCGAGAGGATTACAAGGGATTTGACCCTGTGGAGACATATATACAAATAGTGTCCGACTTGAAATCAAAAGGTTTCTAACAAATTTAGTCAATCTGACCGCGATTTATTTCTGTGAGGAGGATTTTTGCAGAAACTTTTTGTGTTTTATAGTTGATTTTTTAAGCAAAAAATATTATACTAATAAGAGCTTATATTTTTTATTTGCCTGATAGCATAATATATAATATGAATTTTATTTGTATAGGCAAATTATTAATCTTATGAAAGGAGGCAAGTGTGCGAGTAGTTAGACAATTGCACACATTGTATCAATATGGGCGTTAAAGTAGTGAAATTTGGTGGAAGCAGTCTGGCAGATGCCGGACAGATTAAGAAGGCAGCAGCGATTATAAAGTCAGATTTAGAACGTCGTTATGTCGTTCCATCTGCACCTGGAAAGAGATTTTCAGAGGATATAAAAGTAACAGATATGTTATATGCATGTTATGGTCTTGCAGAACGTGGTGAATCTTTTGCTGAGACATTTAAAGCAATACAGGCTCGTTATTCTGAGATTATAAAAGGTTTAGGTATTGACCTGTCATTAGAAGAAGATTTTGAGGAAATTGCAAATGGATTCAGAAGTCGTTATGGAAAGGATTATGCAGCAAGTCGTGGGGAATACTTAAATGGAAAGATAATTGCCGCATATCTCGGATTCCCATTTATTGATGCAGCAGAAGTAATTTTCTTTCATGAGGATGGAAAGTTGAACAAAGAGAAGACCAACAATGCACTTAGAGAGCGTTTATGTGGACTTGATAATGCAGTAATTCCTGGATTTTATGGCTGTGGAGCAGATGGATATGTACGCACATTTTCAAGAGGCGGAAGTGATGTAACAGGTTCTATAGTAGCAGGTGCAGTAAAGGCATCACTTTATGAAAACTGGACAGATGTTTCAGGATTTCTTGTTGCAGACCCAAGAATAGTTGAAAATCCAGCAGTAATCAGAACAATTACTTATACGGAGCTTCGTGAGCTTTCATACATGGGTGCATCTGTACTTCATGAAGAAGCAATATTCCCAGTACGTTCAGCAGGCATTCCAATAAATATCAGAAACACAAATGCACCAGAAGAAGCAGGAACAATGATAGTTCCGGAGAGTTCTGAGGAAGAAGTAAGTTCATATACAATTACTGGTATTGCTGGCAAGAAGCATTTTACAACAATCAACATTCATAAAGACAAGATGAACAGTGAAGTTGGATTCTGTAGAGATGTATTAGATGTACTTGCAAACAATAATATTTCAATGGAGCATATGCCATCAAGTATAGATGCCATGACAGTAATCATTGATTCAGAACAGCTTGAGAGCAAGAGAGATTTAATACTTACACAGCTTAATAAGAGAGTAGCTCCTGATAAGATGGAAGTTGAAGATGGAATAGCACTTGTTGCTGTTGTTGGTAGAGGAATGTTCCGCACAAGAGGTGTAGCAGCTCGTATTTTTGCAGCACTTGCACATGCAAGAATAAATGTAAAGATGATTGACCAAGGTTCAAGCGAATTGAATGTTATTGTCGGCGTAACAGAAGATGACTTTGAGCAGGCAATACGTTGTATTTATGATATGTTTGTAAATTCTGTTGAGTAAAAATTAAAATGGCATAAAAATAAAAGGAATTTCTCTTTAAAGAGAAATTCCTTTAGTTTTTATATTATAATGTTTTATTTTTTAGTCTTTCCAATAACGATTCCTAAGCCTGCTAAAGCCATAATTCCTATAATAACGCCTATACCCTTGTCGCCTGTTTTTGGAGTAGACGTAGTTCCAACAGGAGTTTCATCTATAACAGTATCTTCTGTTTTTCCATCTGGAACAGGGTTAGGGTTTACAATATCATTGAATATAAGGGTAAAGATTTTAGGCAATTCATTTCCATTTTTTATAATATAGCTTTTCTTTGTGTCACTTGCTAAATCTCTTACATATTGTGCATCTTTTGAATTAGAGTTACCAGCATGAAAAAAGCCGATACTATAAACAGTCGCATCAGTTTTCAAATTTTCATTGTCATACTGTAAAGAAGCGTTTTGATAAGAATCATAGCCATAATCTTTAGTATAATTATCATTTCCTGTATTTGGTATGCCATCTAACATAATGATTACAGATTTTCTTTTTCCTGTACTTGTTTCTAAAATAAGTTTTACTTTTTCCATGCCCTTATACACATTAGTAGTGCTACTAGCTGTTAAGTTATCTATATAAGATGTCAATTTTGATAAATCATTACAATTAGTAATACTATTTACATTAGAATTAAATGTTACAATAGAAATACTTGTTGAAGGATCATTTTTCAAGAATTCTTCACAAATCATTTTAGCTGAATCTTTCATTGCAGAAATTGGTTTATTTTTATTATCTCCCATGGAACCTGATACATCCAACATAAGAACGACTTCATCATAATAGTTCAATGGAGCAGAACCCTCTTCATTCGTTCCAGTCACAGAAGTTGTAATGATTATAGGTGCTGTTACATCAGCAATAGGAGTTTCTGTAACAGTTGTAGTTGAAGATTCTTCTTTTAAAGTAACATCAACTGCCAGTGTAGTAGTTGCAACTATTTCATTTTCGTCTTCGATGATTACAGGAGTTGTTTCTTCTGGCATTGCAAATTCATTTTCGTCTGCTATTGTTTCTGTACTTTCTTGTAACCCCAACGCATCAATTGCTTCCTCTGCACTGCTTACCTCTGTAGATGTTGCTGTTGCTTCTGAAAATTCAAGTGTTTCATCCGCAAAAGCAGGGAGACTTCCCATTCCCATAGTAGCTGACATTCCAGCTAATAACAGGGCAATCCATTTTTGTTTTTTCATATCATAGTCCTTTCCTAACTTACATTATAAGATTTTTGTTATTTAGTTGTAAGTTATATTTTCATTATACTTTTTTTTAGTCAAAATGTCAAGTTGTATTGTGTAGTAAATAATAAACATATTAGTTTTAATTTTAGTCAACATAAATATACAATAGTATTTTTATATTGTGATAATAGAAATTATTTATATAGATTTTTTATTTAATATGTCAACAATTAAAAAAAATATCTTGCAAAAATCATAAATAAATGTTATTATAGAAATAGTTGCTTATGCAATATATGCAAGTTCTGAATTAAAATAAAACATAAAGGAGACTCCACTCATGAAGTATGGTTATTTTGACCTTTCAAACAAGGAATATGTAATAACAAGACCAGACACGCCAGCACCATGGGCAAACTATCTTGGCTCACCTGAATATGGTGCAATTATCTCAAACAATGCGGGAGGATACAGTTTTGTAAAATCCGGAGCAAACGGAAGAATAGCACGTTATCGTTTTAACTCAAACATGGCACTACCAGGAAGATATATTTATATTAGAGATAATGATGAATCTGATTACTGGTCAGCATCATGGCAACCAGTAGGAAAGCCACTTGATAAATATAAGAGTACTTGTCGTCATGGTACAGCGTATACAGTTATAAGTGCTGACTACAGTGATATACATTCAGATGTAACTTACTATGTACCAAACGGAAAGACATATGAAGTATGGAGAGCAGTTATTTCAAATAACAGTGATCGTCCAAGAAATCTCTCCACATTTGGATTTATTGAGTTTACTAATGAAAAGAATTATGAACAAGACCAGGTTAATTTACAATATTCTCTCTTTATTTCAAGAACAAGTTTTGAAGAAAATAAGATAATGCAGAGAATCAGCGAATACAGTGCAAAAGACCATGAAGAGCGTTTCTTTGGCATGGTTGGTGCACCAGTAACAGCAAGCTGTGGAAATTTTGATAATTTTATAGGAGCATATCGCACATATTCAAATCCTATAGCAGTTGAAACAGGTAAATGCGACAATGTTATGAATTACAATTCTAACTCATGCGGTGCATTGCAGACTGATTTTGTATTACAGTCAGGAGAATCAAAGGAACTTATTTTCATTCTTGGACAGAAAGACAGTGCAGAAGCTAATGAAATTTTAAATTCCTACAAAGTTTCTGGTAAGGTCGATGAAGAAGTAGAAGAACTTAAAAAATTCTGGCATAGCAAGCTTGATAATTTCTCTGTACAGACACCATCAGAAGAATTTAATAACATGATTAACGTATGGAATGCTTACCAGTGCTTTATTACATTTATCTGGTCAAGAGCAGCGTCATTTATTTACTGTGGTTTGCGTAATGGTTATGGTTATCGTGATACAGTACAGGATATACAGGGAATTATTCACCTTGACCCAGAGCTTGCAGGTGAAAAGATTCGTTTTATGTTATCAGCGCAGGTTGACAATGGCGGAGGATTGCCATTAGTAAAGTTCAATCATAATGCAGGACATGAAAATACACCAGATGACCCTGAATATGTAAAAGAAACAGGACATCCATCTTATCGTGCTGACGATGCACTGTGGTTATTCCCGACTATTTTCAAATATGTTGGTGAAAGCGGAAACAAGGCATTTTATGATGAAGTAATAGTATATGCAAACGGCGGAGAAGATACAGTATATGACCATTTGAAGAATGCAATAAGATTCTCAATGGAACGCTTAGGCGACCACAATATGCCTGCTGGACTTCATGCTGACTGGAATGACTGTTTAAGACTTGGCAAAAAAGGCGAGTCTACATTTGTAGCATTCCAATTGTACTATGCTATGTCCATGATGAAAAAACTTGCTTCAGAGCGTGGAGATAAAGAATATCTTGAATATCTTGAAAAGGTACAGTCTGACCTTGCAAAGGCATTATCAGAGTGTTGGGACGAAGACCGTTTTATTCGTGGTATAAGAGAAGATGGAGTAATAGTAGGTGCAAAGAAAGACCCAGAGGCATCAATGTGGCTTAACCCACAGAGCTGGAGTGTAATTTCAGGATTTGCATCAGATGAGCAGGCAGATAAGGCAATGCAGTCTGTAGATAATATTCTTAACACACCATATGGTGCAAAACTTTTAGAACCACCATATAAGGAACATTATTTTGATGGAGCTTTAATGCACATATTTAATCCTGATACAAAAGAAAACGGTGGTATTTTCTCACAGTCACAGGGTTGGTTGATTCTTGCTGAGTCATTGCTCGGACATGGTGATAAAGCATTCCAGTATTTCATGGAAAGTTCACCAGCAGCTATGAATGATAAAGCAGAAATCAGAGTAATGGAACCATATGTACATGGTCAGTTTACAGAGTCAAAGGCATCGCCATATGCAGGACGTTCTCATGTACATTGGCTCACAGGAACAGCTTCAACAGTTATGGTAGGATGTGTAGAGGGAATATGCGGAATGCGTCCTGATGCTGATGGCTTACAGATAAATCCATCAATACCATCTGAGTGGGAAGGCTTTACAATGCAGAAGATGTTCAGAGGAAAGAGACTTGAAATAGAAGTTAAGAATCCATCTCATGTACAGAGTGGCGTAAAGTCTATGATATTGAATGGAGAAACAATAGAAGACAACTATATTCCATCTGAAAATCTTTCAAGCACAAATAAAATAGAAATAATTTTAGGATAAAAGCTTTTTCGGTGCAGCAGTTTTCTCGAAAAATGCTGCCGAGGGTCTGGGGCGAGTAGCCCCAGATATAAACAAAATAGCTTCTGCAAATATATGCAGAAGCTATTTTTATATTTTAAAATATATTTTCTATTTATTAATACATACCGCCCATACCACCGGCAGGCATAGCAGGAGCAGGTTCATCCTTTTTGATAGTAGCTACAGCACTTTCAGTTGTAAGAACCATAGAAGCGATAGAAGCAGCATTTTGTAAAGCACTTCTTGTAACCTTAGTAGGGTCTACGATACCACTGCTGAGCATATCGCAGTATGTTTCGTTGTAAGCATCGAAACCATAACCAACTTTACGGCTTCTGCGAATCTTATCAATAATAACACTGCCCTCAAGACCAGCGTTAGCAGCAATCTGACGAAGAGGAGCTTCCAGAGCACGAAGAACAATCTTTGCACCTGTCTTTTCATCACCGTCAAGAGATGGGATGAGCTTTTCAACAGCAGGAATTGCATTGATAAGAGCAGTACCACCACCAGCAACGATACCTTCTTCAACAGCAGCCTTTGTTGCGGAAAGAGCATCTTCAATACGAAGCTTCTTTTCTTTCATTTCAATTTCAGTAGCAGCACCAACCTTGATTACAGCAACGCCGCCTGAGAGCTTACCGATTCTTTCAGCCATTTTTTCCTTATCGAAATCAGATGTAGAAACAGCAATCTGATTCTTGATTTCCTGAATTCTTTCAGCAATAGCATCAGAAGAACCAGCACCGCCAACAAGGATAGTATTTTCCTTATCAATAACAGCCTGATTAACCTTACCAAGCATATCAATTGTAGCGTCCTTGAGTTCCATATCCAAATCCTTGGAGATTACAGTACCGCCAGTGAGAATTGCAATATCCTGAAGCATTTCTTTTCTTCTGTCGCCGAAGCCAGGAGCCTTAACAGCAGCACACTTAAATACACCACGGAGGTTATTAAGAATAATAGTTGTAAGAGCTTCGCCTTCAATATCTTCAGCAATAATCAGAAGCTTTTTACCCATCTGTACAATCTGTTCCAGAAGAGGGAGTATTTCTTGAATGTTGCTGATTGTTCTGTCTGTGATGAATACAAGAGCATCATCATAAACAACCTTCATTTTTTCACGGTCAGTAATCATGTAAGGGGAGAGATAACCACGGTCGAACTGCATACCTTCAACAACTTCGCTGTAAGTTTCAGCAGTTTTGCCTTCTTCAATAGTAATAACACCATCAGTAGTTACCTTTTCCATAGCTTCAGCAATCAGCTTACCAACTGCTTCGTCAGCGGAAGAAATAGTAGCAACTCTTGCAATATCTTCAGAGCCATCAACTTCTTTAGAATTTGCTTTGATAGTTTCTACAGCAGCATTAACAGCCTTTGCAATACCCTTACGTACAATCATAGGATTTGCACCAGCAGCAATATTCTTCATACCTTCGTGAATGATAGCCTGAGCAAGAACAGTAGCAGTAGTTGTACCGTCGCCAGCAGCATCATTTGTTTTAGTTGCAACTTCACGAACGAGCTGAGCTCCCATATTTTCGAAGGCGTCTTCTAATTCAATATCTTTAGCGATTGTAACACCGTCGTTAGTAACGAGTGGAGCACCAAATTCACGGTCGAGAACTACATTTCTGCCCTTTGGACCGAGAGTGATTTTAACTGTGTTAGCCAGTTTATCAATACCAGCAATAATAGCATCTCTTGCATCTGCATTATATTTAATTTCTTTAGCCATAGTTTAAGAACTCCTTTTCAATAATAATATAGAGAATAATAAACTTATTCTACAATAGCCATAATTTCGCTTTCATAAACAAGAGTAAACTCTTCTCCATCAACTTTGATAGTTTGACCAGCTGTCTTATTAACTAAAACCTTATCACCAGTCTTTACAGCCATAGGGATAAGGGTACCTGTTGTTGCATATTTGCCAGCACCTACAGCAACAACATCAGCTACAGCAGTACTGTTTGAAGTAGCTTTTGCACTCAGCAGAAGACCACTTGCTGTTTTTTCTTCCTTTTCCGGTGCAAATTTTATTAAAATTCTATCTGCTAACGGTTTTAACATCATTATAGATTCCTCCCAGTTTTTATTGAATATTATCACTTGTATAACGTTTCTGTTAGCACTCTCATTCAATGAGTGCTAATACTATTTTACCAACTTTTCAGAAAAAATCAAGACCTAAAATCAAAATTTCATTAAATTTGTTTACATGCACAAATAAATGATGATATTTTCATTGATATATGTATAAAGTTACACATATTTTTTACTTATATAGGTATAATATATACTTTATAAAAATCATAAATTATTATGCAGTATAATTTTATAATTAGGCTTAACATTCAATTTACACTCAATATTATTACTTACTTAATTATACAAAATTATATAAATTCTGCACATGGCATTATATTACTGTAAATTAAATGCAATAAATTTATTAGTATTTATTTTTGAGCTTGATTTAATTTTTTATTGAAGTTAAAATTTATCTTTATATTTACATTTAGTTTTTATTTTTATTTTAGCATATTTTTTAAATAAAAAAATTTAAATAATAATTTTTAAAGTATATAAGTATTATTGAATTTAATAAAAAAAGGGTTGTTTATAATCAATTTATTTATATATATTTTTTTTAAATAAAATTTGTAAAGGAGTTAAAAGAGATAACAAATACATGATTGATTATTTTCAAATTCATAATTTACAAATGAGAAAACAAAAATTCATGAAATCTTAATCAATGATTTACGATAATATAGTATAATGTAAATCATAAAATAAACTGTCTGGCGAAAAAACACGAAAAATGATAAAAGACAGAATGAAAGGAATTTTTTATTATGGCACTGGAAAAAGTTTTAGTTGTTGATGATGACCCAAATATTTGTGACGTCCTTTTAATGTATCTTGAAAATGAAGGATATAGTGTTATTCTCTCATATGACGGAGAAGAAGCACTTGTAAAGTTTAATGCACTTAAACCAGATATCGTTCTTCTTGATGTTATGCTTCCAAGCATGGACGGATGGCAGGTATGTCGTGAAATCCGTAAAAAGTCAAGTGCTCCTATCATCATGCTTACAGCAAAAGGTGATACATTTGATAAAGTACTTGGTCTTGAACTCGGTGCAGATGACTATGTAGTAAAGCCATTTGATACAAAGGAAGTTGTAGCAAGAATCAAGGCAATTTCAAGAAGAGTTGGCAGTACATCTTCAGAAACAGAAATTCGTCAGGTAAACTACGATAAGCTTTCTGTAAATATGACACGTTATGAACTTCGTGTAAATGGTATGGTAGTTGAAACACCACCAAAAGAACTTGAACTGCTTTTCTATTTAGCATCAAATCCAAACCGTGTTTATACACGTGACCAGTTACTTGATGAAGTATGGGGATTTGAGTATTATGGTGATTCTCGTACAATTGATGTACATATTAAACGTCTGCGTGAAAAGCTTGAAGGCGTATCTGACAAGTGGGCATTAAAGACAGTATGGGGCGTTGGTTATAAATTTGAATCTGAAGAAGACGAATAATAAATGAAGCAAAGAAAGAGAATATCAGTCAATAATCGAAAAACACGAGTTATCTTTTTTCGCTTTGCAGCAATAGAAATTTTCATACTGCTTGCAGCGATGATTATACTTTCTCTGTATAGTATTTCTATGTATAAGACATCAGTTTATAATTCTTTTACAAGAAATACAAATATCATTGTTACAGCTTTGAGCAGTCATTGTAAAGGAAATGAAAGCCGACAGGCTCTTACTGACGAAGAAGCAAGAATTATTTTTAATGGTGTTAATAATTTTGAAAATCCTGTTATTTATTTATTTGATGAATCAGGAACTTGTATTATAACATCAGATAGTGTAAAAACACCTGTTGAAAATATAAGTATAAGTTCTGAAATAATTTCTGAACTTAAGGACAAAGGATTTTATACTTTAAATAATTATAGTGAATTGAATATTGATATAAGTGCACCTATTATATGTCAGGGGACAGCATTTTCGATAACAGAACCAGATGAAAGTATTACACAGTATTTTTTATTTGTAAGGTTTCAAAGCAGAGTAATTGATTTGTTTATTCGTAATATATGGATTTGTTCTCTTTTGTTATTTATAGTGTTATTATCAATTGCACTAATTATTACATATTTGCTTGTTCTCAAACAAATGCGGACAGTTCAGGAAATAGCCAATGTTTCTAAGGAATATGTAAAAGGTAACTTTTCAAAAATGTTATCACCTGATAATTTTTCAGATACAGGTTATGAAGAAATAATATGTAATTTAAATGATTTAGCATATGCTGTGAAAAATTCAGATACACAAAGAACAGAATTTATTTCAAATGTATCTCATGAACTGCGAACACCAATGACAATTATAAGTGGTTATGTGGATGCTATACTTGATGGAACTATTCAAAAAGGTAAGCGTACACAATATCTTTCTATTGTTTCAGCAGAAATGCAGAGATTAAAGATTTTAATTTCTTCTATGCTTAATCTTACTAAGTTTGATAATGGAACTTTACAGATAAATTTGCAGGATTTCGTTATAAATGATATTGTATTCAGAACAATTCTGATGTTTGAGAGCAGGCTTGAGAAGAAAAATATAAGTGTTAAAGGACTTGATGCAGATTCATTGCATGTATGGGGAGACCCTGATTTACTTGGACAAGTTATTTATAATTTAATTGAAAATGCAGTGAAATTTGTAAATATAAATGGAACTATTTCATTTAGATTTGAACAGCATGAAAACGGAACAGAGTTTGCAGTAAGAAATACTGGTGCAGGTATACCAGCGGATGAATTACCAAAGATATTTGAGCGTTTTTATAAAGTTGATTCTTCAAGAAGTCAGGATAAAACCGGACTGGGATTAGGCTTAAATATTACACGTCGTATTATAAATCTGCATAAAGGTCAAATAAAAGTAGAAAGTGAAGAACATAAATATACAGAATTTATAATTTGCTTATCAAATAAGCAAAAATCAGATTAGTTAAATAAAAAATTTAAAAAAATATTTCCTGATAAAAAAATGACACGGTTTTAACCGTGTCATTTTTTTATATTATATAGATTAAAAATTATTTTATTCTGTTATAGGAAGTTCAACTACTTTAATTAAGTATTTAAGAAGAGCTAATGTATCATCTAAATCAATATCTTTATTAGTTTGGTCACAATTTGCATTTAATAATCCTTGATCAGATGGCATATATGAACCAGCAATGTATTTATTAAGATAGATAACATCAGTAAGGTTTATCTTTCCATCGGCATTTATATCACCATAAGTAATATCTTCCTTAACTCCAGTAGTTGTAGTACCTACATTTTCAGTAGTTGTGTTAGTTGTGTTAGTGGTTGTTTTATTTGTATTAGTAGTAGTTGTAGTTGTAGTAGTTTCTTCTTTTTTAGTTGTAGTAGTTGTTGTTGTAATTGGTTTTACTTCGCCTGTATCCTTCATATAAACGATACCACAACCAACAGTAGACATATAAACAGTACCAAATTCATTCATATCACCTACCAAGAAGTTACCATTACCAGTACCTCCATAAAGGTGATTTATATTAATTGCTACCCATGTCTTACCGCCATCAGAAGAACGATAAACACCCTGAGGGTCAGATTCTTCTGGCTGACCATACATATAAAGTGCATTTGGAGCACCTTCTTTTTCAGGAGCACCATAACCAATTGTCTTACAATAGAATACGCTGTCAAGCTTTTCTACTTTTTTACCATAATCAGTTACATGATATGCACCATACCAGCCAGCACCAACAACCATTTCACCTTCACCAAGATAGCCGATTCTGTATGACTCATCACACTGGTCATACATACATATATCCTGAGTTTTAAATGTTGCACCGTAGTCATCACTTACCATAAGTACATAGTGTGCATCTTCAAATGTTGGCTCTGGATGAGAATAATGATAATATTCATTAAACTGTGCTGTATAAGCATAAACATATTGTGGATTTTCTGGGTCTACTAATGGCTTAATCATTTTAGTACCCTTTACTCCGGAAGCATCCTTCCATGAACCACCAAAGTCATCAGTGTATTTTATTTTACCTTTTCCACCGAAATAAATACGATAAGAGCCATCTTCTAACTGATTTATAGCAGCTCTTCCGCCTGCTTCTGTGCCTTTGAGTTCTTTCCATGTACTTCCGCCATCAGTTGTATAAAGGCCGACACCCTGACCCTCAGAGCCACGCACCATTACCTTCGGATTTGATGGACAGTAAGCAATTGTAGTACATGAACCATTTGATGCAACAGAATCAAGTGTAGGGTCATATCGAATAACATCTGTATTATTATTTATATGTTCAAAACCGTCATAGTCACCTATTGCAGAATATAAACCACCACCAGGAACACTTGCCATATCGAAAGCTACGACTTCTTCAATTCCCTTTGAGTGGAATGTTGCTTCAGGGTCTTCAGTCCATATATTATCCCATGTGAAGACGCCATTTCCTGATGATACTAAAGCCTGAGAAGGGTCTTTTGGATTTAATACTATTGCACCAGACCAGTGAATTGCCCTTCCACGAATCCATGAACTTCCTCCATCATTAAGGAAATCATAGAGTTGACGTTGTTTCATTTCCTGAGCTTCTTCGTCATAATACCATTCTCCCATTTTTCCAGGGTAAATAGATGTCCATGTTTTGCCACCATCAGTTGAACGATAAATCCAGTCACCCCATACAGATTCACCTGGCTCCCAATTTTGCATAGCCCATACATTGCAAGTTGTAGCAATCAATTCATTTGCATTATCAGGCATACTTACACAAGCACCAAATCCAGTTTTATCAGGAGAAATATCTTCAACCTTATTTGTTTTAGGAGAATATCTGTAAATACCACCTGGAGCTTTTCCAACAATTTCTCCACAATAAGTAATTAAAAGATTGCCATCAGCATCCTGATTTATACGAGATGGATATACATCAGTTGGCAAGTCAGCACTTAGTGCTTCAAAGTTATCACTTCCAACATCAGCAACATGAACATTTTCAACACCTTTAACTGAAGTTGCAACATAAACCTTACCACCAATGATTCTTACAGAAGCAATACCGTTTTGATTTTCATACTTATCATTAGTTAAAGCACGAACCATATTTTCAGTCCATAAAGGCCATTTAATAGATTCTTTGAAAAGTCCGATATTATCATAACCTTTTACAGGTTCCCAAGTATCGCCGCCATCTTTACTCATGATAAGAGCAGAATCACCAGCAGTAACATCGCCACCACAATAGATAATATCAGGATTATCAGGGTCAACAGCAATAGATTCACCGCATTGTCTGCCCTGTCCATTAGCATGAACCTGAATCATCTTTGTTACATCAATTTCATCAAAAGTTTTACCGCCGTCACGTGAACGGAAAATAACAGTTTTTTCTGCACTGAAATAAGCACATCCAGCGAGCATATATATATTATCGTCATTATTTGGGTCAATACACAGTGCGTCAATACTTAAAAGACCACGGTCATTTTCGTCAATAAAGTCAAGAAGCTGTTCCCATCTATTTGTATCAAAGTTATATTTGTACGCACCACCAACGTCAGTACGTGCATACATGACATTTTCTCCTGTAACGATACCAGAGATAAAACCGCCACCACCGATTTCAACAGTGCCAATATCCATCTGATTTTCAATATTTTCTGAAGCTGCATCAGCTGAAAGTAATATGCTATTATTATTTTTATTGAGCGGATTTACATCAGGCAATGTAAGACCTGCACAAAGAACAGAGCAAGCAGATATTGCTGCTACAAATTTAGAAAATTTACTAAATTTCATTTTAGACCTCTCTTTCAATATAAAAAATAATTACATTAAAATAGGCGACATAACTGAAAAAATATTGTATATGTTGCCCGTTATATGTTTTTATTATAACACGTTTCATGTAAAATTGCAATAACTGTTTTTACTTTTTGTGCAAAATATACGGCATAATAATATTTTTTTGAGTATGTTGACGTAATTAAAAAAATATGCACAAAAGTATATAGAAATATTTGTGCATATTATCAAATGACATAATATTAGTTTTATGATATAATAAATAATATGTAACCGCTTTGTAAGAATTGCTATGAACAATATAAAAAAATATGAGGTGACGATTGTGGAAGAAAAAATTCCGGAACAGCAAATAGAAGCAACAGAAGAATTTGCTGAAGAAGATAATCTTGAAACTGTGACAGAAGAAATAAACTTGTTTCATCAGTTTTCAAAGCCTGGAATTGTTATAATAATAATATATATAGTATTACTTATTGTAGGAATTGCAGTTCGGTTGCCTTTTTCTAAGGTGATACATGATGCAAAAGAAGCTGGAAATAATAGCAGTACAATCGGAGAGGACAGCAGTTCTTCTATAGAAGCGACAATAGGAAATGAAGTCAAAATATCAGGAACGTCAGATGAAAATAAGGGAAATGTAATTGTAGCACTGAATCCGGAGGAGACATTTTTAGCAGTTTTAGAAAATGAATCAAGAAAGATTCATATAACAATGTCAACATACGGTACAGCTGATAATAATGATTTACAATGGGAGTCAAGTGATACAAGTATTGCAACTGTAAGTGAGACGGGAGAAATTACAGGTGTTTCAGCTGGAAAATGTACAATTAAAGTTTCAGTAAAGACAGATTCAACTATAAGTACAGAAGTACCAGTTGTTGTACGTCATCTTGAAGAAATAGATGGTTGCACATATATAGATGGCATACTTGTAGCAAATAAGGTATACAGCTTGTCGGAGTCTTATGACCCAGGCGGATTGACAGATGAAACAGCAGAAGCATTTTATCAGATGACAGTAGACGCATCCAATGAAGGATTAAATTTATATGTAGGTTCTGACTATCGTTCTTATAGTGAGCAGGTTGAAATTTATAATGATTATTGTACATCATATGGATGGGAACTTGCAGATACATTTTCAGCAAGACCAGGATTTTCAGAGCATCAGACAGGAATGGTAATTGACTGTAATACAATTGATGATGCCTTTGGCGAAACAGCAGAAGCTGAATGGCTTGCATTGCACTGTGCAGAATATGGCTTTATAATTAGTTATCCGGCAGATAAAGTTGACATTACAGGATATCAATATGAACCATGGCATATTCGTTACGTTGGTGTTGATATTGCAAAGGAAATAAATGAACTTGGACTTTGCTTAGAAGAATATTTAGGAATTGATTTAAAATATAAAAAGTATGAGAAACCATGGGAAGAAGACTCTGAATTAAGTACTACACAGTCAACCGATGAATATACAGAGTATTAGTATTATTTATAATAAAAAATATGTATAGTTATATAAAAACCCTTGCAGGTATAAGCTTGCAAGGGTTCTTTTTATTATATATTATTATTATATACTATTATAATAGTATATTAGAGAAAAAAGATATAAGACTACATATTATAACTCCACAAATTGTAGGTATTAAAAATGAAACTGCTGTCCATTTAAAACTTTTTGTTTCTTTCCATATAGTAAGGCATGTTGTAGAGCATGGGAAGTGAAATAACATAAAAAGAATACAACATAAAGCAGTTATACCAGTCCAGCCATTAGAAATTAAAAGTGTATGAAGTTCTGACATATTACTCATATCAACTAAAGTTCCTTCTGAAAGATAAATCATAAGAAGAATAGGAATAACAATTTCATTAGCAGGGAAACCAAGAATAAAAGCTAAAATAATAGCACCGTCTAAGCCCATAAATTTTCCGACGGGGTCTAATATATTTGATAAATAAACAAGTAAGGAAATATCACCAACAGAAACATTTGCAAGAATCCATATTAAAAGACCAGCAGGAGCAGCAACAATGCAAGCTCTTCCTAATACAAATAAGGTTCTGTCTAAAACAGAGCGAATAATTACTTTTCCGAACTGAGGTTTTCTATAAGGAGGCAACTCCAAAGTATATGCTGATGGCATACCTTTTAAAATAAAAGCTGATAGGATTTTAGATATTATAAATGTCATTCCAACGCCTAATGCAATAAAGCATAAGAGAAGAAAAGCAGGAATGACAGAACCAATAATACCAGTTGATACTGTAAAGAACAGAGTAATAAGAGCAATTATAGTGGGAAATCTTCCATTACACGGTATAAAATTATTTGTCAGAATAGCAATAAGTCTTTCACGTGGTGAATCTATGATTCTGCATCCGGTAATGCCAACAGCATTACACCCCAAGCTCATACACATTGTGAGAGACTGTTTTCCACATGAATTTGCACATTGAAAACATCTGTCCAGCTGATATGCTACACGAGGAAGATAACCGAAGTCTTCGAGTATAGTAAATAAAGGGAAAAATATTGCCATAGGTGGGAGCATTACTGCTATAACCCAAGAAAGAACTTTATAAACTCCGTCAAGCAATATACCTTTTAGCCATACAGGAGCATCTGATAATATATTTTCAAGTATTTCTCCTAAATAAGAAAATCCCATTGTCAGAAGTTCAGAAGGATAATTAGCCCCGACTATAGTAATCCATAGTATAGCAAAGAATAAAATCAGCATAATAGGGATACCTGTATATTTGCCAAGAATAAATTTATCAATAAGCCTATCTTTTTTTGTATGATTTTCTTGTTTTACAGTGACGATGTCAGAAATTTCACTTGCTTTATTTACAATATTAGATATAAGGCAATCCGAGACTGATATTTTTTCAGGAATTTGATTTTTTGCATCATCAATATTTTTTAATATATCATCATCGTCATCCGTTCCATTAAAACAATGGCTGATAATAGAATTGATAAAATTATTATTATTATCTTCGAGTATATGTATACATAAACAACGATAAAAAATCGATTCCTTATTTTCATCAGGAAAAAGCAAATTTTTCAGATAATCAGCAGCTGATTCAATTTCGTCAGGATAAGTAACAGGAACAGGATATTCAGAAGGTTCATCAAGTAATTTACAGAGTTGATACAGTAGCGACTGAATTCCCTTACCGTCTCTTGCTGTTATGCCTATAACAGGAATTTTAAGTATTTCCTCAAGATGTTGAATATCGACAGAAATTTTACGTTTTTCAGCTTCGTCCAATAGATTAAGACATAGAAGAACAGGCAAACCGAGTTCCATAATTTGAAGGGCAAGAATAAGATTTCTTTCAAGGCAAGAGGCATCACACACAACAACAATAGCATCAGGTTCAGCAAAGCAAATAAAATCTCTTGCAATAGACTCTTCATCGGAAGAGGCACGCAAAGAATAAGTACCAGGTAAATCAATAAAAAGCAATTGCTTTTTATCATACTGGCAAGTACCAAAAGCATTTTCAACGGTCTTACCAGCCCAGTTTCCAGTGTGTTGGTGCATACCAGTAATAGCATTAAACACAGTAGACTTCCCAACATTCGGGTTACCAGCAAGAGCAATAGTAAAAGAATTTGGGGGCTTAGGATTAGAAATAAATGCTGACATAATATCAAACCACCTAAAAAATAATAGAATTACAGTTTATTCTATGATGAAATAAACGCATTTACTACTAAAATAAAAAATAATAGTGCTTTTTATAATAATTTATGACGTCAAACATATTTGCATAGAAAAAAGGAATTTTTTCAAAAAAGGTATTGACATCCAAGTTTAAAGGTGGTATAATGAAAATAAAGGATGGAGGGAATATATTACTGGCACATCCAGTACTCCAGGTATTCCTGGATTCATAGTATTTATGGTATATGAAATATTTATTGAATCATATACTAATATTAAAAAAGCAAGGAGGAAGTTTATTATGAAATTTAAAAACAAGGTAGTAGCTGCCGTATCAGCTACAATAATGACAGCCGGAATGGTTATGTCATCAGTTCCGGCATTTGCAGGCTCTGAAGAAATGGACTTTATCAATTCATACAATGGCACAGCGAGAGAAATAGCACAGTATGTTATTGGTGAGGGATGTACTATTGAAGAAGCCACAGAAATAATGGATATTTATTTAAAGGGCGAGGCAGAACTTGAAGGAGATAATAGTGGAATCAGCACTTATGCAGATGGTGATACAAGCACTGAGGAATTGCCTAAATATTATAGTGATATAAATTTAGCTCAAACAGAACATTATATTTTGATAATTGCAACAGATTGTGTATATCCACAAGAAGAAGTAAATTTTAGATTTAACGGTTCTACTACAAATGTTATTGTTCCAAATGATAATTCTTATAGAAAATGTTTTTCATATTCATCTAAAGAATTTGATATAAGTACATCTTTAAGTTATTCAAGTAGTGACAATCGTAAATGGACATATAATATGTATATACAAGAAGTACCTAATTTAAGTGATGTAACGACAGCACAACCTTTAATTGCTTTTCCAATAGAAAAGGGTAGTCGTACTTCAACAGAATTTGAATTAAATAAAAATATTGAGTTTAGTTATTATTCAAAAACAGGGGATAATGCTTTTGCTTTTGAAACCTTTGCCTTAGGTGATGTAAATCATGATGGTAGTGTTACAAATGCTGATTCTACTCTTTTGCTAAGATATTTAAACAAAACACAACCAGACTTTAAATTAGATTATAAAGATGGTTCAAATCATTATTCAGCAGTAACAAATTTTGTAGCTGCTGATTTTGATAAAAATAATAAAATAAATCTTGCTGATGTAATATATATTAATAAAAATTTAGACAAATAAGAAAATATTGAATTTAATAATAAAGGGGGTATTCATATGAAAAAGAATATTTTTAAAAAAAGTATCTCTGCGTTAACAGTATTTGCTGCTTGTACATCAATGGCATCATTTTCTGTATTTGCAGAAGAAAAGGTAATTTCAGATAAAGAATCTTTTGTATCCTCCTATGAAGGCAATGCTCAGACAGTAGCACAATATCTAATAGATAACAGTTATTCAATAGAGAAAGCAACATCAATAATGGAATACTATCTACAAGGAGAAAAAGAACTTACAACAAAAAATATAAAAAATTCTGCTTATTATAATCATGATGAAAAAATATTAGATATACCACATTATGCTTTAGTAATTATGACTGATTATTTAAATGAAAAAATAGATTTTTATTTTGAAAGTTCTACCACAAAAGTTTTAGCACCAGATGAAAATATTTGTAAAGTACGTTTTTTGCATGATTCTAATTTACCTGATATAAATACAAATTTAAATTATTCAACTGAGGATAATCGTAAATGGTCATATAAAATATCTATATCAGAAATTTCTAAGTTGGATGATATAATAAATTCACAACAGCCTTTGATTGCGTTTCCAATAAATCCTGCTGTTCGTTCTTCGACAGAGTATATGTTAAATAACAGCATTGAATTTGATTATAATCTTGAGACAGAAACTAATATATGTACTTTTGAAACCTTTGCTTTAGGAGATACAAACCATGATGGAAAGGTAACAAAATCAGACTTAGCATTATTATTGAAAATACAAGCTGGGCTTGATACATTTAAGCAGGATTATAAGGATGGCTCTAATCACTATTCGGGTGTGACTAATGAAGTAGCATCAGATGTAAACTTTGATGGAACTGTTGACTTAAAAGATGTAGAGTTAATAAATGCTTATCTTGATGGAACTTATAATTTAGGTGACCCAGTTTCGGAGCAGACAGAGGAAGAAAAGTTCGTATCCTCCTATGAAGGCGATGCTCAGACAGTAGCACAATATTTAATAGATAACAGTTACTCAGTAGAGAAAGCAGCATCAATAATGGAATACTATCTACAAGGTGAAAAAGAAATAGAAGAAAAAAATATAAAGAATATTGCTTATTATAATAATGATACAAAAATTAGTGCTATTCCGCATTATGCTTTAATAATTTCAACAGAGCCAGTAGAACAACAAGGTATAAATATATGTTTAAAAAGTACTAATACTATTATAAAATTAAAAGATGAAAATAATTATAGATTATTATTGAATGATTTTAGTGTAGATACTTCTTTAACATATACATCAAGTAATATATGGGAGTATAATATATCTATTCCAAATATGCCAAAAATAGAAAGTAAAATTACATCTCAAGCTTTAATTTCAATACCAATAGAAGCTGGTGCAAGATGTTGTGTAGAAGAAGATTTTTATAAGTATATTGATTTAAATTATGATATAAAATCAGGAAATGGGTTATATACTTATGAAACCTTTGCTTTAGGTGATACAAACCATGATGGAAAGGTAACAGAAGCAGACTTAGCATTATTATT
>JAFTWL010000163.1 GCA_017465305.1 Ruminococcus sp. | reverse complement strand
TTACTTTCTGCCCTTTTTGCAAACTAACTGACATATCTTTCACATCCTTCTATTATAAAATTATATGAATTATTCAACATCTATACCGAAGTTTTCACACAAAGCAGCAAGTCCACCCTGATAACCACTTCCAATAGCGTTGAACTTCCATTCATCTCCATACTTATATAATTCACCAAAAATAGCAGCTGTTTCAATGGAGAAATCTTCACCTAAATCATATCTCAAAATTTCTTCACCTGTTACTTCGTTGAATATTCTTATAAAAGAATTATTTACTTGTCCAAAATTCTGTCGTCTCACATCTGCATCATAAATTGTAACAGTAAATACGATTTTTGTAATATTATCAGGTACACTACTAAGATTCACCTTAACCTGCTCATCATCGCCATCACCTGCACCTGTAAGATTGTCACCCAGATGCTGAACGCTTCCAGAAGGATGAACAAGATTTCCAAAGAAAACAAAATCTTCAGGTCTTGAAACTTTTCCACTATCAGTGATAAGAAATGCAGCAGCATCAAGGTCAAAAGCTCCACCTGTATCAAACTGATTTACATCCCATCCTAATCCAACGACAACATTTTTAAGTCCCGGATTTCCTTTTGTAATACTTACTTTTTGACCTTTTTTTAAATTTATTGGCATAATATTATTCCTCCCTTATGCAACTTCTATTCCATAATGACCACATAATGCAGCAAGTCCGCCCTCGAATCCACTTCCTATAGCATTAAACTTCCATGCACCATTATATTTGTAAAGTTCTCCAACAACAATAGCTGTTTCAATAGAGAAATCTTCACCAAGGTCATATCTTACGATTTCCTGTCCTGTCACTTCATCAACAATTCTTATAAATGAATTTGAAACCTGTCCGAAATTCTGTCGTCTTACATCTGCATCATAAATTGTAACGGTAAAAGCAATTCTCTCTATGTTGGCAGGTATCTGACTTAAATCAATATGAATTTGTTCATCATCACCTTCTCCGTCACCTGTAAGATTGTCACCCATATGCTTAACAGCACCACTTGGATGTTCAAGATTACCATAAAAGATAAATTCTTTCTCAGTAGGACATTTTCCATTAGCACCTACTAAAAACGCAGCAGCATCCAAGTCAAAATCAAAACCAGAATCAAACGCATTTACATCCCAGCCAAGACCGACCATAATGCTTTTAAGTCCTGGATTTCCTTTTGTTAAGTCTACTTTCTGACCTTTTGATAAATTGATTGGCATAATTATTTACCTCCATAATTTTATTTTTTCTGATTTGGCATATGATATTTCTGATTAAATTCTGCCTTGATTACTTCGAGTCTTGCTTTATCATCGACTCTCTTTCTTCTGGCATCTTCCTGAATTTGCATTGTTTCATCAATACCATCTACAATTGTTTTCCATGTAGTTTCAAGCGTTTCTATCTTGATTGAACTTCCTGACGCAAGACGTGCTGTCATCTTTGATTGTTCAACAGTATTTCTTGCGTTTTTAATTAGCATTTCATTAGTTTTTTCATCAAGGGCAGACATAGCTTCTGCTTGCACCCTTTGTCTTTTAAGCATAATTGCTTGTGCAAGTGCCTGCTTAAACACTGGTAAAGTTATAATGAATGCTGAATTTATTTTTCTTACAAGATTCATATTGCTGAATTCCATAGTTTTAATCATAGGAATAGACTGCATTGCTACGCTCTCTGCTGTTCTTAAATCCTGAGTTCTCTGTTCAAGCATCATAAGTGCTTGCTGAAGACTTTGAATTTCAAACTGTATAGAACTATCACCTGTCACCTCCATATCATTCTGTCTTTGGGCAATATATTCTTCAAGCTCATGACAACCCTGCTCACCAGCAAGAATGTATTTTACAAGCTCATGATAATAGTTGACATTAGCTTCGAACATCTGATTTAATTTGCGATTTGACTGCTTAATTTCAGATTCATACTTTTTAAGCTGGACATAAATTTTATCTATTTCATCGCCCATTGTATGATATTTTGCAAGAATTTTATCAAGCTGTTTTCTGAAATTTCCAAATATTTTTCCAAATCGTCCTGGATTTTCTTTAATTTCATCAATATCAAACTTAGACATAATCTTTGCAAGTGTATTAAGCATTTCACTTGAATCATCAATCTGAGACATATCCATACTATTCAGTACAACATCTGACGCTTTTGAAATTTCCTCTTCTACAGTTGAACCAAATGAAACAATCGTCTCAAGATTATCTAACTCTATAGTACTTACAATTGCATCAACCTCTGCTGAATTTACAAGTTCAGCATTCATCTGTTGTCTGTCAGCAACGATATCGTACTGCTTTACTTCTTCAATTTCAGTTGTTATTACAGGCTGAGCTTGCTGAGTTACAACTGGTTTATTAAAATTCAAACCCATATTTATCTACCTCTTTTAAATATTTTTTCACGCCACGAAGAACGTGAATTAGATGAAACTGCACGAAAATCAGGCACGCTAAGGTCATATACATATTCACCTATCTGGTGTTCTTCCAAAATGCCTTCATTATAATAATTTTCTACATTTTTATAACCTGTAGGAACAAAAAATACAATATCAAAACCTATAAGGCTAAGAAATGCCATCAAAATAGAATCTTCAAGCGATATTATTTTTTCATTTGTATTTATATATATTATTTTAGGATTTTTCTTTGTAAAATCAAACTTCTGAATCATCCTGACGATATCATTATTCATAGCAAGAATAACAGAAACTATTTTGTACTCAACTCCATTTTCAAAAGTTCCCTTTATCATTTTACTATCAATAAGCAACTGAAGTTTATCAAGTATATGATTTTGTATCTCATCCCGAAGAAATCCATAACGATAAAACCTATCAGAACGTATTTTATCACGCTGAAGCTTACCATTTTTTAAAAAACCTGCTATAGAAAAACCTGTTACATTCTCCATGTTCGGAGCAATAAATGGTACAGATTTTATCACAAATGTATCCTCAGTTATAAGCGATTTTATTGATGACCAATACTGCGGTATATTATTATCCTTGATACCTGACACTTTAGCAAAAATTACAGGTATTATCACTGAATCATTTTCCGTATTAAAATTCGGACGATATT
>JAFTWL010000162.1 GCA_017465305.1 Ruminococcus sp. | reverse complement strand
TCTTTAGATATATTTTCATTTTCTGAAATATTATCAGAAATTTCAAGTGAGTCTTCAATGTTTGAAGCATTATCAGTATTATCCTCTTTATTAGAAGGAATATTAGTTTCTGCTATCTGTACATTGAGTCCATTTATTTTGATGCTTGGGTCATCGAGGTCAATTAAAAGATAACGTCTTCCATTTATATTTTGAGTGTGTACTTTTTCTATAGCTTCTTTTTTGATTTGTACTGTAATTCCTGGAGCAGTTAATACAGTTTTGTTTTCAATTAGATTGCATGCGGCAAGTGGTTTGTTTTCTGTTATTTCACGATATATAGTCTGTACTTGTTCAGCTTTTTCCTGACTTACGCCTGAATCAAGTAAAATATCTCTCATTTGAATGTCATCAATCAGTGGAACATCTTCTTCTTTTTGATATTCGATAGAAATATCTCTGATTTTTTCATTTACACTTGTAATGACAGAATAACTCAATTCATCGCCTACAATATCCTGCATAAGCTCCTGAAAAGCAGCTTTTTCTTCCTGCGCTGTACATGTAAAGGTACATCCAAGAACATTTTCAATAATGCTTATATTAACATCCTTAGGCTTTCTTGCATAGTAAAGTACATGATTTACATCAGGACCACGACCTGTAAATGTAGGATATAAAAAACCATCTGTAGGAATTTCCGCTACAATACGGTCATAAGCGGTTTTACGAAGAATATCATTTTCATCTTCATTGTAAATAAGCCCATCAACTCTGACTTCTACAGGACAAATAGCAACAACTAAAAATGAATAATCTATACTGTCATAAGGATTTATATCATCACTTTTAGTTTTATTAAATACTGTATATGTACAGTGTCCGATTAAAATTGCATAAGTAGAAACATAGTCCATATTTTTAACAATTTGGTCTAATAGAACAGATACAGAACTTTCATCTTTAAGCTTGCTTTCAAGAGCCTGATATAAGAAATATTGAGTTCCGTTTTCCTCATAAGCTTCATTTGGAAATTCATATTCCAGCAAACCTTTTCCGAGTGTACCTGAAAGAACACGTTTAAGTGTAGCAATATAGCATTCACTTTCTTCTGATGGAATACTGTGAAATGGTTTTGCTTTTTGGCATCTTATATTCTTTTCTGAATCTACAAAAGCAGTTACAACATTGTTTAATAAAAACAGGTCACTTGATTCAGAAAAATTTTTACGTAATTCATTAAGGTCTTTTTTGTTCATAATGTTTAAAAGACTGTATTAGTAAATTTCCTGCATATTTTAATTTTTATGTAGGTTTTACAAAACACAGATTTTTTATTTCATCTCCTTTATTTTGTTTTTACTATATTATAATCTGTACCAATAGAAATTACACTAAATTTTATTAATTAGTATTAAAATTTTCTATTGGTACAGATTTTTATAAATATTAATTAAGTTTCAATTTGTTTTTGAAATCTGAAATTGCCCTATAAAGTGCCGAAACAGGAAGACCTACAACATTAAAAAAGTCACCATTTATTTTAGAGACAAGTAAAGAGCCTTTTCCTTGAATGCCATATGCACCAGCTTTATCTAAAGGTTCACCGGTTTTAATATAGTTAGTAATTTCATCTGAAGATAATGTGTAGAATGTAACTTCTGTTTCACAAGAAAATGACATCTTATCGGAACCTTTAAAAAGAGTAACACCTGTAATAACAGTATGTGTTCTACCTGAAAGCTTTTTCAGCATACCATAAGCTTCTTTTTCATCAGTAGGTTTTCCAAGGCAAGTATTATTTATCACAACAACTGTATCGCATCCTATTACAATTTTATCTGGAAATCGTTTTGAAACAACTTCAGCTTTTTGCATAGAAAGATACTGAGCTGCTTGTTTTGCAGTTATTTCTTCTGGGATATATTCTTCAATATCAGCAGGATAAACTATAAAATCATCTGTGATTTGATGTAAGAGTTCTTGTCTTCTTGGAGAAGCAGAGGCGAGGACATAACTCATTTTAACATATCCTTAGGGTCATAGTTAGGCTTTTGTATAAGAGAAGGATTTTCTGTTACTTCTTTTTTGAAAACATCCTGCCATTCCTGTGGTGTATAATCTTCAACAGAAACAGAAATATGATTTGGTGTACATCCAATAGCTTCTATAAGTGCATTTGATACCTTTTCAGCAGCAACTTTCTTTTGTTCATCAGTTCTGCCCTTTAACATTTTAATTGTAATATGTGGCATAATAAAAACCTCCGGATTATTTTTTATTCAAATGAATCAAAATCAATTCCACTGAGCAGTTCTTTTAATTGAGCAGCTTCATCTACAGACAGAGTAACACCTTTGCCCATTTTAGCATGTTCCGGAGCCCATTCACGGATATCATATTTTGGGTCACGGTCATTCCAGCTAATAAAATTCAGTTCTTTTGTCCAGCCCTTTGCATTTTCAGAGATAACACCAATGTGTTCTACAATTTCATACTTTAATTCAGCCATAATATTTAAATACTCCTTTAGTAAAAAAATTATTCAGAATCATATTGACTCTGACAATAATCTATTATACAAGATTTTTTTAAAAATAGCAACTATTTTTTTGATTTTTATAATTTTTAAATCAATTCAAATTTAAGTCATTTATTATAAAATAGATTTTATTATATAAAATTACTATATTTTTAATTTAATTATAGCATAAATTTGTGAAATTAGTAGAATTAAATTATTTCTATTGACAAATCATTTTTTTTGTGATATACTAATTAAGTCGAAAGCGGCAAGTTAAAATACATAAAGGGGTATAGCTCAGCAGGTAGAGCAGCGGTCTCCAAAACCGCGTGCCGAGGGTTCGATTCCTTCTGCCCCTGCCAATGATAAAATTAAGAAAAGCACGTAAAATAGGAATTATTCCGAAGTTACGTGCTTTTTGCTTTTGAAAATATACAATATGACGTTATTACTTGCGTTAGAATATCATAAAAATATATCATTTTGTGTTGCTATATGACATAGAATATGACACATAAAATGTATTATTTTTCATTAAAAAGATTCTCCATGTATCCATCAATTTTTTTGTCAGTATTTTTTCTCTCTTCTGAAAATGTATGTTGGTATACATTTTTTAGAGTAGATGATGTAGACCATCCGCCACGTTCCATTGCATATTTATCAGGGATACCTAATGCAAGCATAATAGAAGCGTTAATATGACGCAAATCGTGGAATGTCATACGTTTTCCTGTTGCTTTAAGTATTATATTTACAAAATGTTTATAAATTGTATTAGCAGCAAGTTTTACAACATATTCATCTGGCTGTCCATCTCCAATCATAGCAATAATACGTTCTGGTAGCATAAGTTGTCTTGTGCTATTATAAGTTTTTGTTTTTTCTTTTTCTATTTGTCCAGCCATTGCAATTTTAACATTGCGTATAGTTAAGATATTGCCTGTAATATCTTTGTATCTTATTCCTCTTATTTCGGACATTCTAAGCCCTAACCAGATTGCTAATGTTGCAGGTAGTTCTATATCTGTTCCATTGATAGCTTCTATTATTTCTTTAGGTTCTGGTAAATCTTTAATTTTATGTTCTTTAGCTGGAAGGGTTGTTTTAAGTGTGAAATCAGGCATATACATTGCAACAGCAGCAGAAAGTAATCCATGAGCATTTCTGATTGATTTAGGTGATAAGGTGCAGGAAGCTTTATTTATTGATGCTTGTACTATGATATTTGTTAATTTGCTTAGTGGCACATTCATCAAGTCTTGCAATTGATTTTTGCGTATATTTTTATAACTTATGATAGTAGTAGGAGATAATATATTTTCTTTGCTTGCTATGTATCCATCTATTGCATCACCTACATTAATATCTTTTGGTTTTTCCTTGCGTTTAAGGTTATATTCAGCAGCTAAAAATTCAGCTTCTTTTTTTGTACTGGCGGTAAATGACTTATATATATGTTTCCCATTATCATCACATCCTACATATACACGTATACGCCAGTTTCCAGAGGGCAATTTTTTTGCATTAGCCATGTTTTTCTCCTTGACATTTATAAAATATTGTGATATACTTAAATAGTGATTTAATAATCACATCCCCCTATATTTAATTAACGTCCTGTCATTTAAGTTAAGTGACAGGGCGTTATTTTTTTATTGTTATTTCAATCCACTCCCTCTTTGCAGAGGGATATTTTTTTTATTGTTGAAAAGTTGAAAACTTTGTTGAAAAAGGTCGGCTCAAATTTGAGCTTACTTTTTTATTTTCCGCTTTTAATTGCATAATTTTTATATTTCTCATTTTCTAAAAATTCTTT
>JAFTWL010000161.1 GCA_017465305.1 Ruminococcus sp. | reverse complement strand
TAAATCAACTCATCATCAACTGATTTATATGTAAAATCAAAATCGATATTGCTATATAAACTATATTCTGAATGAACTCTGCTGCCCTTAGTAACTGGAAACATTAATAATACACATCCATCTGTTTCTTCAATAGCATTTAAAACTGGTATTGATATATTATAATTCCATACATCAAGTGTAGAATATGTAATATTATCGTTTATTGTAATCGAAGAAGAAGCATAAGAAAAAGGTGTTCTGTATAATCCCTTAGTTGGAGCAGTAATATCACTATCAATACTACTAAAAGATAAGTTAACCATTCTCTTTGTTACATTGGGTGCTGTATTGATTACTGCTACATAATGCTTAGAAGGAGCATAATTTTCTCTGTCATAGTAATATCCTAACTCTTCATCGTACTCTTCACCAGAGCCATCTGCATATGTGCTGATTCCACTATTTGAATTAGATTCTTCTTTAAATACTTTTTCACCCTCTATAAAGTTATCTACTAATTCCTGAGCTTCTTCAAGAGTACAGCCTTCATCAATAACATATTGTGCCCACTGTCTGACTTCACCATTATAAGAATTGATAAAGTCCATTTCTTCTGAGCCTGCAAACGCTGGAACTGATGACATAACCATTCCAGCCATCATTGCTGTAGCTGATACGGCAGCTACTACCTTGTTTCTAAGTTTCATGACAAACAACCTCCTTATTCTTTAATATTAGTATATGATTAAATAAATATCCCATATACCATAGGTGGCATGAATTCAGGAGTTCCAGGAATCCCAGGTATTCCAGGAGTACTGGAGATGCCAGGGATATATTTCCTGTCCCCTTCAATTTCATTATACCACTTTCCATTTTATTTGTCAAGTATAAATTAGAAAAAAAGCAACATAATTTTATAAAAAATCATGTTGCTTTCCATATTATTTTTATAAATTCTTTATAGTGCATCTTCACCATCATTTAAAAATTCACTTGCTAAATATAACGAACCACTAATTACAATTAAGCCATTCATTTGCTTAGCTTTCTCCAAAGCCAGTTTATATGATTCAGAAAACGGCATACATATTGTTTCACAACTGGAAGAAAAATAAGAAGCCAACTCCTCAGCAGGTACTGCATCACTTGAAAAATCATCTACACAAAATACTATATCTAATTCTTGTTTTAAAATTCTACACGCTGATATGTAATCTTTTGACTTCATCATTCCAAAAATGCCAATAACAGG
The DNA here is from genome assembly GCA_017465305.1 of Ruminococcus sp. Classification (GTDB taxonomy): domain Bacteria; phylum Bacillota; class Clostridia; order Oscillospirales; family Ruminococcaceae; genus Ruminococcus_C. Next base: position 5,948 of record JAFTWL010000161.1, on the reverse strand, counting down.
TTTACATTTACTATTCCTTATCACATCAGCAAGTGCCATAATTCCAGATTGATTATGCCCACCATCAAGCAAAACAGGAGGTTCTTTCTGTAACATCTGTATACGAGCAGATACTTTTACAGATGCAAATGCACTTTGTACTATATTAGCTGGTATTAAAAAACCATGCATTGCAAGTATTCTAATAACTTCTATTGCTGTAATTGCATTATATACCTGATGCTTTCCAGGCATATTAAGTGTATATTTCATACTATAATATTGAAATGTTGTTCCTGTTAGTGTTTCATCTAAAATAATACAATCTCTCATACTTGGCATGTAAAACTCTGAATGTTTCTTTTCAGCAACTCCTTCTACTATTCCTGAAACATATGAAGAGTTGTCAGCTGATAAAACTACAGGGCAACCAGCTTTTATAATTCCAGCTTTTTGACTTGCAATTTCATAAATTGTTTCTCCCAAAATCGCTGTATGGTCAAATGAAATAGAAGTAATTGCACATACAAGAGGTGATTTTACAACATTAGTTGCATCCAACAAACCTCCTAAACCTGTTTCTAAAAATACAAGTTCACACTTTTCTTCCTGAAAATATAAAAGAGCTATTGCAAATGATATTTCAAATTGCGAACAGGCAGCCGAAACTTTACAAGCCGATACTCTTTCACAAAGCGCACAAAGACGGTCTTCAGGAATATCTTCCCCATTTATTCTGATTCTGTCACGATAATGACGAATATATGGAGATGTAAATTGTCCTGTCTTGAAGCCTGCTTCTATTGAAGCAGCAGAACAGAATGCTAAAACCGAACCTTTTCCATTTGTTCCTGCTATATGAACTATATTTAAAGAATCCTGTGGATTTCCTAATTCATCTAATAATGATTTTATTCTCGATAAATCTTTTACAGGTTTTCCGCTTTTACTAAATCCCTGAATATATTGCATTGCTTCTTTAATATTCATAATTTTATACCTTTCCAAAATATATTCTTAGAACCTGCTCTCACAAGATATAAACTTGTGAAAACAGGTTCTTTATAACTATTATTTCTGTAATCCAGCTATAGACTGATTTATCTTTTCCATTTTTTCTTCTGCTTTTTTAAGTTTAGCTTTCTCTACTTCAACAAGCTTTTCTGGTGCTTTAACTAAAAATCCTTCATTGCTAAGCTTTTTACTAAGGAAATCAATATCTTTCTGTGCTTTTTCCTTTTCTTTTTGCAGACGTGCAAGCTCTTTTTCTTTATCTACAAGTTCTTCCATAGGAATAAAGATTCTTGCACTGTCTGTTACAGCTGTTACGGCATCAGGCATATCAAATTTTTCAGAAACTTCTACTGATGAAGCTGATGCAAGCTTTTCAAAGAAAATAGATGTGCTTTCAAATAATTCACCTTCTACTGTCTCAATACAAACTTTAGCTTTCTTAGATGGAGGTACATTCATTTCTGTACGACAATTTCTAATTGCTCTGATTGCTGAAATAACCTTTTCAAACTGCTTTGCTTCTTCATTATAACAATACTTTTCTTCATATACAGGATAATTCTCCAATATAATCATTGATTCCTCATCAGTAAGAACCTGCCATATTTCTTCTGTAATGTACGGCATAAATGGGTGCAGAAGTTTAAGCATTCCACGCATTACCCATACAAGTACAGCCTGCGCATCAGCCATAGTCTGACCACCGGAAATAATTCTTGGCTTTGTAAGTTCAATATACCAGTCACAATAAACATCCCAGATAAAGTCATAAATCTTTGCACTTGCAACGCCAATTTCAAACTTATCAAGATTTTCTCCAACTTCTTTTGCAAGCATATTAAATCTATCAACAATCCACTTATCTTCAATTCTAAGTGTTTCAGGAAGCCCTGTAAATTTGAAATCGTCAGGAAGATTCATCATAATAAAACGAGAAGCATTCCAGAGCTTATTAGCAAAGTTACGTGCTGATTTTACTTTATCATCACTATAACGCATATCGTTACCAGGTGCATTTCCTGTTGCAAGCATGAATCTAAGTGCATCAGCACCATATTCATCAATTACCTGCAATGGGTCTATACCATTTCCCAGAGATTTGGACATTTTGCGACCTTGCTCATCCCTTACAAGTCCATGAATAAGAACAGTGTCAAATGGTTTCTCTTCCATATGTGCAAGTCCTGCTACAATCATACGTGAAACCCAGAAAGTAATAATATCATATCCTGTAACAAGTGTATTTGTTGGATAGAAATATTTTAAATCCTCAGTTTTATCTGGCCAGCCTAATGTTGAAAACGGCCATAAAGCTGATGAAAACCATGTATCAAGTGTATCAGAATCCTGACGCATTTCCTTTCCACACTTAGGACACACTGCATGGTCATCCTTAGTAACAATCATTTCACCACAATCATCACAATAAAATGCTGGTATTCTATGTCCCCACCACAACTGACGTGAAATACACCAGTCACGAATGTCTTCCATCCAGTTGAAATAATTCTTTTCAAAACGCTCTGGAACAAATTTAATTTCCCCACTACGCACTGCCTGAATAGCAGGTTTCGCCAAATCTGCCATCTTAACAAACCATTGCAAAGAAACTCTTGGTTCAATAGTTGTTCCACATCTGTAACAAGTACCTACATTATGTGCATGTTCTTCTACCTTTATTAAATATCCGCCTGCTTCTAAATCCGCAACAATTTTCTTTCTTGCTTCAAATCTATCTAATCCTGCATAAGCTGGATAATCTTCAGTAATCTTAGCATCATCTGTCATTACATTTATAACAGGAAGTGAATGACGTAATCCAACTTCAAAATCATTAGGGTCATGTGCTGGTGTAATCTTAACAACACCTGTACCGAATTCCATATCTACATAATGGTCACCTACTACAGGAATTTCACGTCCAACGAGCGGAAGAATTACAGTCTTACCAATGTACTGCTGATAACGTTCATCTTTTGGATTTACAGCTACAGCAGTATCACCAAGTAATGTTTCCGTACGAGTTGTAGCGAGTTCTACATAACCATAACAATCAGAAAGAGGATAACGAAGATGCCAGAAATGACCTGCCTGGTCTTCATAGGATACTTCAGCGTTGGAAATAGAAGTAAGGCAATGAGGACACCAGTTTATAATTCTTTCCCCTCTATAGATAAGACCTTTTTCATAATACTTAATGAATACTTCCTTTACAGCTTTGCTACAGCCTTCATCCATAGTAAAACGTTCTCTTGACCAGTCACATGAAGAACCTAATTTTTTAAGCTGTTCTACGATTCTGCCACCATATTGCTTTTTCCACGCCCAGGCACGTTCTAAAAATCCATCTCGACCAATATCATCTTTCTGGATTCCCTCTTTACGCATCGCCTCTACAATCTTAGCTTCTGTAGCAATAGAAGCATGGTCTGTACCTGGAAGCCACAGAGTACTATAACCAGACATTCTCTTCCATCGAATTAAAATATCCTGCAAAGTTTCATCAAGTGCATGACCCATATGAAGCTGTCCAGTAATATTTGGAGGCGGAATTACTATTGTATATGGTTCTTTCTTGGAATCAACTTCTGCTTTGAAGCATCCTTTTTCTGTCCATTGCTGATAAATTCTGTCTTCAAAATCTTTTGGCTGATAAGACTTTGCCAATTCTTTTCTCATATTTTTACTCCTTTAAAATTAAATATAAAATAATAATGCCCTGAACAATGCTTGCAATTCATTGTTCAGGGCGAACATACACTTGTCCGTGTTACCACCTGAATTCAGAGAAATATTTTCTCTGCGCTCTTACAGGCAAAAAAATACCTGCACTCTCTATAACGGGAGAACCCGCCACACATTACACACAAGAACACCTTGCTTCACATATAGTACTCAAAGGCTACTTCTTTGCATTTGTTAAAAGATTTTCACCTGCCATCTTCTCTCTGAATAAACAAAAACTGCAAATACTACTCCTTATCTTCGCATTTAGAAAATTAAATTAAGTAATTCTTATTATAAAAAAAAAAATAGAGTTTGTCAAGTATATATTTTTAAATTATAAAAATTTATATTTTTTTATAAATCTAAATATGTTGACATTAGTTGACATATATGGTATAATTATAAAAAAACAAAGGAGTGTATTAAAATAAAAAAATTATTTTCATCCTTATTATCTTTTATTATCTTATTTTCTCCCATTTGTGATATTTCAGCAAAAGCAGAATCACAAACTATAAATTCATATACAGCCTCTTTAATAGGAATTGTTGGTTCAGAAAGATATTTTGGAGAAGACAATCAAGATAATTCAAAAAACATAAGTCCAGTGAACGCTAATGTAACAGGAAACGGAATTTATACTGTTGCTTTTGCAACCAATCAGCAAGTACAGACAATTCAATTACTTTCACTACAAATTTTTAATCTTACAACTGATAAATATCCAGATTTAAATATATCTATTAAATCTGTAAAATTTGATAATAATGAAATATCTTCTTATAAGACAAGTGAATCTGCTTTAGACTTACACAATAAAAAAGGAGCATGTATAAATTTTGTATATCTTACAGATTTGCAGGATATTCCTGTTGAAACTGGACTTATATCTAAAATTGAAGTTCAGTTTTCCATTTCTGGAATGCCTAATAATTCAACAACCGGAGATACCATTAGAGATACCATTATAAAAGGAGATGTAAACGAAAACGGAACTGTTGAAGTAGATGATGCTTCTCTTATTTTATCTGAATATGCCAAAGTTTCAGCAGGACTGAATAGCATTTTAACATCTCATCAGAAATTATGTGCTGATGTTGACGGAAACAATGAAATTACTGTTGATGATGCAAGTAAAGTTCTTGCATTTTATGCTGCCAATGCCGCCGGATTAAATCCTGACCCTGATAAATATTTTTCATAATAATCATTTTTATCAAATCAACATAATTCAAAAATGTTGTTGTTCAACTTTCAATGTTATCATGCTATAATAAAAATACAAAATAACAAAGGAGGTCGTTCAAAAATGAACACAGATAAAATTTATGCAGAATCAATTGCCAAGGAGTATGCACCTAAACATTCTTCAAAAATTACTGCACTTAAAAAATTAGACAACAAAGCCAAAATGCCAGCAACTATTTTTACATATACTTTTGGAATTGCTGGAACTCTCATTTTAGGAGTAGGAATGTGTCTTGCGATGAAAGTTATTGGAAGTGGCTCTTTAATATCATTTATCCTTGGAATTATAATTGGAATTTTAGGAATAATTATAATAGGTCTTAATTATCCTCTTTATATTAAACTTCTCAATAAAGGAAAGAAAAAATATTCATTTGAGATAATGCAACTTGCAAAAGAGATTAGCGAAGAAAATAAAATTTAATACTAATACGGAGAATCCAACATGAATAAATCAAAAAGCAAGTATTTTAATACAGCTTTAAAAATGGATATGGCTCTGATTGAGCTTCTTGAAAAGAAAGACTTTGAATATATCACAATTCGTGAAATATGCATAACTGCCAATGTAAACCGCTCTACTTTCTATTTACACTATGAAAATACTGTTGACTTACTTGAAGAATGCTTTGAAAATGCTATAAGTAAACTATATAAGTGCTATGAAAAAATAAATACAGTTGAAAATTATGACAAATGCAACATTGAAGAATTATGCTTTATCACACCAAAATATTTAACTCCATATCTGCAATATATAAAAGAAAATCAAAAATTATTTAAAACAATAACTAAAAATCAAACTCTATTCAACACAAGAAATGAATTTCATAAATTATTCAAGGATATATTTAATCCAATATTAAATCGTTTTAATGTTCCTGAGAAAAAGCAAAAATATATGGTTTTATTTTTTTTAAATGGTGTATATGCAATAATCAATGAATGGATTAAAAATAACTTCAAAGAATCCATTGATG
>JAFTWL010000160.1 GCA_017465305.1 Ruminococcus sp. | reverse complement strand
TTGATTTAAAGCTGACAGGTGAAAAATGCGAAATGAGAGACATTCCTGAGTATGTTTGTAATAAGATGCCTTATTCTAAAGATGAAGTAGAATCAATAGTTAAATTTGATAAGTCAGTAAAGTGGAGAATTATTGATGACTTTGGAGTAGAAGCTTTAAAATTTAATGAAGAAGGTAATATATTGATTAATATTAATTGGTCAGATATAAAATCATTTTATAATTATATTTTAACTTTTGGAGATAAAGCAGAAATTATTTCGCCAGAGGAGTATCGTCAGGAATTTATGAATATTTTAAAAAATACTTCAAAAAATTATGTTTTATAATTTCATAAAATTGAATATGACATATAGTTGTCATGTTAATTGTGATATACTAATATTATCAAAATGAAATGAGGTATATATCATGAATTATGAAATTGTTAATTTAAATGAAAAAATCGTTGCAGGGTATTGTGACAAAACAAGTAATTGCTCACCTGATATGGGGCAAGTTATAGGTGAATTGTGGCGAAAATTTTATTCTGATGAAGGATATTTTGATATTCCCAATAAAACAAGTGAAAAAGCTTTGGGAATTTACACTGATTATAAATCAGATGAAAAAAGTGAATACACTGTTATGGTTGCTTGCGAGGTTGAAAACACTGATATTCCTGATAAATTTGCAGTAAGAAAAATTCCTGCTGGAAAGTATGCTAAATTTATTGTCAGAGGAAATACAATAACAGCTGTCAGAGAATTTTGGGAAAAACTATGGAAAATGAATCTAGAACGTTCTTTTATTTATGACTTTGAAGAATATCAAAATAGTGATTTTGAAAACGCAGAAATTCATATTTATATAAGTATTAAGTAATTTAAAATATATCATAAAAAATCAATTATTTTTATGAATAGATATATTCACTCTGAATTTGAGATAGGACTGTATATTGACATAGGATTCTTTGTATGATATAATGTTTATGATATATGTAAAAATCGTTTTTAGGAATTAAAGTTTAATATAATAACTTATTCTAACGATTTAATATTAAAAAATAAATTATTATATAGAAAAAGGAGAATATTATGAATATTGCAGTTGCACAATCAGGAGGACCTACATGTGCTATAAATGCTTCTCTTGTTGGTGTATTTAAAGAATCTTTAAAAGAATCATCTATTGATGCGATTTTTGGTTCTGTAAATGGAATTGAAGGAATAATCAATGATAATTTAGTGGATTTAAAAAATATTATTTTATCAAATGAAGATATAGAACTTCTTCGTCAGACACCTTCTACTGTATTAGGTTCTTGTCGATATAAGCTTAAGGATTGGGAAGAAGATGACACGGTTTATCAGAAGATAGTCAATTGTTTTAAACGCAGACAAATTGGAGCTTTCTTCTATATTGGTGGAAATGATTCAATGGATACTGTTAAAAAGTTATCTGAATATACAAAACAAATTGGAATGGATATAAAAATTATTGGTATTCCTAAAACTATTGATAATGATTTGTGCGTTACTGACCATTCACCTGGATTTGGTTCAGCAGCGAAATATGTAGCTGCTACCATGCAGGAGATTATCAGAGATAGCTCTGTATATAGTATGCCTTCTGTTACTATTGTAGAAATTATGGGTCGTCATGCTGGTTGGCTAACTGCCTCAAGTGTTGTTTTGCATACAAATATTGAAACGGCACCACATCTTATTTATGTTCCAGAGTGTGAATTTTCAATTGAATCATTTTTGCATGATGTAGAAAATGAAATGGCTAAACATAAAGCAGTAATTGTTGCTATTTCCGAAGGAATTGAAATTTCAGAAGAATCTTCTTCATTCCAGTCAGGTGTAGTTGATAGTTTTGGACATAAATATTTATCAGGTATTGGCAAATATCTTGAAAATGTTGTTCGTTCTAAGATTGGATGCAAGGTACGTTCAATAGAACTGAATGTTATGCAACGTTGTTCTTCTCATATTTGTTCAAAGACTGATATTGATGAATCTGAACAGATTGGAGCAGCTGGTGTAAGATGTGCTCTTAAAGGTGAAACAGGTAAAGTTATGGTATTCAAGCGTGTAAATGATATGCCATATATGGTTACCATTGACTCTGTAGATGCAAATAAGATAGCAAATTTTGAAAAATACTTGCCTGAAAATTATATTTCACCTGCTAAAAATAATATTACAAATGAAGCAATAAATTATTTTATGCCATTGATACAGGGTGAATTGAATATTGTTATGGAAAATGGTCTTCCAAAGCATTTTACTATAAAAGAATCTGTATTAAAATAAACAATAAAAAACCTGTCCGTAATTACATTTTATACGGACAGGTTTTAAATAATTTATAGATTATCAGTCATGTAATTTTCTTTTGTCAATTACACGGACAGCCTTGCCTTCGCTTCTTACAATTGACTTAGGCTCTGCCAGATGTACTTTTGGAGAAATTCCAAGCATTGTTTTAATTGCAGATGCAAGTTTTTTCTCATGTACAGGAGCATTTTCATGTACTTCCTCAAATTGTTCAGGTGTAAGTTCTACAAAAATATCAAGAGTATCTGTGTTATTTACACGGTCTACAACTATCTGATAATTAGGAGTGTAGCCATTGTTTAAAAGTACAGTTTCAATCTGAGAAGGGAACACATTTACGCCACGAATAATAAGCATGTCATCACTACGTCCCATAGGTTTTGACATTTTTATCAAAGTTCTTCCGCATGAACATTTTTTACGTGAAAGTACGCAAATATCTCTTGTTCTATAACGAAGCAGTGGAAAAGCTTCTTTAGTGATAGAAGTAAATACAAGCTCACCTTTTTCACCATCAGGTAAAACTTCACCTGTTTCAGGGTTGATAATTTCAGGAATAAAATGGTCTTCATTTATATGCATTCCAGTTTGTTCACAACATTCAAATGAAACGCCTGGACCAGATGTCTCTGTAAGGCCATAAATATCATAAGCTTTGATACCAAGTAAATCCTGAATACTTTGACGCATTTCTTCTGTCCAAGGTTCAGCACCAAAAATGCCTGCTTTAAGGTGATTATCTTCGGGACGATAACCTTTTTCACGCAAGCTTTCACCAATATATGCAGCATATGAAGGAGTACAGCAGAGTATAGTTGCTTCTAAATCCATCATGAATTGTATCTGTCTTTCAGTATTTCCGGATGACATAGGAAGTGTTAAACATCCAACCTTGTGAGAACCTCCGTTTAATCCTGGACCTCCTGTAAATAAGCCATAACCATAGCATACCTGAC
>JAFTWL010000159.1 GCA_017465305.1 Ruminococcus sp. | reverse complement strand
CACTACTTGGAATTGCAAATCCTATTCCTTCTATAGTTGTTTCTGAATAATTAGATGACATTTTTGATGAGTTAATTCCTATAACTTTTCCATACATATCATGTAAAGGGCCACCTGAATTTCCTGAATTTATAGCAGCATCAGTCTGAATAAGATTCATGTCTTTATCATTTATGCTTATACTACGATTTAAACCTGAAACTACACCACTTGTAACAGTATTCATAAGCTCAAATCCTAATGGGTTGCCAATTGCTATAACTGATTCACCAAGTTGAAGTTCTTCACTGTTCCCAAATTCAGCCGCTGTCAAGTCACTTGCTTCAATTTTTAAAACTGCCAAATCACAATCAACATCATAACCTATAACCTTAGCTTCTTGTGTGGTTTCATCAGATAACAAAATAGAAATATCTTTAGCAAGCCCATAACCATATGAATTATCATAAATAACATGTGCATTAGTAACAATATAGCCATCACTTGAAATAATTACACCTGTTCCTGTTCCCGTCATAGGTGTGTTGTTCTGTGTTGAATAATTTCCAAAACCATAATATCCATAGTTACTATTAGAGTTAGTATTAGATGATGATGAAAAGCTTGATTTTACACCTACTACTGATGGCAATGCTTTTTTCACAATTTCTTCTGTAGATAATTTATTATTTGTATTTTCAACTACAGAAAGAAGATTAGCATTTGAAACAGAAACAGTGTTTTTATCATCACTGTTATTATAATTATTATTTTCAGTTACTTCTTCTTTTTCTGAAACCTGTTGTTCCATAGTTGATGTTATATTATTGTCTGAATCATCTTCAGCCATACGATAAACACCAATTGAACCAACTGAAACAACTGCCATAGCTGAAATAAATGCAATTGCTTTTAAAGCTTTACAACTTCTACTTAATCTTTTTTCAAAATAATTATTTTCTCTCATGATAAACACAAACCTTTCTGATTTAAATTTATATTAAAAATAAAGAACTCTTAACTTTTTTAATCTTGTTCTCATGTTGTGATTTTATTATACTAAGTGCTTGTGATACCATAATGTCTGTGTTGTCAAAATTTATGGAAGTCTTTGTGAAGTGTATTTCATCAAAAGTACATTTTCTGAACTTTTTAGAATATTATGTGATAATCTATTTCATAGCTTTTGCAAATATCATTTAAAGCATAAAATATAAAAAAGAACACTACTCAAATAATTTGACTGAATAGCGTTCTCTTAATATCAATCTTTAGTTTCTAATAAATTTTTATATAACTCTATATATTTTTCAGCAGAAGCATCCCAGCTGAAATCACAATTCATAGCATATCTGACTAATGATGACCACTTTTTCTTATCTTTAAATAATGCACATGCACGCTTTACAGCATCTAACATATCAAGTGCATCATACGTTTTAAAAGTAAAACCATTGCCATTTTTGCCACCGGCATCAATTACAGAATCTTTAAGTCCGCCTGTTTCCCTTACTATTGGAATTGTTCCATATCTCAAAGATATCATCTGTGCAAGTCCACATGGTTCATTTTGTGATGGCATTAAGAACATATCAGCACCTGCATAAATTTTTCTCGCCAATGCTGGTATAAATCCAATTGTTGTGCTAACTTGTTCAGGATGTTGCAACTGCATCTCGTGGAAAAAATCTTCAAATATTTTTTCACCGCTTCCCAATATTACAAACTTACAACCCATTTCAAGCATTTCATGAAATACATAGCGAATTAAATCAATACCTTTATGTGCAACAAGGCGTGTTACTATTCCTATAACTGGAGAATCATCTACAGGAAGATTAAGCTCCTGCAAAAGTGCTGCACGACAAGCTTTCTTTCCGTTTCTCTTTAAAGCTGTATACTTCTCGGAAATATTAGAATCTGTCTTAGGATTATAATCTTCTGTATCAATACCATTTAATATGCCTATGATAGGGTCTTTTCTACGGACTAATGCCCTATCCATTCCATAAGAATACCATGGGTCAAGTATCTCCTTGGCATAAGTAGGACTTACTGTTGTAATGCAATCTGCTGTTTCGATTGCCCCTTTCATAAGGTTAACACATCCATCAAAATCAAGTAAATTTGTATGATATGATGGCAACCCCATAAGCTCAGTAACGACTTCTTTTCCATATACGCCCTGATACTGAATATTGTGTATTGTATAAATAATTTTAATATTCTGATACTCTTGATGATATTTATAAAGAATTTGATAAAATACAGGTATCATTGCAGTTTGCCAGTCATTGCAATGAATAATGTCAGGGAAAAAATCGATATGCGGCAAAATTTCTAATACTGCCCTTGAAAAGAATACATATCTCTCGCAATCATCATAAAATCCATACATTCCATCTCTCATATAATAATATGGATTGTCAAGTAAATAATAAGTTACATTGCCCTTCTTTATTGTATAAATACCACAATACTGCTTTCTCCATGAAACATCGACAGTTATATCAGTCAAATAAGTTAATTGATTTCTTACTTCAGGAGAAACATTACGATATAATGGCATAACAACTCGACAATCACAGTTTTTTCTGCTGACTGCTGATGGAAGAGAACCAACAACATCTGCTAATCCGCCTGATGCAGAAAAAGGTTTTGCCTCACTTGCAGCATAAAGAATTTTCAATAGAAATCTTCCTTTCTGTTATTACATACAATGGAAGCACTAACCCAGAAAGTGAGCCAGTACTTCCATCATCGAATTTTATATGAAAATAGTTCTAAACAATTTTAAATTTTTGCATTTTTTCCGAGATAAAGAGGATATTCTTCTGAACCTGTCAATACTTTTTCATCAGAAATTTCTACATTTTTATCAGCAACAATTGCTTCTATACTACATTTTTCACCAATTGTTGTTCCCTGCATAATAACACAATTCTTAACAACAGAACCTTTTCCAACTTTTACTCCACGGAAAAGAACACAGTTTTCTACAGTTCCTTCAATAACACATCCATCAGCAATGCTGGAATTTTTAACAGAAGATTCAAGTCCATATTTTACAGGTGCATTATCTCCAACCTTTGTATAAATAGGTGCATTTTCATTGAAAAGACTATTACGTACATCTGTTTTCAAAAGTGCAAGATTAGATTTAAATTAATCCTCTAAGCTATCAATTTTTGTAAAGTAATTTTTATGTTCATAACATTTAATTACAAACTCATCTTTTCTTGCCTGCAAAACATCAAGCACTAAACTATGCTGACTTTTG
>JAFTWL010000158.1 GCA_017465305.1 Ruminococcus sp. | reverse complement strand
TTTTTTCTTTTTTCTTTTTTCTTCTTTTCAGATGAAAAAATCGTAATGCATAAAAATGTTACTTTAAATTTATTTTTTTCAGGCATTAAGCTAAAGGAGACTACAATAGGCATAAGGAGTATAGCAATTATTAAAATAAGAATAATCAAAAAAACAATCCATCCTGACATATATTGTATCTCCTTTCTTGAAAGATATACCTTAAATTTATTTTTTAGTTGTATCTTCTTTTTCTTTTAGTTCCACAGGAATAGAAGGCAGTTCAGACAGAGAAGATAACCCAAAGCATTTCAGAAAATTATTTGTTGTCTGATATGCAATAGGACGACCAGGAACATCAAGTCTTCCTGCTTCTTCTAATAAATCTCTCTCTACTAAATTATTGACAGTAGAACTGCTATCAATACCACGAACATTAGAAATAAAAGTTTTTGTTACTGGTTGATTATATGCAACTATTGTCAGAACTTCCATAGATGCTGGAGAAAGAGGAGAAGATTTTTTTGAATTTATAGCATTTATTATATATGGTGAATATTCTTCTCTTGTGCATAATTGCCAGTTATCTTCTAATTGCAGGATTTGCAATGCACTATTGCTTTCATCATATCTTTTTTTAAGAAGTCCCATATTATCAAGTACCTGTTTTTTTGTCAATCCGCTTGCCTCTATAATTTTGTTAGTGGATATAGACTCTCCACTTGCGAATAATATAGCTTCTAAAATTGCAGACATATTTTTCATATCATCACTTCTTCCTGTTCTGATTCTTCATATTGATTTTTTGTTGGTTTAAGATATACATAAGTATTATCATCGCTAAGTTTTATTGTACCATGTTTTGTTAGTTCAAGTATAGCAAGAAATAAGGCAACACGAGCAGAGCGTTCTTTTGTATCCAGATAGAGTGCATCAAGATAAACATGTTCATTTTTTCTTAATGTACGAAGCAGGTGTACAACTTTTGAAATTACAGATACTACAGGACGATTTACAACACGTTTAAGTGTTTTTTGTGGCTGTACTTCTGTTTTCAAAAGTTTCTGACCTATATTTAAAAAAGCTGTTGTCAGTTCACTTGCTTCATGCTTATTTGAATAAGTTAATGGGACAGATATTTTCATTTGTTTTCTTGTAAATATTTTGTCACCAACCCATAGTGATGAAAGCATTTTTGATGCCTGCTGACATCTTGCATATTCAATCAATGCACCTTGCAGTTCCTGTTTTTCTTTTTCAGCTTCTTCAGGTTTTGGAAGAAGAGCAGAAGTTTTAATATAGATAAGCCGTGCTGCCATTTCCAGAAATTCACCTGCAAGCTCTAAATCATGTTCTCTGCATTGATTTAAATATAATAAGTATTGGTCAAGAAGGCTGGAAATTTCAATGTCATAAATATTTAACTTATGTTTGGATATTAAGTTTAAAAGCAAGTCCATAGGACCTTCAAATATTTCTAATTTAAAAGAAAGTTTCTGCATAGTTTGTTTATCCTATAATTGCATTCATAATAATGTCAATCCAGCCAGTAGCGAAATTAAAAAATTTATATACAAGATTATTTAAAAATCCTAATGGAATATTTAATATGCCTGAACCTGAAAGAATAAGTATCATAAAAACAAAAGATATAATTCTTTCATATTGTGTAATTACAGCGATTGCTCTGTAAGGTAAAAAGCCCATAAGAATTTTAGAGCCGTCAAGTGGTGGTATAGGAATAAGATTAAATATAGCAAGTCCAATATTTATAGATACAAACATAGAGAGCATCATTGCAATTATATTTAAAGTTGAATATACTGCAGCAGAGTGTATTGGAATATTAGATATAACTCGCAAAATAATAAATGCAAGAAAAGCAACAATGAGATTAGACGCTGGTCCTGCGAGGGATGTTAAAATAGTACCTCTTCTTGGATTGTTCATACGATTTGGATTGATAGGAACAGGTTTTGCCCATCCAAATCCAGTTAAAATTAAAAGAATAGCACCAATAGGGTCTACGTGTGATAGTGGATTAAAAGTAAGACGACCGCTTGCTTCTGCTGTGTCATCACCACATCGTCTTGCTGCCCAGGCATGAGCAAATTCATGGATAGGAAGAATCAATAAGGTAATTGCAATTCTTACAATTATTAAGTAAATAACTTGCTCTTTGCTATTAGCATGAAATAACGAATTCATTTTTTTCACCTCAATAAATTATGATATATAATTTTTATTATACATTATTTTTAATTATATTTCAAGTAAAAATATTTGATTTTTAAAGTTAAAAAAATTTTTTTGCGAAAAATAAAAAAAAAGCTTGCTTTTTTTATTAGAATCTGATATAATAAAATACGTTAGTTTTATTAAGGAGGTGCAGTAGACTATGGCAAAATGTGAATTTTGCGGAAAGGGTGTTACATTTGGTATTCAGGTGTCCCACTCACACAGACGTTCTAACAGAACATGGAAGCCAAATGTAAAGCGTGTAAAGGCTATTGTAAAGGGTACACCTTGTCATGTATATGTTTGCTCCAGATGCCTGCGCTCCGGCAAAGTGGAACGTGCTTAATCGTATTCATGCAGGCTTTAGTTTTAGATTATTTAAAAAGATTCAGGAGGGTTCTGTACTATAACGGAATTGCTCCTGATTTTTCTTTGTTTTCTAAAAAACATATTGACAATATAAAATAACTGTGATATAATAATTGTGTTGCAAAATTGATAGTATCAACTTCAGGGTCATGTGTAATTCATAACCGGCGGTGAGCAGAAAATATTTCTGTAAGTCCGTGAGCTGTTTTTACAGTTGATTCGGTGAAATTCCGAAACCGACGGTATAGTCCGGATGAAAGAAGAATGATGCAGGTAGAATCAGAGATTTAATTTTATGCATATATTCCGCCCTGAGATGATTTTTATTTCATTTCAGGGCGTTTTTTGTCGTTTAGTAATTTATTTTTGAGACAAACAAATATCTTTGAAAGGAGTGAAAATTTTTGACTAAAGAAAATTATATATATATGCAAAGAGCAATTGAGCTTGCTAAAAAAGGCGAAGGATTTGTAAATCCTAATCCTCTTGTAGGGGCTGTTATTGTTAAAAACGGAGAAATTATATCAGAAGGATGGCATGAACAATATGGCAAAGAACATGCTGAACGTAATGCTATAAATAAGTGTAAAGAAGATTTAAAAGGTGCAGAATTATATGTAACTCTTGAACCATGCTGTCATACAGGAAAACAGCCTCCATGTACAGATGCAATTCTTGAATCAGGAATAAGCACTGTTTATATTGGTTCTCGTGACCCGAATCCTCTTGTTGCAGGAAAGGGCGCAGAAAAACTTCGCACTTCTGGTATAGAAGTAATAGAAGATTTTATGCGTGAAGAGTGTGATACACTTAATCCTATATTTTTTCATTATATTACAACTAAAAAGCCATATGTAATATTAAAATATGCGATGACAGCAGATGGAAAAATTGCTTGCTGTACAGGTGATTCAAAATGGATTACTGGAGAGAGTGCAAGAAAAAATGTGCATATGACAAGAAACAGAGTATCAGCCATTTTAGTTGGAATAGGTACAGTACTTGCTGATAATCCAATGCTTGACTGTCGTCTTCCTGATACTAAAAACCCTGTAAGAATTATTTGTGACAGTCATCTTCGAATACCTCTTGATTGTAACATTGTTAACACAGCAAGAGAAATACCAACTTATATAATGACTTTGGACGATATAACTCCAAAAGCAAAGGAACTTAGAAATTTTGGTGTTCGTGTATGCAAAATGCCTGTGCATAATGGAAGTATAGATATTAGTGCGGTTATTGATTTTATTGGTGCTAATGGCTGGGATAGTGTTCTTGTTGAAGGTGGTTCAAAAATATTAGCTTCATTTTTAAGTAATAACATAGCTCAGGAAGTACAAGTATATATTGCTCCTAAGTGGATTGGGGGAGATGGTGTTTCTCCTATAGGAACTATGAATATTAAAACGATGAGTGGAGCTGTATTTACAGAATCATCTCCTGAAGTAAAGACATTTGATAAGGATATTTTGCTTACATATAAAATATAGTGGAAGTGATACATTATGTTTACAGGAATTATTGAAGAAATTGGGAAAGTTGAACAGCTTGAGAAGACACCAGTTCGCTGTTGCCTTAAAATTCATGCATCAAAAGTTTTGGAATATACAAAAATAGGTGATAGTATTGCTGTAAATGGCGTATGTCTTACAGTTACATCTATGACATCAGAAAGTTTTACAGCTGATGTTATGCCTGAAACATTAAGACGAAGCAGTCTTGGAATTTTACATAAAGGAAGTCAGGTTAACCTTGAAAGAGCAATGCCTGCAAATGGTCGCTTTGGAGGTCATATAGTAAGCGGACATATTGATGGAACAGGATATATTCAAAGTAAAAAACCTGAATCAAATGCTGTTATTGTAAATATAGAAGCATCCCCGTCATTGCTCAGATATATTGTAGAAAAAGGTTCTGTTGCAATAGATGGTATAAGCTTAACAGTAGTTCAGGTAACAGCAACAAGCTTTTCAGTTAGCTTGATTCCGCATACTGAATCAGTTACAGCACTGCATGAAAAAAGAGCAGGCGATATTGTAAATCTGGAAACTGATATAATTGGTAAGTATGTGGAGAAATTGATGAAACCCAAAGAAAATGGGATAACAAAATCATTTTTAGAGCAATATGGCTTTTAAAGAAAGGGTGTAAGTATATGGAGTTTAACACAATTGAAGAAGCAATTGCTGATTTAAGAGCAGGAAAGTGTATTTTAGTAACAGATGACCCAGACCGTGAAAACGAGGGCGATTTAATATGTGCTGGAGAATTTGCTACAACAGAAAACGTAAACATTATGGCAACATATGCAAAAGGTTTGATTTGTATGCCTATGAGTTCAGCAAATATTAAAAGATTAGGGTTAACTCAGATGGTTGCTAACAATACAGATAATCATGAGACTGCATTTACAGTATCTATTGACCATGTTAAAACTACAACAGGAATTTCTGCTGTAGAACGTGGTTTAACTGCACGAATGGCAGCTGATTTATCTTCAAATCCATCAGATTTCCGCCGTCCTGGTCATATGTTTCCGTTGGAGGCTAAAGCTGGTGGTGTGCTTGAAAGAAATGGACATACAGAGGCTACAGTGGATTTATTGCGAATTGCTGGCTTAAAGCAAGTGGGGCTTTGTTGTGAAATCATGGAAGATGATGGTACTATGATGCGTGGCGAACATCTTTCAGAATTAGCTAAGAAGTTAGGAATTTCATTTATAACTATTCATGACTTGCAGCGTTATCGCAGAATGCATGATAATTATGTTCAGTGTGTTGCAAATGCAAATTTACCTACAGCTTTTGGAGCGTTTAAAATTTATGGATTTAAAAACACAATCAATGGTGATGAACATGTTGCTTTAGTTATGGGTGATGTATCTGATGGAGCACCTGTATTATGCAGAGTACATTCGGAATGCTTGACAGGAGATGTTTTTGGTTCATGTCGTTGTGACTGTGGCGAACAATTGCATAAGGCTCTTGAATGTATCAATAAAGAAGGTCGTGGAATACTTGTATATCTCAGGCAAGAGGGAAGAGGTATCGGACTTTTAAATAAAATTAAGGCGTATACACTTCAGGAACAGGGAATGGATACAGTAGAAGCAAATATAGAGTTAGGATTTGCACCGGATTTACGTGATTATAGCGTAGGAGCACAGATTTTAAAATATTTTGGAGTAAATAAACTTAAACTTATGACGAATAATCCTGATAAAATTATGGATTTATCTGATTATGGCATTGAAATATCCGAAAGAGTTCCACTTGATATTCCTGAAAAACCAGAGAATTTAAAGTATCTGCGCACAAAGCAATTTAAGATGGGTCACTATTTGCATTTCTAATAAATTATTGATTAAAATAAAAGTAAAACAACCCCCGGAGGGGGAAAGTTTTTTAAATATTATATAGTAACATAACGGCTGGGGGAGAACAGCGGTCAAGCTGGCTCAGCTTGGAGAGGAGTATATTTTATGAAAACAGTAGAAGGTATTTATGAAGGTAAAGGTTTAAAAATCGCAATTGTAGCATCTCGTTTTAATGAGTTTATTACAAGCAAGCTTATAGGCGGGGCTCAGGATTGTCTTGTTCGTCATGGTGTTAATGATGAAGATATTACATTGGCATGGGTTCCGGGAGCTTTTGAAATTCCTATGATTGCTAAGAAGATAGCTTCTTCAAATAAATATGACGCTGTAATTTGTGTAGGTGCTGTAATAAGAGGTTCTACAAGTCATTATGATTATGTTTGTGCAGAAGTATCTAAAGGAATAGCACAAGTTAGTTTAGAAACAGGTGTACCAGTATTATTTGGTGTTCTCACAACAGACACTATTGAGCAGGCTATTGAGCGTGCAGGAACAAAAGCAGGCAATAAAGGATACGATTGTGCTATGGGTGCGTTGGAGCTTGCAAGTCTTTTGAAGTCATTATAATTTTTAGGAGCTATAAATTTAATGGGAAAATTGATTTTTTTTGATATTGATGGCACACTTGTATCAGAGGATGGCTATTTTCCTGAGTCTGCAAAAAAAGCACTTTCTATGGCAAAAGCAAATGGACATAGTCTGTTTATAAGCACAGGACG
>JAFTWL010000157.1 GCA_017465305.1 Ruminococcus sp. | reverse complement strand
TGCATTTTTGGCTTGGTGTTTCAAGTAATCTCATTCCAATTCCTCCAAATCCATTTTTGCTCCACAATGTGGGCAATACTTATAACCAAATGTATGCTCTTTGCCTATCCATCCACCACAAATACTACACTCTATTACACCCGGAAATTTAATCCACTTACCATGCTTCACCGGCTCGGCTTCGACAGTGGGTGCATTTTTTATAACAGTCACATCAACGACAGGTAAATCAAATTTCTGAGTTTCATCATTCCATTCACTGCTATGATATTGATATTCCAGCAGTTCGTTTCTATCAATCAATTCCATTTTATTGCTCATTTTATACCTCCAATTATTATACTTCAAAAAAAGATAACTGATTTTCTGCCATCTTTTTTTGTTCAAGCAATCCGTCAACCTCCAAAGCTACTTCATTAAATGTTTTTAGGTACTTAAAATGCCCAGAGATTGTATTCTTAACCTTTGATAAATGTTCAAGTTCTGCCCATAAATTAGGATGTTTTTCTTTTAAGTTTGCAAAAGAATATATACTTTGATTCGGGCAAAACCAGCATCCACCACGTCTATTATGTGCATATATTGGTGACAATAAATCATATTGTTTGCATAAATCATATGCCATTTGCTCTGTGTAATTATATTTAGCAAGCAAAGAGTACTCATTATTTTTTAATCTTTCAAGCCTTTTAGGCTCGTCAATAGCAATACCTACTATATGATTAGCATTAGGATATTGTTTATAATATCTATGTATAGGACGCATCTTTAATCGACTATTCCCAGCACACATCCCCCCTATAAAAAATCCATGATATTTGCCATTTCTCTCTGCTATTTTTGATTTTGTTACAATTTGATAAAATTCTTGTATATAGTCACTATCATCAGATATTACATCAACTGTATATCCCCAGCTTTCAAATTTAGGTATAGCTATATTTTTCACAAAGTCGATATGCTCTGGTAGCTCTCCAGATATTCCACGTTTATGGTCAAATATTACTTCTACAAACATGATTCTTGATTTAGGTAAGTTATTTATATGTTCTAATATTATACTTGCTGTGCTATCTTTGCCACCACTCCATGATTGTATTGTATTCATAACGTTTCATCACCTCCTAAATCTAAAGCAAACACACAACCCCTCTAAAATCAACGCAAAGCCCCCTTTCACGGGGCTTTGCGTGCTTGTCCGATTAATTTTATACCTAAATTTAAATCGCTTTGTAGGGGGCTGTATGTGCTTATTGCTTAGCTTGTAACTTTTCGAACTTATATACTGTCGCTCTGACACGTGCTTCTTCAGCGCATTTCTTACAATGTATTTTACCTTGTTTAGCTCTTTCATGACCACATTCAACGCACATACGGTGTTCCTTAAGCCAATAATAACGTTCTATATATCTTACTTTTGCAACTTCTTGTCTACAATTAGCACAATATTTAGTAGCATTTGCTGGATTAAAAATCTTTGTTCCACAACGTTTACACAATTTCACTTTCATATTTATTCATCCTTTTAAATACCTAATATTCTCTGCATTTCTGCAAAATCGTCAAATGTTTTTTGTTTTCGCTGGTCACTGCCCTTAAACTCTATAGGATGACACATTTTTAAAAGTCGGCTGAATATTCTTTCATTTTCTACTCCTACAGGATGTTTAAGCTTTTCAGCTGTCAGATTTGTTGTTACAATAAGGGGTAATTTTGCTCGATTACGATTATCAATAACTTCAAATACAATTTCCTGCATGTATTCACTTGTACTTTCTACTGATAAATCATCCAATATCAACAAATCATAGCAATTCAGACTATCAAGATATTCTTGTCTCTGATATGTCGCTTGTAATTCATTTCTTATTCTAACGAAGTTTGTCATTTTAACCGAATATAATTTATCAATTAAAGCATTTGCTATGCATGCTGCTATGTATGATTTACCTACACCTACATCACCAAAAAACAATAAACCTTTTCCCTGACTTTTAAAGTATTCAAATTCATCAACATATTTTTTAGCTACATGTGTCATTTTAGGATTATTACCATTATCTTTTGCAAAGGTATAATCATAAGCAACTGCCGAACCATTCTGAAAAGCAAGATTTCTCAAATTTGCAATTTTCTGAATTTTTTCTTCTGCCTTTTTTGCTTTAAGTTCTTGCTCGTACTGTTCTTTTTCACATTCACACATACAATATACGATTTTTTCTTCACCCAACCAAGGAATTCTTGTTTGCTTTGGAGTGTGGCATTTACTGCAATACCACAAACCTTTTTCTAAATAATCACTATTGTTAATTTTTAATTTTTCTTCTGTCTTGGTCATTATACCATCAATCATATTTTCAAACATTTTAATCCTCCGATTCAAAATAATTCATCAAGTATATTTGGTTTATGTTCTTCATGCTTTTTAGGGCTATTATTAAGATAACTTTCAAATTTAGTCCCAAACAACGTTTCAGGTCTCAAATACTGTTTCATTTTCTTATCATTTAGCCATTCACTGCACTTAAAATCAATAACAGTCTTAAAATCATCGACTGTATATCCCTCTGAAAGTCTTGCATTGATATGTTTTTGTGTTGATTTAGCATTTGATTTATAGTTAGTTCCAACTTTTTCATTAAGGTATGATATGATTATGGAATACTGCTCCGCTTTAGCGGGGCTATTTTCTTCTATCTTGTCTCTTTTATCTTTTATCTTATCTCTTTTCTCTATCTCTTTCTCTTCGTCACATGAACGCACATCTTTGTCACAATGTGATTCTAATGCGTCACATTGTGACGCACGACTTCGCAAGCGTCGCATACGTTCAGCCGAATAACTCTCTGACCCTGTAACGTTAGGTACTTCAGTCATGAAATAGGAATCTTCTTCTCTTTGCTCCAACAAATCATGATTCATAAGAAAAAGTACTGTCATCTTTACATTTTCAACATCTTCATCTAAATCAAGAGCCAGTTCAGAACAAAAATCATCTTCCACGCCATCATAATATAAGCAACCACCTGTTTTCAGACTTTCCAGTTGCATTTTAAGATAAATAATAACATAAGTATCGCCGCCAGCAGTTTTACGAAGCTTTTTAATTTGTTTGTTACGGAAAAAGTCATCTTTTAACTTTAACCAATAATATCTTTTATTAGCCATTTAATCATCTCCAATCAAAACGGCGGATTGCCATCGCTTAAAATTTCCTCAAAGTCGCTTAAATCCGGCTTTGGCAAGCATTTTTCAGGATAACCATTAAATGATTGCTGATTAGCATATGTATCTCTTGTTTGAGTGTAGCTCTGATACGCTGAATTCTGCCCTACATAAGCGTTTTGATTGTTAGGGGTATAATTTTGTGTCTGATATGATTGCGTGTTCTGTGGAACACTCTGTGCAGTCTGAGAAGCATTCTTTGATTCTCCAAAATCCGCTCTTTCAGCTGATACAATCATGGAATAGTGTTTTACGCCGTTCTGGTCAGTATAATCGTTGTTTTGAAGGCTTCCTTCTACAAGAATCATGCTGCCTTTGTGGAAGTATTTGCTTACAAATTCAGCTGTCTGTCTCCATGCCTGGGCATTGATAAAATCCGCCTGACGTTCACCTGTTGATTTTGACACATATCCACGATTAACTGCTACTCTGAAATTGCATACAGTTATACCGCTATTAGTTGTTTTTATCTCAGGGTCGGCACATAGCCGACCCATGAGGATTACTTTATTTAACATGTTCTTACTCCTTAAAATTTAATTCAATTTTGATTTTTTTGCCTTGCTTCTTAATCTTCTTTTTCTTCTTACTTTTCTTATTATGCTTTTCGCCTTTTGTTTCAAACTCTGGAATCTCCACAAAATTCTTAATCGTAAAGTTATTATCTTCATTCTGTGCCATTTCTCCCTCATTCTGATTACTATAAAGCTCCGGGGTTAAATCACGATAATCAATAACTTCAAGCACTCTTGTCATTTTACAATAATCGCACTTTTCACAACGTTTATGAATACCGCCATTAGTCTTTAACTCATGATAATACGGAGCTTTTTCCTTGACAATAGCAAGACAATAATCAAGTCTTTCCTGATTTATTTTCATAATTCTTATATCAGGAACTTTTTCTTTTGTAACTGCACAAATATAAAATGGTAATCTTTCGCCTGTATTCTGATATACAAGTTCCTGATACACTGCTCCTTGGATGTCATATCCCCATGCTTCCACAAAATTCAACTTATGTCTGTCTTTCCATACAGGTTCAAAATCACGCATAACCTTTAAATCAACGATACATTTGCCAGGTATGTAACTATCAAGTTTACCCTTAAATAGTACGCCTGCAATATTTCCTGTAAAGATTTTTTGCTTATCTCCCGACATATACTGCATAAACTTTGGCTGTGAGGATACTAACTTAATAATATCCTCAGCCATCGCAAAATCAGCTTTCAATCCACCATTTTTAAGAAATATTTCGCTATGATTTGATTTGAAATTCTCAAGAGTACCCTCGAACCATGAATCAATATAAGAGCCTATAAGCAAAGCTGTTGTACTTTCACGCTTGTATTCACCACTGATTTCAGCAAGTGCTTTTGATTCACAATCCATAAATGACTTGAACTGACTTACACTCATGTATTTTAAAGCATTTTCACTGCTATAATAGTTTTCACTGTTCATTGAATACATCATCTGCCTTTCTTGTTTCTGGTTTAGCTGTTATATCCTCAACTTCTCCTTCTACCGACATGCCCATAAGCACTGAAGGACAATGTACACGGGCGAAAAACGCAGAAGCTCTGTAAGCAAGCATTAACTCGGGCATATTACACCACTTGCTGTTTCTTGTCCAACCTTCCGCTTGTGCCATCCACATAGTTACACATACACCATTGACTACTTCTCCATCACACGTTCTCACTGCTGATACATAACAACCATAATCAAGCTGTCCAGGTGTTCCAACATATACATGATGTGCATTTTTAAATTTTGGACTTGCTTCAATAAAGCTGAAACAAGCCTGTCCACTCCATGATGGTTTTCCCTTCACAACATAAAGACTTTGCATTACCATAAGTGGGGATACACCCATTCTCATAGCCATATCAATTGCTATAGTACAATCTTCTGGCTTTCTTTTATAGGCATCAGGAATATTATTTGCTTTGCTCCATAATTCTCCTAATTCACGTAAAGACTTCATATATTCCATGTTGCTTATTCTGATGTTGTAACTCATATCAACATCATTCTGAATAATATCATTTCCCATTTTAAAGTTCCTCCATTGTAACAAATTCAAAAAGCTGTGAACCATATTCATCTATACAATCTTTGCAAGCGTGAAATCCATCTAAATTTGCTACTTTTTCTTTTTCTTCGTCGCAAACATCGCAGGTTAAAACCTTTTGTAACTCAATATGTGGTGCATTTGGACATCCACGTCCTCTGCAAGTTTCACAGTGAACGCAATCGTCTACTTCTATTTTCTTGGTTTTAATCATTGCAAACCTTCCTTTAATTTATACTTGACAAACGACTAAAAGTGTGGTATACTAAGCCTATAGTTATAATTTGTTTTATAGGTTTAGTCTTTTCCTTTAATCGTTCCGTTACTGATTCCCCTCGGTAACGGGATTTTTTTATCAGTTATCATCAAC
>JAFTWL010000156.1 GCA_017465305.1 Ruminococcus sp. | reverse complement strand
CAGACAGCAAATCCACTTGATGACATTCCTCAGGAGTCTTATGTATTGCCAAGAGAATTAAAACAAGGTGATACAGTAATCCTTGCTGATACACGTCAAAAAGGTACAGTTGTAAGTTTGCCTGATTCTAATGGCATGTTGTTTATACAAATGGGTGCAATGAAAACAAAAGTTGATAAAAAAAGAATACGTTTGTTAGAACAGCAGAATAATAATAAAAATAATGCAAAGAAAAATTCATCTAAAAAAGCAGGTCGTGTTTCTGCAAATAAGATGGAACGCAGTGGCTCAATGGAACTTGATATAAGAGGTTGTACCTGTGATGAGGGCGTTTATCAGATGGACGCATTTTTAGACAGAGCAGTAATTTCTCATGTATCTACTGTTACTATTATACATGGTAAAGGAACGGGACTGTTAAGAAAAGCTATTCATAAAAGACTGAAGCAAATAAAGTATGTTAAAACATTCAGACTTGGTACATTTGGAGAAGGTGAAGACGGAGTTACAATTGTTTCATTGCAATAACTTTATGTAAAATTTATATTAGATATAAAAGATTGTCATACAAATATGAAATGGCAGTCTTTTTATTTTTAATTATCAGATTTAATAAAATTATTATAGATGTAGTTGACAAAAAATATTTCTGTATGTTATAATGTTTGTATAAAATGTACTTGTAGGATAGTACTTAATAAATTTATCAGGAGGAAAAAATGAAATCTATTAAAAAAGTTATGGCGGCCCTGTCGTCAGCTGTTTTAGCAGTAACTGTAGTTGGTTCTACTATACCTGTTATTGCAGCATCAGAAGAATTACTTAATAATTCTTTTGAAGATGGATTTGGTGCATGGAAAGGTGTAGGTTCATCTATTTCAATAAGTACAGATGAATCTCATACTGGAGGAAGTTCTCTTTATGTTTATGACCGTACTGATACATGGGGAGCTCCACGTTGTTCTATAGGCGATTTAGCTTTTGCAGGTCATACATACGATTTTAGTGCGTGGGCTATGTTCAATGACCAAGATGGAAATGCTACTTTTGCAATGAAAATTATTTATACTGATGCAAGTGGTAAGGACCAGTATAAAGATATTAAATCAGCAAGTGCTTCAAAAGGCAATTGGGTAGAATTAAAAGGTTCTTATACTTTGCCATCAGATGCAACAAATCCTATTATTTATGTTGAAATGATGGGAGCTTCAACTGATAGATGTTATTATGTTGATGATATTACTGTAAGTGGTGAAAAAATTACAGTTGAAAAAGAATCATCATATTTAAATAACTTTGATGATGGAACTTCTCAGGGATGGAACGGCAGAGGTGCAGCTACTGGAACTGTTACAAAGGGAATCAGTCACAGCGGTGATTATAGTATGTATGTCAGTGGACGAACACAACTTTGGAATGGCTTATCTGCAAATAAATCTGATATACTTGAAGCCGGAAAATATTATTCTCTTGGATGTTATGTAATGTACAATGAAGAGAAATGGGCGGATACACAGAATTTTTCAATTAACTTACAGTATGATTTGAACGGAAAAGAAAATTACTATACTATTGCTACTGTAAAAGCCAATAAAGGTGAATGGACTTATGTTGGAAGTGAATTAACTATTCCAGATGGTGCAACTAATTTTTCTGTCTATGTACAAACAGGATATGTTCCAACTCCTGCTGAACAGGATTTAATGAATTTCTATGTTGATGACTGTTCAGGTGAAAGACTGCCGGACCCTGCAATTCAGGATGATATTACAGCTTTAAAAGATGCCTACAGTGATTATTTTAAACTTGGATGTGCGTGTGCAGGTTCAGAATTTACACAATCTGCAACAAAAGATTTGATTTTGAAACATTATAACAGTCTTACACTTGGTAATGAGTTAAAGCCTGACAGTGTACTTGACCAAGCAAAAACTATTGCTTATATGAATGCAAATGGTGGTGACCAGACTAATCCACAGGTTTCATTTAAAAATGCTGATGCAATGCTTAAATTTGCAGGAGAAAATAATATTCCTGTACGTGGTCATGTTCTTGTATGGCATAGTCAGACACCAGATTGGTTCTTTAAAGAAAATTATGACAATAATGGTGCTTGGGTTTCAGCAGAAGTAATGACACAGCGTATGGAGAACTATATTAAAAATGTAATGGAAACTTTAAAAACAGAGTATCCGGATGTAGAATTTTACTCCTGGGATGTTGTAAATGAAGCTGCTTCTGATGCAGGAACTATTAGACCTGCTGGTTCTAATAATGAAGTAAATGGTCAGTCTGCATGGGTTAAGGTTTATGGTGACCAGTCTTATATTGAAAAAGCATTTACTTTTGCAAGAAAATATGCACCTGAAGGATGTAAGCTTTTTTATAATGATTACAATGAATATTCTCCAAATAAAAGAGATTATATTATAAGTGATATTTTAAAACCTCTTGTAGAAAAAGATTTAATTGATGGAATGGGTATGCAGTCTCATATTTCTATGAGTTATCCAACTATTGATTTATACAAAGAAGCAATTCAAAAATATTCAGATTTAGGGCTTGAAATTCAGGTTACAGAGTTGGATATATCTCAGAAGTCAAATACAACAACTGACCAGCTTGAACTTGCACAGCGTTATCAGGATGTCTTTAAAATGTATAAAGAAATGAAGGATAATGGTGTAGATTTAAGTGCAGTTGTACTTTGGGGTATTACAGACTCTACAAGCTGGATTGGCGGTTATCCTTTGCTGTTTGATAAGGATTATCAGGCGAAGCCATCTTATTATGCAGTAGTTGATACAAATTCTGAAGTAGATAAAATTCAGACAATGACATCATATTACTATGATGGAACAAAAGAAGATTTGGAACATGCATTTGAAATTCAGAATCCACAGTCTTTATCAAGTTGTGGTTTGACTCTTCCAGTTGAAGGTTATAATTGGGGAATTTATTTTAAATCTGCCTGGAATGAAGATGGTATGGTTATTAGAGTTTATAATACGAAACTACTTGCAGATGTTTCAGTATATGGTAGTACAGATAATCAGGAAGGTGAATTGCTTGCTACTGTTGGAAAACAGGATTTAAATGAATCTTACACAGATATTACTGTTCCGTTAATTGGAAAACCTGGCAATATAGTTTATTTAGATGTAGTTGCAGTGGGAAATAGTTATAACCAAGCTGGCTCATGGAATGATGTAAACTTTGCATATAATAAATATTTAGTAGATGGTGTGATTAGCAAGCATACTTGTGGTATAGTTAAACTTGCAAATCAGCCAAAGTATACAGAAGCTGTCAAGGGAACACCTGAGATTGATGGTGAAATTGATGAGATATGGAATACAGCAAAATCAATAGATGTTTCTACTTATACAATGGGCAGTGGTGCTACAGGTACTTCAAAGGTGCTTTGGGATGAAAATTATATTTATGTTCTGACTGAAGTTAAGGACTCACTTTTAAGTAAAGCAAGCAAAAATGCTTATGAGCAGGATACTGTTGAAGTTTTCTTTGATGAAAACAACAATAAAACAAGTTATTATGAATCTGATGATATTCAGGCACGTGTAAACTTTGATAATGAAAAATCTGTTACTGATGGATTGTCTACAGATAATTTCATTTCCGCTGCAAAGAAAACTTCTGATGGATACATTGTAGAAGTTGCACTGCCATTTACAATTTCATCGTTTAAAGCAAATCAGATTGTAGGTTTTGATGTACAAATAAATGATGATAATACTGGTGATGGTAAAAGAACAGGCATGGCTAACTGGAATGATTTATCAGGTATGGGATATACAGATACAAGTGGATTTGGTATTATGAAACTTATAGGTGATAACATATCTTATAATGACCTTATTGGAGATGTTAATGTTGACAGTAAAATAAATCTTGCTGATGTTATTTATTTAAATAAGTATATAGCAGGTTCTTATATGCCTTCTGAACAAGGAATTCGCAATGCAAGTTGTGACCAAAGCAATCTTGAAATTAATTTAGATGATACACTGGCACTTCTGAAATATCTTTTAAAGATAGTTGCTCTTCCTTTAAAATAATTTAATTATTCCCTTGTCTTATAAATAGACATGGGAATATTTTTATTAAATAAAATATTTAATTTATAATTAATCTGATTGTATAATTAAATAATCAACATTTTGCATAACTAATGTCTATAATTGTTGAAATATCTTGACAAGTATAAAGCTTTTTGTTATAATACTTGTTGTAATATACGTTTATATTAAGACACTTTATGGAGGAATAAGTATGAGAAAAGGTCTTGCAATTTTATCTTCTGCAATATTTGCAATTGCTGCTATTCAGCCTGTTTCAAGTATTGTTAATAATGAAGTTGTATCGGCAGCTGAAGCAAGTTATCCATTACAGGAATTTCGTATTGGTATTGCTGATACAAATCGTAATGTAAACATTAGTGGAAGTGATAATGGTTCATTACTTAATTCGTGGACAACTAATGGCGAACGCAATGAAAAATGGACATTGAATTATATCAGTGATGGAGTTTATGAGATTGTAAATTCTGCTACAGGATATATTATAACTAATAACAATGGAAATTGTGTCATTGCAAAAGATGAAGATAAATCTGAACAACGCTGGAAAATAGTTGGTGTTGAAAAAGATTTTGAAGGTCAATATCTTTATTACAAAATAGTTAGTAATTCAAATAATAATCAAGCATTGACATTTAATCCTAATACAAATACTTTTAATTTAAATAATTATAGTGGCGATTTATATCAGAAGTTTAAAATTAATTGTGATGGATTAGATGGATTTGCTGCTAATTGTAAAGTTGAAGAGGGAGAAAAAGCTGGAACTATAGGAGGGCTTTTAGGAAAGACTGTTTTTGTATCTGACCTAAATAGTATGAAATCAGCACTTACTGAATCTGAACCTCTTACAATTGTTCTTACTGCTAATATTGACTGTAGTAAAGAAAATTATGACTGGCGAATAGCAAGCAATAAAACTATTGTAGGTTCTTATGCAGCACGTCAGATGAAGGATTGTAAATTACGTACTAATGATTACTTTGGCGTTGAAGAAATAAGTGATAATATTATTATAAGAAACATAAACTTTCAGGTAGAAGTAAATCCTAATATGCTTGTATTAGCTATTTATTCATCGAGAAATGTATGGGTTGACCACTGTACTTTTAACTCTGATTTAGATAAAAATAGAAATGAAGTCGGAAAGTTTATATGGATTAACACACCATTTGATGGAAAAGATTTAAGTCGTAGTCCTGATTATATCACCTTATCATATAATATTTTTAGAAATCGTTATTGGACAATTGCATATGGAACACAAAATGGTGAAGTAAATCATTGCAGAACATCAGTTATGTATAACTGGTGGGATAAATGTATTCGTAGATGTCCTCAAATTGGAAATGGCACAGGACATATTTATAACAATTATCATAGTGGTGTGGATTCTGGTATAGTTGATGGTACAGCACAATTGATACCAGGGGAAGGCTCTGTTTATTATAGTGAAAATTGTCGTTTTGAAGCTCTTAAAGGTGTAGAAGCAGCTATTGATAAAAATGCAAAATATCGTGACAGTGGTTCTTATACATCAGATACAAGCACATCTACACCATATCCTCTTTCTAATAACCTTGGAAATTATACTTCTCATAACTGGAATCCTGCTACAGAGAACTATGGCTATAAATTAATAGATGCTTATAATACTAAAAATACAGATATTAAGAGCTTCTGTAAGACATATTCCGGTTGCTTTAATTCTTATAATAAAATAAAATATATTTCAGATAGTGATATGTCTAATTTTGTAACAAAAACATATACATCGCCTTTTTTAAAACAAATTTCCACAGGAGTAACATCTACTGAAAAGACAGGTGCCGTTATGGATACAAGTATTAAGTATATGTTTAAAAATGTGAATAGTGGACTTTATATGGAAGTTGATGGTGGAAAAGCCGAAAATGGTGCGAATGTACAACAGTGTGGTGCAGATACAAATTCAGCTCATAATACATGGAAGTTAATAGATGCAGGGAATGGATATTATTATATTCGTTCTTGTGTAGGTGATGGAAAGACATATTTCTTGGATTTGGATTGTGGAAAAACTGATAATGGAACAAATATAGGAATTTATGAAAATACTAAAAGTGATGCTCAGTTATTTAAATTTGTAGATAATGGTGATGGTACATATACAATTACAACTAAAGTAACTAAGGATGGCAGTTGTATTGGAATTGCTTCTGATTCAACATCTTCTGGTGCAAGTGCTGTGCAATGGAGTTGTAATGGTGAGAATTCACAAAAGTGGATTGTCGAAAAAATTACTGAAAAAGATGGTGCTGTTTTAGACACTAATAAGTGTTATATGCTTAAAAATGTAAACAGTGGACTTTATATGGAGGTTGATGGTGGAAAAACAGAAAACGGTGCAAATGTACAGCAATGGGGAGCAGATGTTCCATCAGCACATAATGTATGGCATTTGAAATATGTTGACTGGGGATATTATTATATTTATTCTGCTGTAGGTGATGGAGAAACATTTGTTTTAAATGTAAATGACAGCAATAATGGTTCTAATATTACAATAAATGAGAATATTAAGAAAAGCTCACAATATTTCAAATTTGTGGATAATGAAGATGGAACATATACAATTGTAACAAGAGCTTCTCGTGATTCATCATGTGTAGAGATTGCAGATGCAAACAAGGGTTCAGGAGGAAATGTACAACAGTATGAGTGCAATAACCTTCCATGCCAAAAATGGGAACTAATTCCTGTGGATTATACATTGCCATCTACGATAACCACAACAACTACAAAAGTTACAACAATAAATACCACCACAACTACAATTAAGACAACGATATCAGATTTACCTTATGAAAATGATATTATTGGTGATGTCAATGTTGATAATAAAGTAAATCTTACAGATGTTATTTATTTAAATAAGTATATAGCAGGTTCTTATATGCCTTCTGAACAAGGAATTCGTAATGCAAATTGTGACCAAAGTAATCCTGAAATAGATTTAGACGATACATTAGCACTTTTAAAATATCTTATAAAATTATTGAGTCTTCCAGTTAAATAATTTATTATAATTCAATAGTGCTCTCTTATTGATATCAGATAAGAGAGTGCTTTTTAATATATATTATAAAGATTATATTGACATAAAGAATTTGATGTTATATAATGTACTTATTACTTTTTTATATTTTTTAATTATATATTTGAATTTGATATAATTGACATTAAATTTTATAGAAGGAAAGGGAAGAATGAATATATGACAAAAGAAGAAACAGCATTGAAAGTCTGTGAAATATTAAAATCTTATTATCCTGATATAAATTGTGCATTGCAGTATAAAGAACCATATGAGCTATTGATAGCAGTAAGATTGTCAGCACAATGTACAGATGCAAGAGTAAATATTGTAACAAAAGATTTATTTAAAAGATATACTACATTGAAATCTTTTGCTGAGGCAGATTTGAATGAACTTGAATCAATTATAAAACCATGTGGCTTTTATCGTATGAAGGCAAAGAATATTAAAGAAATGGCACAACGATTATTATATGAGTATGGTGGAGTATTGCCGGATACAATGGACGAGTTGCTTACTCTTTCAGGTGTTGGAAGAAAAACAGCAAACTTAATTCTTGGTGATGTATATGGAAAACCTGCTATTGTTACAGACACTCATTTTATCAGAATTACGGGAAGGCTGGGACTTACAGAAAATAAAGAGCCAGTAAAAGTAGAAAATGATTTAATACCTCTTATTCCACCTGAAGAATCATCTGATTTTTGTCATCGCATAGTGCAGTTTGGAAGAGATATTTGTCGTGCGAGAAAGCCATTATGTGATAATTGCCCTATGGTTGGATTTTGTCCATATAAGCTTGAATTAGATATAAAATTTCATTGATTAATTTAGTTTTATGATAATAATTATATTAAATACTATAAAGTATCTCAAATAATGATTGATATTAAAATAAAAACTGAAAAAGTAAATGATAGCATTTATTTTAGTTTAAAAAAAACTGTTGACAAATATTAAAATTTGCGTTATACTGATAATTGTATACTTATAGGTAAAGGCGGTAAACTAATGGGAATTTTTGGAAAATTGTTTGGCTCGTATAGTAGTAGGGAACTTTCACGTATAGAGCCAATTAAGGCTAAAGTGTTAGCCATGGAAGATGAGTATAAAGAGCTGTCAGATGCGGAATTAAAAGGAAAAACAGCAGCATTTCGTGAACGACTTGAAACAGGCGAAACACTTGACAGTATTATGCCTGAAGCTCTTGCGACAGTAAGAGAAGCAGCATATAGAGTTTTGGGTAAGAAGCCATTCCCTGTACAGCTCATAGGTGCAATCGTATTACATCAGGGACGTATTGCAGAAATGAAAACAGGTGAAGGTAAAACATTGGTTGCTTGTGTAGCATCTTATGTAAATGCTCTTCCTGGAAAGGGTGTACATGTTGTTACGGTAAACGACTATCTTGCAAAAACACAGTCAGACGAAATGGGAAAAGTTCTTCGTTTCTTGGGTCTCACTGTTGGCTGTATTCTGCATGGGCTTACAAATGATGAAAGACGTGCAGCTTATGCTTGTGATGTTACATATGGTACTAATAATTAACTTGGATTTGACTATCTGCGTGACAATATGGTAACTTATAAAAAGGATAAGGTACAGCGTGAACATAATTTTGCAATTGTGGACGAAGTTGACTCTATCTTGATTGATGAAGCAAGAACACCACTTATTATTTCCGGTCGTGGTGATAAGTCAACAGCACTTTACGGTGTTGTTGATAAGTTTGCTAAGACATTGTCTCCTGCAACTGTAGTAGAAATGGACAATAAACAAGACCAGGAAGCAGCAAATGAAAATGCAGATTATATCATAGATGAAAAATCAAAAACAGCTACAATTACTCGTCGTGGTGTTAAGAAAGCAGAGGATTATTTTGCAATAGATAATCTTATGGATTCAGATAATATAACTTTGCTTCACCATATTAACCAGGCTTTAAAGGCGAATGGTGTAATGCGTAAGGATATAGACTACATTGTGGATAATGATGAAGTTGTAATTATTGATGAATTTACAGGACGTAAAATGATTGGACGTCGTTTCAATGATGGTTTACATCAGGCTATCGAAGCTAAAGAAGGTGTTAAAATTGCACGTGAATCTAAAACACTTGCAACTATTACATTCCAGAATTACTTCCGTCTGTATAATAAATTGTCTGGTATGACTGGTACAGCTATGACAGAAGAAGATGAATTCCGTGAAATTTATAAACTTGATGTTATTGCAATTCCTACTAACAGACCTGTACAGAGAATAGACCATACAGATGTAATTTATCGTACAGAAGCAGGCAAATACAAGGCAATCATTGAACAGATTGTTAAATGTCATGAAAAAGGTCAGCCTGTTCTTGTTGGTACAATTTCTATTGAAAAGTCTGAACTTCTTTCTTCTATGCTCAAGAAAAAAGGCGTTAAGCACGAAGTTTTGAATGCTAAATATCATGCTAAGGAAGCTGAAATTGTTGCACAGGCAGGTAAGCTTGGAGCTGTTACAATTGCAACTAATATGGCTGGTCGTGGTACTGATATTATGCTTGGCGGTAATGCTGAATTTTTAGCACGTGCTGAAATGCGTAAACGTGAATATCCTGAAGAAATTATCACAGAAGCAATTGGCTATGCTGACACAGATAATGAAGAAGTTCTTGAAGCAAGAAAAGTATATCAGGAACTTTATAAGAAATTCGGAGAAGAAGTAAAAGAAAAAGCTGTTGCTGTAAAAGAAGCAGGCGGTTTGTATATTCTTGGTACAGAACGTCATGAATCAAGACGTATTGATAATCAGCTTCGTGGTCGTTCAGGTCGTCAGGGTGATGAAGGTGAAAGCCGTTTCTTCCTGTCAGTAGAAGATGACCTTATGCGTATATTTGCTGGTGACCGTCTTGAGAATATGATGCGTACTCTTAATGTTGATGAAGATACTCCTATTGAAAGTAAAACACTTACAAAGATTATTGAATCTTCTCAGCGTAAAGTAGAGGGCAGAAACTTTAGTATTCGTAAGAACGTACTTAACTATGACGATGTTATGAATACACAGCGTGAAATTATTTATAAGCAGCGTGCACAGGTACTTGATGGAGAAGACCTTCATGAAAGCATCTTGAAGATGATTGAAGATTTGATTACTGCTACAGTTAGTCAGTATATCAGCGAAGAAACAACTGAACATGACCAGTGGAATCTTGTAGGTTTGCGTGACCACTTCCTTGGTTGGATTACAGAAGAAACTGATCTTGAATATAATGATGAAGACTTGCAGGCAATTACAGCTAAGGATATTACTGAACTTCTCATTGAAAAGGCTAAATCAATTTATAAAGAAAAAGAAGATACTTATGGCTCTGATGTAATGCGTGAAGTAGAACGTGTTATTATGCTTAAAGTTGTAGATACAAAGTGGATGGCACATATTGATGATATGAGCGAACTTAAAAAAGGTATCAGTCTTCGTGCATATGGTCAGCGTAATCCTGTCGTAGAATATCGTTATGAAGGTTTTGAAATGTTTGATGCTATGGTATCATCTATTCAGGAAGATACAATTCGTATGCTCTTAACTGTAAAGTTACAGCAGAACAAAGCTCCTGAACGTGAACAAGTTTCTAAACCAGATGCTCCAAATGCCGGAGCAGGCGATGGAAGTTTTGGAAATCAGAGAAGAAATCCTCAGCGTGCAGCAAAGAAGAATAAATAAAAATTAAGTTGTTTTAGTTTTTTAAACTTTGAAATTGCCCTTAAACAGGGCAATTTCTGTTTATTTTAGGAGGAATAAGTTTTGAGTTATGATGTATTTTCTCTTTATTATGATAAATTAACAGAGAACGTTGATTATTCAAAGAGAGCAATCTATTTTGATAAACTTATTAAAAAGTACTGTAAAAGTGAAGGAAATGTTTTGCTTGATTTAGCTTGTGGTACAGGTTCTATGTCAGAGGAAATGGCAAAATTAAATTATGATGTACTTGGAGTAGACTATTCATATGGAATGCTCAATCAAGCTATGCAGAAAAAAATAGAGAATAACCTTCCAATACAATATATTTGTCAGGATATAAGAAATCTTGATTTATATGGTACAGTTGATGTTGCAATATGTACACTTGACAGTCTTAATCATCTTGAAAGTTTAGATGAGGTACAAATGGTATTTTCAAGTGTTTTTGAAAATCTTGAAGATGGAGGTGTATTTGTATTTGATATGAATACACCATATAAGCATCAGTATGTTTTAGGAAATCAGATTTATATTTATGACACTGAAACAGTTTATTGTGTTTGGGAAAATCAATTTGAACCAGAAAATAATACTGTTCATATAAGACTTGACTTTTTTGAAAAGCAGGAAGACGATTCTTATTTGCGTTCTGATGAAGTAATTACAGAACGTGCTTATTCCCAAGGGCAGGTTCAGGAT
>JAFTWL010000001.1 GCA_017465305.1 Ruminococcus sp. | reverse complement strand
AACTGATAAGGAAATGATTATCCATACATTAGAGGGTGACCATAAAGCTAATGTTGGTGATTATATTATTACAGGCGTTCATGGAGAGCAATATCCATGTAAACCAGATATATTTGCAGAAACATATGAATTTGTAGAATAGGCATTCCATAAGGAGTGCTATTTTTATACCTAAATTTAGAAACAGGAGGAAAAAACAATGGAAGATGAAACAACACAGGTGGAGCAAATCACTGAAGAAACACCAGTAAAAACCTATAGCGAAGCTGAATATAACGCTTTACAGGAACAGCTTAAAACTGCAAATGATACCATTCAGTCATATAAAGATATGGATATTGACGGTATTAAAGCAAGTGTTGAAGACTATAAGCAAAAATGGGAAAAAGCAGAATCAGACCGCAAAGCCTTCGAGCATAAGACAAAGCTTGGACAGTACGTTAAATCTCTTGGCTTGCGTGATGATGTATACGAACAGCATGTAACTAATTTGCTTTTAGAAAAAGGTTTACAGTTTGATGGTGATAAATTAACCGGTGCAGATGAAGCTTTGAAAGATTTTAGAGAATCACATGCAGATGCTTTTATACCTGTTAAGCCTTATGCAGGTCATACGCCTGGATTACCAACACCTTCAGCAGATGCAGAACGAACAAAACAATTAAGAAGTATTTATGGACTTAAATAATGAAAGGATGATATTTTATGCCAAATAATTTTGATTTAGTAAGTAAACACGTCACTTTGCTTGATGAACAGTTCAGACTTGAATCAAAGACAAATGTACTTGAATCAGGTTCAGAAATTGTCAGAATGGGTGCAAAAGCAAATGAGTTTTTGATACCAAAATATGACCTTGACGGACTTGCTGATTATAGCCGTACTGATGGATATGCAGATGGTTCAGCAAATTTAGAATGGGAATCAAAAAAGCCTAATTATGACCGTGGCAGAACGTTTTCTGTTGATGCAATGGATAATGATGAAACTATTGACCAGGCTTTCGGACTTCTTGCTTCACAGTTTATGAAACATAAGGTTGTGCCTGAAATGGATGCAATGAGATTTGCCACTTATGCTGGAACAACAGGAATTAACTCAATTTCAGAAACTTTTGCAGATGCAAACGCTATATGCAAATCACTTATGAATGCAAATTCTATTATGGACGAAGCTGAAATTGGTTCTGAAAGCCGTTACTTGTTTATTACTCCAACATTACATAACATGGTTAAGGCACTTGACAGCTATAAAAGTCGTTCAATGCTTGAGGGTTATGCACAGATTATTGATGTTCCGCAGGCACGTTTCTACACAGCCATTGACCTTTTAGATGGCAAAACCACAGGCGAAACATTAGGAGGTTACAAGAAGTCTGCAAGTGGTAAAAATATAAATTATATGATTATTTATAAGCCAGCTGTATTGCAGTTTACAAAGCACATTGTATCTAAAGTAATTTCTCCAGCAGAAAACCAGACAATGGATGCATGGAAATTCTTCTATCGTGCTTATGGCTTGACAGATGTATTTGACAATAAGGTCAAGGGTATTTATTGTTCTTATGGTGCAGCTTAATAGGAGGAATTTATGAAAACTATTGGAATGAAACCACAGAAAAAACAAAAACCTACAGATAAAAAAGATGAAAAGAAGGAGGAGACAAAATCTTGATTTATGCAGATTTTCCTTACTATCAGGACTTTTATGCAGGAAGAAGTATAACGGACGCAGCGGTATTCAGAACCGCTGCTGCACGTTCTTCAGAGTATATTGATGCTGTCACATTTGGAAGAATCAATGGAAAAGTGCTACAAAATAAGTCGCTAAAAGAAAAAATCCAGAATTGCTGTTGTGCTATTGCTGAAACTATGACAGAATATCAAATTCATGGAACATATTCAGGTGATGGTTCAGGTGCAAAGAAATCAGAATCACAACACAATTACAGTGTTACATACTCAACGCCTGTTGAATCCCTTGGGGCTTTGCTTGGTAGTAATATGACATTAAACGATTATCTTCACAGCATAGCTATGCGATATTTAGGTAGTACGGGCTTAATGTACAGGGGCGTTTATTGATGTTTACTAACTGCGAGGGAATTACAATTTATGAAAAAGCAACTGGAGCTGACAGCTATCCGGCATATGCTGTACATCATATTAAAAATGTTTACTGGGAAGAAAAACGTGGTCAACAGTTAAGTAAACAGCAAAATAAAAGCACTCCTACACAAAATTATGATGTGTATATTGCTATTCCAGCTGATTCTATTACTGGTTACATGCCTAAATATGATGATTTAGTTGTAAAGGGATTGAAATCTATTACACAATCACCAAGTGAAAAAAATAAATATACAATTATGTCTGTAGTAGATTGCCTTTATGGTTCTAAAGCAGTACAACATATTGAGGTGACAGCAGTATGAGTATAAAAATTTCAACTCCAAAAATGAAAACTATAAATATACAGGGGAAAAACATAAATATTTCTGCTAAGTTAAAATGGGATAAGGGTTTTGCCACAAGATATACTTCCAGATTTAATTCTGCACAAAATTTTGTTGATAAAGAGTTTTTAAACTATTGTTCTAAACTTGTACCATTTAAGACAGGTAAGCTTATGGAATCAGGAACACTTGGAACTGTTATTGGAAGTGGAGAAATTAAATATACTGTCCCTTATGCAAAACGACAATATTATAAAGGTCGTGCAAATGGGCAGCGTGGTAGGCTTTGGGGAGAACGTGCTAAATCTGCACATGGTGAAGATATTCGCAGAGGTGCAGGCAAAAAATTGAAAGGTCGTGGTTAAATTGATTGATGCAATTCGCAGCTGGTTCTTAAAATGTCCACTATTGCCACCCGAAAAATTGCTTAGTATCGACAAATTAGGTGCAGACCCTGGGGGATATTCTATTGAACCTTTATCATGCACACCGATTATAGCGAAATATACAGATGGTGGAAGTATGAGACAGTTTCAATTTGCATTTGCAGGTCGTGAAATATATAACGAAAGGCAAAATACAAAGAATACAGAATTTTATGAAAAACTGGTTTCGTGGGTCGAAAAACAGTCAGATAAAGGAAATTTGCCTGACTTAGAAGAAGGTCGTACAGCACAATATATAGAGATATTGTCAAACGGCTATGTATATGATTCAAGCGACAGTACTGCTATTTATCAAATGGAGCTGTCGCTTGTTTATTATCAAAAATGGAATTTTGAAATTTAAAGGAGGAAATTAAATAATGGGAAAAAGTATTGATAAATTACATTTAGTAAAACGTTCAGAAAAGTTGTCATTTTTAGAGGTGATTGGTGACGATGGTTCGTCAACATATCACCGTATGCAAGGATTTACAAATATGGAATTTTCGCATAACACAAAGGAACATACAAGACAGTATGTCGATGAGGATTTTGAAAGAACTGACACAGTCGGTCATTCAAAAGGTGTCAGCTATGAATTTGAACATTATAAAGACGACCCTGCATTAGAAGAAATTGTTAAGATTACTGAAAGTGAAGCAACAGGGCTTGATGCTGTGCGTAATATTGTAACTGTTGATATGACAACAAAAAATCTTTCTTCAGGTAATACATATTCAGCTGATGCTACAATTCGACCATATACTATTGCACCAGGTTCAAATGGCGGAAGTACAGAGTGTATGACTTATTCAGGTGACTTTAAGTCAAGAGGACCAGAAGAAAAAATCAAAATATCAACAATGGACAAGGATTGGCTTACAATAACAGTGCCTGAATTAGGAGCTAAAACTGTTTCTGCATTATCTGAGGAAACTACAGCTTCTACAATATCTTTATCAAAAGCAAAGGAGAAATAATCTATGAATGATTTTTGCACATGGGAAATAAATGGCTTAAAGTTTAAACTTGATATGGAAGATGCGGATACAGCTGAACGTTATCAAAAAGCTGCTGAACATTTTGAAAAGCTTGATAAAACAGATGAAATATCTGGTATGGCTGACCAAATTCGCAGGGAATGTGAAATATTTCGTATGTTTTTTATTGATGTACTTGGAAAAGACGCAGAAAAAATTTTTAAAGATATGCCAGATAATACAAGATTATATTATGATGTTTATGATAGCTTTTTAAAATTTGTTCATAAGCAGAAAGTAGCTGCTGCTTGTAGATGGCTTGATTTAACTAAGAAGTATGTTCCAGGCATGCGAGAGGACACAAAAAATGAATCTACTATATGAGCCATTGCCTGAAAGCGTGGTAGTAGATGGTGTATCTTATCCAGTTGTAACAAATTTTCGTGACTGGATTGCATTCTTTGACATGATGGCAGACGATTCTTATTCTCCTAAAGATAAGCTGATTGCATGCATGGGGTGGTTTACAAAGGAAGTTCCTGAAAATTCTTTAAACGCATGGGAAGCATTGTTGCAGTTTGCTTCATGTGAAGATTCCCCTGGCAATTCAGATGAAGATGAAACAGAAAAAGTTGATTCAGAACAAAACGATAAAACTTGTTTTTCATGGGTTTATGACAGTGCATATATTTTGGGAGCGTATCGTCAATGTTACGGCATAGATTTAAGGTCTATGCCGTTTTTACATTGGTATGAGTTTATGGCATTGTTTGAGGCATTGCCTGAAGATGTGCCATTAAAGAAAAGAATAGGCTACAGAAGTATAAATTTGTCACAGATAAAAGACAAAGAACGACGAAAACAAATTGCAGAAATTAGAAGGAGCATTTCTATTCCGCAAAATCCAATGAATGCTGGACAAGTAGGAGCTTTTTTCTAATGGATTGGAGGTGTGAGTTTGGCTCAAACAGATGGTCATTTAACGTTTGATACGAAAATAAACGTTGATGGGTTCAATGAAGGAACAGAAAAGATAACAAATTCATTATCTAAAATTGGAGAACAATTAAAAAAATTAGCTGAATCTGCTGTCTCTGCTGGAGATGATTTCGAATCTTCACTTAAAAAAATGAAAGATTCTTCTAAAGAAGCAAGCGAACAAAGTGAAAAATTGGCAAAAAATACAAAGGAATATAAAGAAGCTGTTAAGGATGTTGGCGAAGAAACTCAAAAAACAGCTAAAAGTATGTCTTTGTTAGATTTTGCAGGAGTTCAAGTGTTTTCTAATCTTGCAACACAAGCAATAACTAAATTAGGTAGTAAACTAAAAAATTTAGCTACATCTGTACTATCTACAGGTATCGGCTTTGAATCGTCAATGTCAGAGGTTGCAGCTATATCAGGTGCTACAGATGAGGAGCTTGAAAAGCTTACAGCAACAGCTAAAGAATATGGTGCAGCGACAAAATTTACAGCTGAAGAGTCTGCACAGGCATTTAAATTCATGGCTCTTGCCGGATGGGATGCAACTCAAATGACAGAAGCATTGCCAGGTGTTTTGAATCTTGCTGCCTCTGCCGGAATGGATTTAGCACAAGCAAGTGACATTGTAACAGACTATATTTCGGCATTTGGTATGGAGACAAAGGATGCTACATATTTGGCTGATTTGCTGTCTTATGCTCAGTCAAACAGCAATACAACTGTTGACCAGTTATCAGAAGCATATAAAAATTGTGCTTCTTCCATGCACTCAACAGGTCAAACAGTGGAAACAACAACTGCTTTGCTTGCTTCTATGGCTAATCAGGGCTATAAGGGTGCTGAAGCTGGTACATCTTTAACTGCTACTATGCGTGATATTACAGACAGGATGTATAAAGTTACAGATGAAACTATTAAAGCCAATGAAGAATTAAAGGGAACGGATGAATATATCTCAAATTTAAATGAATCATATGGCAAATATGTAATTAACATCGGTAATGCAGCCGTCGCAGTTTCAGATGAAGCCGGTAATTATAAGCAACTTATAGACATAATGAAAGATGTTGAAAAAGTTACAGGTAGCATGACAGAAGCAGAAAGAGCTTCTGAATTGCAGTCTACTTTTACACGTTATAGCATTAAAGGCGTTAATATGATGCTTAATGCAGGTGTTGACAGTGCAGCTGCTTTTGCTACAGAGTTAGAGAATTCTGCTGGTACAGCTGCCAAGGCTGCTGAAACTATGCAGGATAATGTTCAGGGTGATTTGACAAAGCTGTCAAGTGCATTTGATGGGCTGAAATTAAGCGTATTTGAGGAATTAAAAGAACCTATTAGAGATGTTTTACAGACATTAACGAAAACATTATCAGATAGTAAAGTCAAAGATGGTGCTACAATGTTGGGGAAATCTCTTGGAAATATGGCTAAAACACTTGCAAGCAAACTTCCAAGTGCAATAGATTCTGTATCTAAAATTGTTAAATTCCTTTGGGACAATAAAGGATTGGTTGCTGGTTTTGCTTCTGCATTTGCTGTATCAAAAATTATGACATTTGGTGGCACAGCGATAAAAACTGTTAAAAATATAGTTTCAGCAGCTAATCCCTTGACAGCGATTGCATTAGGAATTGGTGCAGCAGTAGCTCTTGGTACGACTTTTGTTAAATTAGCTAACTCAAAAGCAAAAGAGTGGAGAAATCACTTGGAAGAAGTTCGTGAAGAAGCTGGAAGGATTCCTGATTCAGTACAAAAATCTATTGATAAAACACAGGAATGCTCTGAAGCTTGGAACGATATGAAAAAGTCTATGCAGGAAAATATAAGTGCAGAAACTATTTCATATGATAATGTTTTGAAACTAAAAGATTCATTAATGCAGTTAATAAACGCAGATGGCTCTATTAAAGAGGGTGCAGAATATAAAGTAGAAAACATATTAGAAAAAATAAATGAATATTCTGATACTTCTTTTGTAGTTTCAGGTGGTGTTATTACAGATAATGAGGGTGTGGCACAATCTTATGACAACATTTCTGATTCCATTGATAAAGTTATTCAAAAACAGCATGCACAGGCACAACTTGATGTTTTAGAGGATAGGTATGCTGAAGCTCTTAAAGAAAAACCAGAGCTTTTAGAATCATATACTGATAGTACAAAAGCTTTAAATGATGCTATATCAGCACGTAAAGAAATTTATGAGCGAAGAAAAAAAATAGAAAGTGATGAACGTTTTCGCATTGAAACTGATATAAATGGAGATGAATACTTAATACTTAATACCGGTGCAAATATAACAGAACAAGAATTTCAAGGTATTTATCAGAAGTGGGAAGAAGATTTCTCAAAATTAAAAGGTATCAATGAAAAAATTGTAAAACTTTCTAAGAATAAAGCTGTTACTATGCGATTACTAAACGAAATATCTACAGCAGAATCTGATTATCTTACAGCTGAAAAGGATTTTTTAAATGGAAATTATGAAAATGTAGGTAAATCGCTTGAAGATTTTTCTACTGCAATTGATAACACAACAGAAAAAAGTGAAATTCAATTGCATATGTATTTTCAGGGCGTATATAACAAGTTGCAAGCTGCTAAAGACCTCTTAAAAGAGGGTGTTATTTCTCAAGAAATTTTTGATGAACAAAAAGAAACTGTAAATAAGGCTATGAGAGAATTAGCAGAAACTTTAGACGAAAATGGCGAAGTTGGCATGCAAAGATTCCTTGATGCTTTTAAACAAGCCGGTATTTTAGACAGTAGTCAAATTGATGATGTACAAGCCTTTATTAAAGAAAAATTAGATGATGGTGAGTCTTATTCAGAAATAGGCAAAAATATAGGATTTTGTCTTTTAAACGGCTTAGACATAGGACTTTGGGAATATGCACCTATTATAACTAAAACCGCGTCTGATGTAATGTCAGGGGCAATAAACGCTATGAACTGGATGGCTGAAATTCATTCTCCATCAAGGGTAACAACGAGAATGGGTGGTTATCTTGATGAAGGCTTGGATATCGGTATAGAAGAAGGAATACCAGCAGTTACTAAAACATCAGCTGAAATGATGAAAAATGTTTTGAATGAAGCAGCAAAGGTAGCAAGTAATGATATTAAAATACCAATGAATTTAGGATTTGACATTCCATACTCCTATAAATTAAATGATTCTGATATAGAAGAACCTTTTGTAAAAGATGTTTTAATCAATCAAAATTTAAATACTAATTACAAAGATATACAAGTGCCTGTTGTTACAAGTCCTGAAACATTACAGAAATCAAAAGATGTAGCTAATAATACGCCTGACATATTTACAAACAGTTTCATTTCCAGAATGCG
Organism: Ruminococcus sp.; assembly: GCA_017465305.1. Lineage (GTDB taxonomy): Bacteria > Bacillota > Clostridia > Oscillospirales > Ruminococcaceae > Ruminococcus_C. The sequence goes on along the minus strand of JAFTWL010000001.1, from coordinate 1,335 downwards.
TGCTATACAGCAAATTCCTACAGAACAAATCCAAAGGCTTGTAAATGCTACAAATAATATGGCAAATATGCAAGGTTTGAATTCAGTTGCACCTTATTCATCTGTTTACAACAATGTGTATAATAACTATTCTGAGACAAATGTAAATAAATCTCAATCAATAACTAATAAATCATCTAATGAAGTACCTCCTATTTCACTTTATGCTACATTTGAATTGGATGGAGAGCAATTTGGAACAGCTGTTTTAAATGAAATTACACGAGGAAATGCAAGCACTGGAGGTTATAGTGTGTAATGATAACATATTTGAAATTTTTTATACGCCCTCCTGATATAATTGCAGGATGGGCGAAAAACTACATACTCATAAGAAATATTTTAAATTTTAATGTCACGTATGAAGAAATGAAAAATCAATTTCAAAATGAAAATGGAAAATCAATTTTCTTTCCTATTCGTATGGGAAAGAGGAAAATAGATTTAACAATTGAATGTGACAGTGAAGATTTAAAAGTTTTAAAAAAATTGTTTTTTCAAACAGAAATTAAATTTGCTTATAGCGAAAATGGAACAGAAACAGAGGAAATATCATTTTTTAAAACATCTGATATACAAACAAATGCAATAGACAGAAAAAAAGTTGATTATGGCAATTCATGTATTTATTATCAGGATGGAGATGATAGCAAGCCTACACCATTTCATTTTTTTTATAGATGCGAACTTGTGCCAGAATATGAAGGACGTGGGATGTATGAGTTTTCTGTAAGTTTAGAGGAGGTTTAAATGGTAATATGTGAACATATAAAGGGACATATATCAATTCCTACATACATAACAGGTGAATTGGGTGGAGAATTTGCTGGAATGGCAGAAAAAGATTTCACAGAAAATGATATTATAAAGGATTCATGTAGCATTACATCCCGATGTTGCGATGACAGTACCTTTACATTTGGAAGTGTGAGACCGGCTGAATTATCAATAAAATTAAAGCTTGATAATGAGATTGACGGTAAAAAAATAAATAAATTTAATGTCTATGGTGCAAAAATAACTTTATGGAGTTGCTACACTGATACAAATGAAAGACCAGAAAATGATTCTGATAAATGGATTTTAAGAGGTGAATTCTGGGTTACATCTGTATCAAGAACAAAAAATATCTATACTCTTAGAGCTTCAGATGCTCTTGTTTGGTTTAATGATAATTCTTATCCCGAAATAAAAAGAGATGAAAATAATAAAGAACCGATAAAAGACGGATATGTTACATTATATGCGAAGCTTACTGGGGCAGGATATAGCTTTTCACAGGTTTTTGACATAGTT